>NZ_JBEPDU010000128.1:0-1017 GCF_040300525.1 Saccharopolyspora sp. NPDC000359 | reverse complement strand
CCTGGCCACCGCCGCCCGCGCGGCGCACCAGCGCTACCACTCCACCGGCCTGCGCGGCGGGAGCCGCGAGGCCCCCGGCACCGACGACGACGCCGCGGCGCTGTCCTACCTGCTGGCCGACGACTGCGTGCTGACCGTGGAGGACCGGCAGGACCTGCTGGCCGAGACCGACCCGCTGATGCGGCTGCGAGCGGTCCGGCGATTGCTGCTGCGCGAGGCGGAGTTCCTCCGCGAGCTGCGCGCGGTGCCCGCGCCGCTGGCCGAGTTCACCCGGGGCTCCAGCGCGAACTGACGCCGGTTCTTGCGCCGACCTGGGCATATCGCCCACGGGCCGCTGGATAGGATCAACGCATGTCCTCACCCGGTGGTCCTTGGGGTTCCCACGGTCAGCAGTACGACCCGCTGACCGGTCAACCGATGGGCGGCGCGCAGTACTCGCAGCCAGACCAGTACCAGGGCTTCGGCGCGTACGGCCAGCCGCAGCAGCCCCAGCAGCCGCAGTACCCGGGCATGGTCAGCGGCTTCCCGACGCCACCGCCGAAGAAGAGCCGCGGTCCGCTGATCACCGCGATCACGCTCGCCGCGGTGGCCGTGATCGCCATCGTGACCACGGTCGTCGTGCTGCTGATCCCCACCGGGCGCGACGAGGCGCAACCGCAACCGGCGCCGTCCCCGACCACCACCAGGAAGACCACCACCACCGCGCCGCCGAGCACGGCCAACCCGGACCTGACCCCGGTCGTCCCTGGCTGGCAGGTGGTGCGGGTGCCCAAGCGCACCGCGCTCTACGACGTGCCGGTCAGCGGGTGGGAGCTGGACCCCAACCCGGAGAACATCCAGGCCTACGGCCCGCCGGAGGACCCGGTGACCATGACCGGGGTGGCCGACTACCAGGTCGGTTTCTGCCCCGGTGACCCCCGCAGCTACCGCGCGACGTCCGGGGTGAGCGCCCGCCGGGGACCGGACAACGCCGCGGTCGCCTCCGAGACGCTGGCCAGCTCGACGAGCTTGGCCAGC
>NZ_JBEPDU010000127.1:0-1031 GCF_040300525.1 Saccharopolyspora sp. NPDC000359 | reverse complement strand
CCCGCACACTGCACGTCGACGAACCCACCAACCAGGTCGACTGGAACACCGGGTCCGTCACCCTGCTCACACAAAACCAGGCCTGGCCAGACACCCACCACCCACGCCGCGCCGCGATCTCCTCCTTCGGCATCAGCGGCACCAACGCCCACATCATCATCGAACAACCACCCACCACCCACGAAACCCGGACGCAGCAGGAACTTCCCCACATCCCGTGGGTGCTGACGGCGCGCAGCCAGGCGGCTCTGCGCGCCCAGGCGGCCCGGCTCGCGAACCACGTCTCCGAGGGCGACTCGGTGCTCGACATCGGCTACTCGCTCGCGACCACGCGCGCCCGGCAGGAGGAGCGCGCCGTGGTCGTCGCCGACGACGCCGCCCGTCGGGTGCAGGCCCTCCTCACCTTCGCCCGGGGCGGAGCACATCCCGACGTGGTTACCGGCCGGGCGCGCGAGGGCGAGTTGGTGATGGTCTTCTCCGGCCAGGGCTCCCAACGTCTGGGCATGGGGCGCGAGCTCTACGACACCTACCCGGCCTACGCCAAGGCCTTCGACGCCGCCTGCGACGAGCTCGACCACCACCTGCCGCACCCACTCCGCGACGTCATGTTCGGTGACGACGAGGACCTGCTCAACCAAACCCAGTACACCCAACCAGCACTCTTCGCCTTCCAGACCGCCCTCTACCGACTCTGGGAATCCTGGGGCATCACACCCGACACCGTCACCGGGCACTCCATCGGCGAAATCACCGCCGCCCACATCACCGGCACACTCACCCTCACCGACGCCGCCACCCTCATCACCGAACGCGCCCGACTCATGCAAACCCTCCCCGAAGGCGGCGCCATGGTGGCCATCAACGCCACCGAAACCGAAGTACTGCCCCACCTGACCGGCTACGAGGACAAGGTCGGCATCGCCGCCATCAACAGCACCAACTCACTCGTCCTCTCCGGCGAAGACAAGGCACTCCGTGAGATCGCAGACGGCTTGAGCCAGCACCGCACCACCTGGCTGCGCGTCTCCCAC
>NZ_JBEPDU010000126.1:0-1040 GCF_040300525.1 Saccharopolyspora sp. NPDC000359 | reverse complement strand
GCCGAGCCCCGCGCACCCCTTCGGCACCGACTCCGGCGGCCGGGACCTGTTCGTGCAGTCGTTGACCGGGCTGCGGATCTCGCTGCTGGTGGCCGGGTTCAGCGCCCTGGTGTCCACTGTGCTCGGTTCGCTGGTGGGCGCGGTCGCCGGGTCCCTCGGCGGGTGGCCGGACCGGTTGCTGATGCGCGTGGTGGACACCGTCAACTCGGTTCCGCACCTGCTGCTGGGCATCGTGATCGTCGCGCTGTACCGGGGGAGCCTGGGCGCGGTGATCCTGTCGATCGCCCTGACGCACTGGACGACGGTGGCGCGCATCGTGCGCTCCGAAGTGCTGTCGCTGCGCAGCCGCCCGTACGTCGACGCGGCGATCGCGGGCGGCTCGTCGCGGTGGCGGATCCTGGTGCGGCACCTGCTGCCCGCGATCGTGCCGCAGGCGGCGCTCTCGGCGGTGCTGCTCGTGCCGCACGCGGTGTGGCACGAGACCGCGCTGAGCTTCCTCGGCCTCGGCCTGCCACCGCACCTGGCCAGCATCGGCAACATCCTCGGCGCGGGCCGCGAAGCGGTCCTGCTGGGTGCCTGGTGGATCGTGCTGTTCCCGTCGCTGCTCCTGGTGGCGACCACCCTCGCGGTCTCCGGCCTCGCCGCGACCTGGCGCGACCGCGTCGTCCCCCGACGCCGATCGGAGCTGGCCCTGTGACCGGCGCGGGGTGGCTATTTCGCGCGAGATCAGCGTTCCGCACGCGTGCCAGATGCCGATTTCGCGCGAAACCGCAAACAGCCCGCGCCGGTTTCGGATCGGCCCGCACAACGCCCCTTGTGTCAACTGGAGTCCTGCTCAACCGCACCGCACCTCAGGGGAACGTGATGCAACCCAGCCATAAGAAACCGCGAAACGCGAGTTCGATTCCGGGCGCAACCACCACTGAGAATCGCGGAGAGGCGGGACAGTTGCTCGAACTGGAGCGGTTGTCCGTGCGGTTCCTGCTGGGGCGGGAGGCGGAGGTGCGCGCCGTGACCGACGCGACGCTGCAGCTGCGGCC
>NZ_JBEPDU010000125.1:0-1062 GCF_040300525.1 Saccharopolyspora sp. NPDC000359 | reverse complement strand
CTCGTGGCTCGTGGCTCGTGGCTCGTGGCTATGGCTCGTGGGTGGTTGGGTTGGGTTTGGGTGGTGGGGTGCTGTTTAGTTGGTGGTCGTCGGTTAGTCATGGTGGGTAAGCGTTTGTGGTCGGGGTGGCTGGGTGGCTGGTGAGGTTGTGGTTGGCGGGTTGGCGGGTTGGAAGGTTGAGGGTTGGCGGGTGGGCGTTGTGGTGGGGTCTTTTTCGGTGTTGTGCATCGGATCTGGTGCCTTGTGTGTTGGTGTGATGGTGGTTTCGATCCGGTGGGTGTTGCGGTGTGGGGTCTGACTCTGAACTCTGGGTGTGGGCTCTGGTTGTGTGGACGCGGGTGTGGGTGTGGGTGTGGGTGTGTGGGCAGGGTGGGGTGCCGCACCTGGTTAGGGGGTGGGGTGGTGGGGTGTTGTGTCGCCCGGTGGGCGTGGTGGTGGGGTGAGTTGTGTGAGGGCGTGGTGGTGTGTGGTGGGTTGTGCTGTTGTTCCGGGTTGGGGTGTGCGTGTGGGGTTGATTCGGTGGGGTGGGGTGAATATCGGCTTGCCTTGGTGGAGGGTGATGTGCCAGTGGTGGTGGTGGATGGTGCGGTGGTGGTGGGCGCAGAGCATCACCATGTTGTTCAGGGCGGTGGGGCCGCCGTCGATCCAGTGCCGGATGTGGTGGGCTTGTGGGGTTCCTGGGGGTTGGTCGCATCCGGGGAAGGCGCATGTCCCGTCGCGGGCCAGCAGCGCTGCCCGTAGGTGGGCGGGTGCGGTGCGTTGGCTCGTCCCCACGTCCAGGGGGAGGCTGTCGCCACCGACAACGATGGGGAGGATTTCGCAGTCGCAGGCGATACGGCGGATGGCCTGGGGGCTGAGGTACTGGCCGGTGTACTCCAGCATCCCCGCACCACCCTGGGCGGTGTGGACTTGTTGTTGGAGGTCGGTGTAGTTGATCGTCACGGTGAGGTGGGGGCGTTGGCCGCCCACGCGGGGCATGCCGTCGTGGTCGAGGGCGAGGTCGAGCAGGGTGGTCAGGCCGTCGGCGTTGCGTTGTCCGACCGTGCGGGGGTCTTTGACCCC
>NZ_JBEPDU010000124.1:0-1071 GCF_040300525.1 Saccharopolyspora sp. NPDC000359 | reverse complement strand
CCTCCACGCACTCACCCACCACCGCACCACCACCGGACACCCCACCACCACCATCGCCTGGGGACCCTGGACCACCGGCATGGCACACCACCTCGACCTGCGGCGGGGCATGCGGCCGCTGCAGGAGAAGGAAGGCCTCCAGCTCTTCGACGCCGCGCTCACCGCGGACTCGCCAGTGGTCGTCCCGATGCACCTGGACGCGCACGCCCTCACCGCCGAGACCGGTTCCGTGCCCGCCCTGCTGCGAGCGCTGGTCCCGGTGGTTCGCCGCCGCGCCGCCACGCGGGAGGCGGACACGTTCGCCGACCGGTTGCGCCAGATGACCTCGGCTGACCAGGGCACGGCCCTGCTCGCCCTCGTCCGCGACCAGGTCGCGGCCGTGCTCGGCCACCACGACCCGCTCGCAGTCGACCCGGCCCAAGCGTTCCGCGACCTCGGGTTCGACTCGCTCACCTCCGTCGAGTTCCGCAACCGCCTGAACGCGGCGACGGGGTTGCAGCTGCCCGCGACGCTGGTCTTCGACCACCCCAACACGACCGCGCTGGTCGAGCACCTGCGGGCGGAGGTCCTCGGCGCGTCCGCGCGAACCGCCGAGCCGCGGGCGATCGCCTCGACCGGCAGCGATCCGATCGTCATCGTCGGGATGGCGTGCCGCTACCCCGGCGGAGTCACGACGCCGGAGGAGCTGTGGCAGCTCGTCGCGTCCGCGGACGACGCCATCTCCGCCTTCCCCACCAACCGCGGGTGGGATGTGGCGAGGACCTACGACCCGACGGGCGAAGCGCCGGGGACGTCCTACGTGCGGGAGGGCGGGTTCCTGCACGACGCGGCCGAGTTCGACGCCGAGTTGTTCGGCATCTCCCCACGCGAAGCACTCGCCATGGACCCCCAGCAGCGGCTGCTGCTCGAAACCGCCTGGGAAGCGTTCGAACGCGCCGGAGTCGACCCGATGTCGCTGCACGGCAGCCGGACCGGCGTGTTCACCGGAGTCATGTACAACGACTACGCCGCCCGCTTCGACCAGGCGCCCGACGAGGTCGCCGGGCACCTCGGCAACGGCAGCGCGGGCAG
>NZ_JBEPDU010000123.1:0-1081 GCF_040300525.1 Saccharopolyspora sp. NPDC000359 | reverse complement strand
GTGGTGTGTGGTTGCCGGTGGGGTGGCCGGTGATGGGTGTGGTGTGGGCTGTGTTGGGTGTGGTGTTCGTGGGTGTGTTGACGGTGGGGACGGGGTTGGCTGTTGCGGCTGAGTTCTCGTTGACGTCGTTGGAGCGCAGCACGGTTGATGCGCATGTGGGTGCGGTGGGTGATCGGCGTGCGCGGGCGGTGGCGCGGGCGCACCGGTCGTTGTCGTTTCAGCTTTCGGGTGCGCAGGTCGCGATCACGTTGACGACGTTGGTGACGGGGTATGTGGCTGAGCCGTTGATCGGTGAGTTGATTCGTCCGGTGTTGGTGGCGGTGGGTGTGCCTGTGGTGGGGGCGGGTGCGGTGTCGTTGGTGTTGGCGATCTTGTTGGCCACGACGTTGTCGATGGTGTTCGGGGAGATGGTGCCGAAGAACTTGGCGATTGCGCGGCCGTTGGCCACGGCGCGGGCGGTGTCGGGGTATCACGGTGGGTTCTCGCGGGTGTTTCGGTGGTTGATCGATGCGATGAATGACAGTGCGAACTGGGTGGTGCGGCGGTTCGGGGTGGAGCCGCAGGAGGAGTTGCGGTCGGCGCGGTCGCCGGAGGAGTTGGGGTCGATCGTGCGGTCCAGTGCTGAGCACGGGACGTTGGACGAGTCGGCGGCGGAGTTGATGGACCGGTCGTTGCGGTTTGGTGAGCGCACGGCTGAGGAGTTGATGACGCCGCGGGTGCGGGTGGAGGCGTTGCAGGTGGGGGACAGCGTGCTGGATTTGTTGGAGCTGGCCCGCCGCAGTGGGTTCTCCCGGTTCCCCGTGCACGGCGGTGACCTCGACGACATCCACGGCGTCGTCCACGTCAAGCAGGCCTTCGGTCTGCCCGCGGAGGAGCGCGAGCACGTCCTCGTCGGTGCGCTCACCCAGCCCGTTCCCACGGTGCCGGAGACCTTGCACGGTGATGCGCTGCTGGAAACCCTGCGCGGATCGGGTCTGCAATTGGCCGTGGTGGTCGACGAGTACGGCGGGTCGGCGGGCATCGTGACGCTGGAGGACGTGGTCGAGGAGATCATCGGCGACGTCCGCGACGAGCACGACCG
>NZ_JBEPDU010000122.1:0-1099 GCF_040300525.1 Saccharopolyspora sp. NPDC000359 | reverse complement strand
CCCCGGACGTCCTGGTCGTCGACGTGGACCCGGCCGCGGTCGAGCAGGCCCGCCAGGCCATCCCGGTCCTCGCCAACCGCCGCTTCTGACACCGCGGTGGCGAGCACCGCCCACCGCGGTGCCCGCCACCAATTCGGGACGAAGTGGTCCAATCCATTCGACCCCCTGCAGCGCGCGGCGCGGATGCGGTAGACAGTAGCTGCCAGTAACCGATCCAGTGCGCCAGGGAGAAGCCGGTATGCCCGAATCCGAGGACGTCCAAGTACGGGGGTCCGCCGTGTCCGACGAGATGGACACGACCGTGCCGCACGCGGCCCGCGTCTGGAACTTCTGGCTCGGCGGCAAGGACCACTACGAGGTCGACCGCGCCGCGGGCGAGGACTTCCTGCAGGTCTTCCCGGGGATGCGGGCGGCCGCGCAGGCCAGCCGGGGCTGCCTGGGGCGGATGGTCCGGCACCTGGTCACCGAGTGCGGGGTGCGGCAGTTCCTGGACGTCGGCACCGGCCTGCCGACCGCGGAGAACACTCACGAGATCGCGCAGGAAGCCGCCCCGGAGAGCCGGATCGTCTACGTCGACAACGACCCGCTGGTGCTGGCCCACGCCCGCGCGCTGCTCACGAGCACGCCGGAGGGGGCCACCCGCTACATCCACGCCGACGTCCGCGAACCCGAGGCGATCATCGAAGGCGCCCGCGAGGCCCTCGACTTCGACCAGCCGGTGGCCCTGATCCTGTTCGGGATCATGGGCCTGATCCCGGAGTACGACCGGGCGCGGTCCCTGGTGGACACCCTGCTGGCGGCGCTGCCGAGCGGCTCCTACCTGGCGCTGTTCGACGTCGACAACAGCGACCCGGTGGCGGTGGACGCGGCCCGGCGCTACGGCGAGTCCGGCGCGATCCCGTACAACCACCGGACGCCGGAGCAGATCGCTGGCTACTTCACCGGCCTGGAGCTGGTGGCCCCGGGAGTGGTGCGCTCCGGCCAGTGGCGCACCGAGCCCTCCGAGCTCGCGCAGCACGACACCACCACGCTCGCCGGGCTGGGGCGCAAGCCCTGACTCAGGTCCTCGCCAGCCGGGCCCGGCGGTGGGCGAGGTGGG
>NZ_JBEPDU010000121.1:0-1231 GCF_040300525.1 Saccharopolyspora sp. NPDC000359 | reverse complement strand
GCGCGCCCGCGCGCCGGTCACGTGGTCCTCGGCCAGCGAGGTCAGCATCGACTGCCGGACGTGCAGCACCAGCCAGGGCGACTGCGAGATGCCCAGCACCAGCGCGGGCAGCGCCAGGTGCTCGGCGACCTGGCCGAACGAGACGGCCTCGCCAGCGTCGGTCAGCCCCGCCACCGGCAGCCAGCCCAGGCCCAGCGAGAACACCGCGATGGACAGCAGCGCCAGCACGAACGGCGGCACGCCTTCCAGGGCGTGGCCGGTGGCGGTGACGACCCGGTCCACCCAGCCGCCCTGCCGCCACGCCGCGACCGTGCCGAGCACCAGGGCGATCACCACCGCCAGCGCCAGCCCGGTCGCGGCCAGCAGGATCGTCCACGGCAGGCGTTCGGCGAGGACCTGCGCGACGGGCTGCCGGAACGACCGGGACACCCCGAGGTCGCCGCCGAGCACCCCGGTCAACCAGTGCCAGAACTGCACCAGCACGGGGTCGTCCAGCCCCAGCTCGGCCCGCACCCGGGCGACGTCGGCGGCGGACGCGCCGAAGATCTGCACGCCGTAGTACTGGTGGACCGGGTCGAACGGCGAGGCCGCGGCGAGCAGGAAGACCCCGAGCGCCACGACCACCAGCACCGGGACCGCGAACCCGAGCCGCCGCAGGACCAAGCGGCCGATCGCGCGGCTCATGCCGCCGGTGTCCAGTCCTCGATGTTCCACCACGGCCCCCAGGTGGTGCCGTGCGTGTGCGGTTCGACCGGCGGCTGGTAGCCGTTCCACCCGCCGTCGCGCATCACGTAGCTGTGGTCGACGAAGGCCAGGTACACCAGGCCGGGGTCGGCGACGTAGGCGCGCTGGGCCTGCCGGTAGAACTCCGCGCGCTTGGCCGGGTCGAGCTCCTGGCGGGCCCTGTCGAGCGCGGCGTCGACCTCGGCGTTGCGGTACTGGCCGGGGTTGTTGTAGGTGCCGCTGCCGATCACCGAGGAGTGCAGGCTGTTGTAGACCTGCGGGTCCGGGTCGATCGGGTTGCCGCCGCCGAGCACGATGCCCTCGGTGCCGATCCGCGCGGCGACCGCGGAGCGGTCCACCCCGGCGAGGTCGACCTGGATGCCGACCGCCTTGGCGTCCGAGGCGAACGCGGATGTACTGGTCGGAGTCCACCCCGATGGCCTTGGCTCCGGCCTGCTCCACCGCCGAGAACACGCCCTTACCGGAGGCGCCCGCCGCGTGGTAGACC
>NZ_JBEPDU010000120.1:0-1235 GCF_040300525.1 Saccharopolyspora sp. NPDC000359 | reverse complement strand
AGCCGGTGCTGGCCGCGCTGACGCAGATGCGGCGCCGCGGCAGCGGGCACCTGGCGGTGGTGATCGACGAGTACGGCGGAACGGCGGGCATCGTCACCGTCGAGGACCTGGTGGAGGAGGTCGTCGGCGAGATCTGGGACGAGTACGACCCGAGCGCGTCGCCGGTGCGCGCCAAGGCCGACGGCAGCTACGAGGTCGACGGCCTGCTGCACCGCAGCGACTTCGAGCAGCAGACCGGCATCCGGCTGCCCGACGGGCCGTTCGACACGGTGGCGGGCTTCGTGGTCAGCCGCCTCGGCCAGGTCCCGCAGGAGGGCGACTCGGTGGCGGCCCTCGGCCACCGGTTCACCGTGCGGGCGATGGATGGCCACCGGGTGTCCCGGCTGCTCATCACCGCGCTCGAGGACCAGCCCTGACAACGGCATCCACGCGTGCCAGCAGAGGTGGGACGCGCGATTCCCCCTGAGCCCGGTCTTGGTGCTTCCGCAACCGCGAGGGCCGCACCGCGGAAGGTGTCCGCACGCGCTGTAGGCGCACAGCCCACCCCCGCCGCCGCGGGTTCTCAGAGGTCGCCTGGCGGGGACAGCCCGTTCGCCGTGCACCGGACCGTGCGCGAGAAGGGATCCCGCAGCCCAAGCGGCCTCTGAGGTTCCGCTGCCCGCACCGCCGCGCGAAATGAGGTTGGGAACCTCGTCCAGGTCAGGACAGCAGCAGGAACAGGGCTCCCACCACGATCCCGACGACCACCACGACCGCTGCGGTGATCATGACCGCGCGCATCTTCGGGCGGTCGTCGCGCACCTCGGTCTGGGCCCGCTCGCGCCACTGCATGAATGTGGTGCCTTCGCCCTCGCTCACCGTCGACTCCTCGGGTCCGTCGTCACTTGCCGAGCGGTCCCCCGCGACCGCGCACGCCCCACCTTGTCACACCACCTCACGTCCCGGACAAGTGATCTGCCGGGCGCGCCGCGCATCCGCGCCGGATCACACCGCCGCTGACGAGCCGTCCAGGCGCACCACGTGCGCCGCCCAGTGGGCGAGCAGGTCCTCGTCGTGGCTGATCGCCAGCACCCCGGTCCCGCGCTCGTGCACCTGCCGGTCCACGACCTGCACGAGCGCGGCCGTGGTGGAGGCGTCGAGCATGGCGGTCATCTCGTCGCAGATCAGGTAGCGGGGCCGCAGCGCCAGCGCCCGCGCCAGGCACGCCCGCTGCAGCTGGCCGTCGCTGACCTCGT
>NZ_JBEPDU010000119.1:0-1279 GCF_040300525.1 Saccharopolyspora sp. NPDC000359 | reverse complement strand
GTGGGTTCCAGCGCCCCGCGGCGGGTGAGGACGCGCTGGAGGTTGGTCGCCGCGACCTGGTAGCCGAGCGCCGCGGAGTAGATGCCGCGCAGCTCGGAGACGGTGAACTCGGCGGGGGCCAGCGCGAAGCCGATGTTGGTGTAGGACAGCTTGGCGCGCAGCCGGTCCCGGGTGGCCAGCACGATCCGCTGGTGGTCGAAGGCGGTCGGCGGCAGGTCCTCGACCGGGTGCCACCGGGTGTCGGCGGGGACCTCGGGGTCGACGTCGGACGGCACCAGACCGAGGAAGGCGGTGGCCACCACGCGGCGGTCGGGCACCCGGTCCGGGGCGCTGAACACCGACAGCTGCTCGACGTGGGAGAGCTTGTGCACGTCGACCTTCTCCGCGAGCTGACGGCGGATCGAGGTCTCCACGTCTTCGGTGGCGGCGAGCCGTCCGCCGGGCAGCGACCAGCGGTGCACGTCCGGTTCCCGGGCGCGCTGCCAGAGCATCACCTGCAGGTGGTCGTCGCGGACCTGGAGGACCCCGGCGAGCACTTCGTGACCAGCGTCGCTCTCGTTCGGGTGACCAGCGGTGTTAGGATGTGGCACGTTTTCGATTCTAAGGCGAAAACCCCGGGGTGGTTGATCCGGGGTGTACAGCGGAACTTCCGGCCAGCCGACCGGGGGATCCGGCGAGGAGGACGAGATGGCCGCTACTGCCACCTGGGAGCGGACCGACGCCGGTTACACGGGAGTGCAGGCCGACGCCGACTGGGCCCGGGAGATCCGAGCGTTGGCCGACGAGCGGGACGCGGTGCTGCTGGCGCACAACTACCAGCTGCCCGAGATCCAGGACGTCGCCGACCACACCGGCGACTCGCTGGCGCTGAGCCGCATCGCGGCCAGCAGCAGCGCGAGCACGATCGTCTTCTGCGGCGTGCACTTCATGGCCGAGACCGCCAAGATCCTCGGCCCGGAGAAGACGGTGCTCATCCCGGACGAGCGCGCGGGCTGCTCGCTGGCCGACTCGATCACCGCCGAGCAGCTGCGCGCCTGGAAGGCCGAGCACCCGGGCGCGGTCGTGGTGTCCTACGTGAACACCACCGCCGAGGTGAAGGCGGAGACCGACATCTGCTGCACCTCGTCCAACGCGGTCGACGTGGTGCGCTCCATCCCGGCCGACCGCGAGGTGCTGTTCTGCCCCTGGTTCATGTGGGAGGACCTGGTGCGCGGCGCGCTCGGCGCGGTGGTCCTGGCCGACACCCGCCGGTTGGAGGACTGCTTCGCCGCCGTCGAGT
>NZ_JBEPDU010000118.1:0-1768 GCF_040300525.1 Saccharopolyspora sp. NPDC000359 | reverse complement strand
CGAACACCGCGATGATCACGGCGCCGACGACGAACACCGGGTTGCGCTTGAGCCGCCGCCGCTGTACGAGACGCCGCCGGATGGCGACGGCCCGCCGGACGTCGACGGGCCGCCGGGTGTCGACGGGCCCCCGGACGTCGACGGGCCGCCGGGTGTCGACGGGCCGCCGGACGTCGACGGACCGCCTGGTGTCGACGGACCGCCCGGCGTCGACAAGCCGCCCGCAGTTGACGGGCCGCCGGGCACCGACGGTCCACCGGTGACCGATCCGCCGCCGGTTTCCGACCCGCCGGGCGTCGGAGGCCCGTCCGGGTCCGACGGCCCGGGTGTTGGGGGACCGTCCGTGCCCGACCCGCCGGGAGTGGGGGGACCGCCGGGCTCGGACCTGTCGGGTCAGAACTCGCCCGCGGACGTGCCGCCGCCTCCGGAGATCGGGGGGCCGCCCGGTGCTGGTGGCCCTTCGGACTCCGGGAACGCGCCCCCGGTGACACCTCCACCCGTGAGCCCGCCCCCGGTGGCGCCACCGCCTGTGAGTCCGCCCCCGGTCACGCCGCCACCGGTGAGCCCGCCCCCGGGGTCCTCGCCGCCAGGGGCGCAGCCGCCTGGGTCGCGGGTACCGACTCCGACCCCGCCAGGCGGCAGCAACCGGAACCCGGCCCCACAGGGGCCGGTGCCGCCGCCGTCGTTGTCCCCGCCACCCACTGGTGTCGATGCCCCCGAACTCCCCGGCTCGGGGGGTGGGCCCGGAGGCTCCGGGTTGGGCACCGACGTGCCTGGCGCTTCCACCGGCGAAGTCCCGCCCCCCGCGATCGACGCGCCGCCTGGGTCGGTCGACGCACCGCCCGGGCTGCAGGACCCCCCGACGGGCAGCTCGCAGGGTGGTGACCAGGACCAGCGGGGTGGGGTGCCGCCGATGATGCCTCCGGTGTCGCCGCCGACCCCGGGTGGTGCTGGTGGTGAGCGGTCGGACTCCTCCGGCCTGCTGGACATCGGTGACGAGCCGTGGACCGGCGTCGGCAACCCGCCCTCGGTCGGTGACCCCAACGCGCCCGGCGGGACACCGCCTGCCGTGCCGGACCTGGGCACGCCGAGTGCCGACGCACCCGGTGGTGGAATCCCGGTCACCGATGCGCCGGTCCCGGAGGCACCGGGCACCGGGACACCGGGAGCCGACACGCCAGGTGCGGGGCTTCCCGGTGTTGACACCCCGGGTACGGGATTGCCTGGTTCGGAGGTGCCGACCGAGCAGTCCTGGTCGCCCGGGGACCAGCCCGCCGCGCAGGGCGGCGGCCTGGACCAGCGGGGTGGGGTGCCGCCGATGATGCCTCCGGTGTCGCCGCCGACCCCGGGTGGTGCTGGTGGTGAGCGGTCGGACTCCTCGGGCCTGCTCGACGTCGGCGACGAGCCGTGGACCGGCGTCGATGTCCCGCTGCCAGTCGGTGACCCCGACGCACCTGCCGGGGCGCTGCCCGGGGGGCCTGGACTGCAGTCACCCGGCGGGGCGCCGGTGTCCGACGCGCCCGTGTCCGACGCACCGGTGGCCGAGACGCCCGTGGCCAACGTGCCGGTGGCGGACGTGCCGGGTTCGGAGGCGCCGTCCGGGCAGGACGATGTCTCCGCGCCCCAGGCGTCGACCGCAGGTGGGGTGCCGCCGATGATGCCGCCGGTGTCGCCGCCGACCCCGGGTGGTGCTGGTGGTGAGCGGTCGGACTCCTCGGGCCTGCTCGACGTCGGCGACGAGCCGTGGACCGGGGTCCCGGCTTCGGTC
>NZ_JBEPDU010000117.1:0-1834 GCF_040300525.1 Saccharopolyspora sp. NPDC000359 | reverse complement strand
AACGGGTTCGGTGATCTCCGAACACCCCTGGGCCTGGCTGCCGATGCTGCTCTGGCCGCTGTGGTCGGTCTCCCTGGCCCTCGCCGCGCTGAACTACCGAACCCGCCGCACCACGACCCCCCACCCCGAACCAACAACGGTGTAAGAACCCGGAACCCAGGTCCTCGGAACCCAGGTCCTCGGAACCCAGGTCCTCGGAACCCAGGTCCTCGGAACCCCGGAACCCCGGAACCCCGGGCCCCCGGAACCCCGGAACCCCGGAACCCCGGAACCGGAACCCCGGAACCCCGGAACCGGAACCCGGGTCCCGGCACCTCAAACCCAGGAGGTGTACGCGATTTCGCGAGGCGACCCCAGCGAAATCGCACCGACGCACCACCGGCGTGTCGGGCACCCGACACGCCGGAAGGGCGCAGTTTCAATTGAAACTGCGCCCGTTCCCCAGGCATGTCCGAGGTTTCAATGGAAACTGCGGGCCCCGTCACCCCCGGTTACAGTTTCAACTGAAACTGTGACCCGGTCGCCCGGGGACGCGGTTTCAACTGGAACTGTGACTCTGTCGCTCGGGGTTGCAGTTTCAATTGAAACTGCGCTCTTTCCTCACGCGCGTTCGAGGTTTCAATGGAAACTGCGGGACTCGGCACCCTTGGTTATGGTTTCAATTGAAACTGTAACCAAATCATCAGGGGTCACAGTTTCAACTGGAACTGTGGCTCTGTCACCCGGGGGGACAGTTTCAACTGAAACTGTAGGTTTCCGTGCGGGTGCGGGTGCGGGTGCGGGTGCGGGTGCGGGTGCGGGTGCGGGTGCGGGTGCGGGTGCGGGTTGAGTGGGTGTGCGGGTGGGGGTGATTTCGGTGGAAATCGGTTGTTTGGCTTCTGTTGGGATCGCGGGGGTTCGCTCGGGTGGGGGTCAGCGCAGGGCGATTACCGTGTACGGGCCGACCTCGCGCTTGACGAAGGCTGGCGAGTCGAAGATCGCGCGGTCGAAGTACACGTCGTAGTCGCGGACGTTCGGCAGCTGCGGGAACGCGTCGCCCTTGAGCTGGAGCACCAGCTTGCCCTCCTCGCCCTCGGGCAGCTCCACGTCCGAGTGCGGGCTGTCCGGGTTGGACAGGATGAACACGTTGGGCGTGCGGAACTCGCTGTCGCGCAGCATGCCGAGGAACTCGTCGCTGGTGCGCGCGGTGGTCCACCGGTGGATCTCGGCGGCCCGCTCGTCGTAGTCGCCGAGCGGGTTGGCGTAGTGCGGCGTCTCCTGCTGGAAGCCCCAGTAGGGCTTGAACGACATCAACTTGTAGTCGGTGCTCAGCAGCAGGTTCTGCTCCGGGGCGCGGCCGGTCAGCTCGGCGACGGCGCGGATCTCGTCGTCGGTCCACGAGCCCTTCTGGTCCGGGTCGCGCTGCCCCATCGCGTTGTCGCCGGTGGGGTAGTAGTCCTGGTATGCGGCCGTGACCGAGCCCTGCAGCGCCGTTCCGATCGCGCCCTGGTTGACGGTGATCGCGCCGAGCAGGCCCAGCGCGCAGGCGACCATGCTGATCTGCAGCGCGTACCGGGCGTCGAGCCTGCGCCGCAGCCACCCGATCAGCTCCAGGAACCCGAACACCCCGGCCACGGCCAGCGTGACGTCCAGGATCACGTTCAGCCGGAACGCCAGCAGCGTGGTCTTGGCGACCAGCGCAACCGTGGAGAGCACGAACCAGCAGTAGACCGCGATCACGATGGTGAGCATCGAGGCCGCGACCTCGTTGCGGCGGCAGCGCACCAGCAGCCACACCAGGCCCGCCAGGCACAGCACGCCGAACGCGGTGCCCTCCGTCATCGGCACCGGCAGG
>NZ_JBEPDU010000116.1:0-1844 GCF_040300525.1 Saccharopolyspora sp. NPDC000359 | reverse complement strand
AGGTTGGAGAGGTCGATGTCGCGGTTGTGGTTGTCCTTCACCATGCGGAGTGCGTCGCCGAGGATGGTGAGGTTGGACAGGCCGAGGAAGTCCATCTTCAGTAGGCCGATGGCTTCGCAGGAGGGGTAGTCCCAGCCGGTGATGATCGAGCCGTCGTCGCGTGCCCACAGCGGGACGGTGCCCAGCAGGGGTTGGGAGGACAGGATGACCGCGCAGGCGTGCACCCCGGCGTTGCGGATCAGGCCTTCCAGGCCGCGGGCGGTGTCGAAGATCTGCGACACCGACGGGTCGGTCTCGATCAGGCTGCGGACCTCGGCGGCCTCGGGGTAGCGCTCGTGCTGGGGGTCCACGATCCCGGACAGCGGGATGTCCTTGGCCGCGATCGGCGGCGGCAGCGCCTTGGAGATCCGGTCGGCGATGGCGAAACCGGGCTGGCCGTGGTGGACCCGGGCGGCGTCCTTGATCGCCGCCTTGGTCTTGATCTTGCCGAAGGTGATGACCTGGGCGACCTTGTCCCGCCCGTACTTGTTGATCGCGTACTGCAGCACCTCGTCGCGGCGCCGGTCGTCGAAGTCCAGGTCGATGTCCGGCGGCGAGTCCCGCTCGGGGTTGAGGAACCGCTCGAAGATCAGCCCGTGCTCCAACGGGTCCAGGTTCGTGATGTGCAGGATGTAGGCCAGCAACGACCCCGCCGCCGAACCACGCCCCGGACCCACGTGGATGCCCTGCGACTTCGCCCACCGCGTCAGGTCACCCACCACCAGGAAGTACGCGCAGTACCCCTTGGTGTCCAGCACGTCCAGCTCCACCTGGATCCGCCGACGGCACTGCGCACTCGGCCCGCCCGGATACCGGGTGGGCAGGTACTGCTCGATCTCAGCGGCCAGCAACTCCCGCTCCGAACGACCACTACCATCAGTCACCCGCGGCATCCGGTCCTGGAACGCCCACACATCCTCGTAGGACTCCACCATCTCGGCGACCCGCAACGTGTTGTCCGCCGCCCCCGGCACCTCCGAGTCCCAGTACTCGCGCATCTCCTCCGCGGACTTCAGGTAGTAACCATCACCATCGAACTTGAACCGCGACTCGTCACTGAGCGTCTTACCCGACTGCACGCACAGCAACGCCCCGTGCGACTCCGCCTGGTCCACCGTCACGTAATGAGAGTCATTGGTCGCCAACGGCGGGATCCCCAACTTCCGGGAGATCTCCAACAACCCCTCCCGCACCGACCGCTCGATCGGCAACCCGTGATCCATCAACTCCAGGAAGAAGTGCTCCCGACCAAAGATCTCCTGGTACTCCGCCGCCGCCCGCAACGCCTCGTCGAACTGCCGCAACCGCAACCGCGTCTGCACCTCACCCGACGGACACCCCGTCGTGGCGATGATCCCCTCCGCGAACTCCGCGATCAACTCCTTGTCCATCCGCGGCTTGCGGTACATCCCCTCAAAACTCGCCCGCGACGACAACGTGAACAAGTTCCGCAACCCCGTGGCATTCCGCGCCACCATCGTCATGTGCGTGTACGCACCCGCACCCGAAACATCCCCACCCTCACCGAACTCATCCGCACCCCGCTGCTTGGCCTCACCCCAGAACACCGGCTTCTTGTGAAACCGCGACCCCGGCGCCACATACGCCTCAATCCCGATGATCGGCTTGATCCCCGACTTACGCGCCTGCTGGTAGAACTCATCCGCCCCGAACATGTTCCCGTGATCCGTCATCCCCACCGCAGGCATCCCCAACCGCTGCGCCTCGGCGAACAACGCCCCCACCTTCGCCGCACCGTCAAGCATCGAATACTCCGTGTGCACATGCAGGTGGACGAAGGGGTC
>NZ_JBEPDU010000115.1:0-1995 GCF_040300525.1 Saccharopolyspora sp. NPDC000359 | reverse complement strand
GCGGAGGAGAAGAGGATGAGGGTGGTGGGGTGGTGTTGGGTGTGTTGGTGGAGGTGCCAGGCTGCGGTGGCTTTGGGCGCGAAGGTGCGGTGCAGGTGTTCAGGCGTCTGGTTGGTGAGCACCGCGTCGTCGACGACACCTGCGCAGTGCACGATCGCGCTCAGCTCCTGGCCGTCGAGCGCGGCAGCGAGCTGCTCGCGGTCAGTGATGTCGCACACGACGGACCTCACGCGAGCTCCGGCAGCGGCCAGGTCGTCCCGCAGCTCGGCCGGGACCGGTCGGCGTGCGAGCAGCAGCAGGTCCCGCGCGCCGTGCGTGCGCACGAGGTGCCGGGCGACGAGACCGCCCAGCGCACCGGTGGCTCCGGTGATGAGGACCGTGCCCGCTGACCAGTCGGGGCCGCTGTTCGCACCCGGCTTCTCGTGCACCAACCGCGGCACGTGCAGCTCGCCCTGCCGGATTGCGATCTGCGTCTCGCCCGCGGCGATGGCAGCGGTGGCCCTGGTGCGCCACGACGAGTCGAGGTCGTCGACGTCGACCAGGGCGAACTGGTCCGGGTGCTCGGACTGCGCCGATCCCACCAGACCCCACACCGCCGCGTTGGCCAGCGCCGCGGGCACGTCGGTCGGTGCGTCCCCGTCGAGCAGGTAGGAGCCGGTGGTGACCAGGGCGAGCCGCGCGGTGGCGGAGCGCTCGTCGGTGAGCCAGCCCTGCAGGACTTCGAGCGCCCGCACCGCAGCGCGTTCCGCGTCGTCGCCGTCCGGGCGGAACGGCAGGAACACCACATCGGGTTCCGCAGCGCTCTCGGCGGGAGGTGCCGGGACCCAGGCGGTGCGGAACAGCGACCGGTCGAGCTGGCTCGTCCGGGACTGCGGGAGCGGGCGCAGCGCGAGCCGGGAGACTTCGAGGACCGGGTGGCCGGACGGGTCGGCGAGCAGCAGCGACACCGCGTCCTGTCCTGCCGGACGGATCCGCACCCGCAGGAACCGGGGGTTTACCGCGTGCAGGGCCACCCCGCTCCAGGAGAACGGCACGGACGGCGCGCTGGTGTCGTCGAGGAACTCGCCGAGCCCGATGGGGTGCAGTGCGGAGTCCAGGAGCGCCGGGTGCACCGTGAACCGGTCCGCGTCAGCGTGCTGCGCCTCGTCCAGGTCGACTTCGGCGAACACCACGTCGTCGCGCACCCACGCCCGGCGCAGCCCCTGGAAGGCGGGGCCGTAGTTCAGACCGGGCAGGTCGGTGTAGACCGCGTCGGTGTCCACGGGCGTGGCGTCCGCGGGCGGCCAGGTGGTGAGCTCCTCGGTGGGGGCCGGGTCGACGGCGGTGAGCAGGCCGTCGGCGTGCTTGGTCCACGGCTCACCGGGTGCGGCGTCGGCCGCTCGGGAGAAGACGGCGACGGCTTGGCCGTCGGCACCGGGTTCGTCCAGCAGGACCTGGAGTTCGACGGCGGTGTCCCCGGTGAGCACGAGCGGTTCGCCGAGGGTGAGCTCCGCGAGGTGGGGGTGGCCAGCCTGTTGCCCGGCGTGCAGCGCCAGCTCGACGAACGCGGTGCCGGGCAGCAGCACGGTGCCGTGCACGGTGTGCTCGGCCAGCCACGGGTGCGAGGACAGGGCGAGGGTGCCGGTCAGGAGCATCCGGCCGCCGTCGGCCAGCCCGATCGCGGTGTTGAGGAGCGGGTGCCCCGAGCCGCCGGTGGCCTCGGCCGATTCGAGCCAGTAGCGCGTGCGTTGGAACGCGTGCGTGGGCAGTTCCGTGGTGTGGGCGCCGGTTTCGGCGAAGTAGGTGTGCCAGTTGGGCTTGATGCCGTTGGCGATGAGGGTGGCGAGTGCGGTGGTGAGGGTTTCGGGTTCGGGTTTGTCGCGGTGGAGGGAGGGTGTGGTGGTGCCGGGGATGTGTGGGGTGAGTGAGGCGTTGGGGCCGATTTCGAGGTAGGTGGAGGAGTTGTGCGTGGTGGTGATGGCGTCGGCGAATCGGACGGTGTGTCGGGCGTGGTGT
>NZ_JBEPDU010000114.1:0-2004 GCF_040300525.1 Saccharopolyspora sp. NPDC000359 | reverse complement strand
GATCCAGGCCTACCAGCCCGATGGTGAACCGCAGAGCCAGCTGCGGGAGATCCGCATCAACGAGGACGTGTCCCTGGTCCTGCTGGACAACTTCACCCCCGACCAGTGCGCGGAGGCGGTCCGCCGGGTCCGCGAGGCCTCCCCGAGCACGGAGCTGGAAGCCTCCGGCGGCCTGACGCTCGACGTGGCGGCGGACTACGCGCGAACCGGCGTCCAGTACCTCGCGGTCGGCGGCCTCACCCACTCCTCCCCGGCGCTCGACCTCGGCCTGGACATGTGATCACCCGGAGCCGAACCCGTGCGCACCGCTGCGACGGGGTGGTCACAGCAGGGAGTCGAAGCTGGTGCTCAGCTCAACGGGGTCGGACACCGTCACCTCGTCGGTGTCCACCCCTGCTGAGGAGTAGAGCCGTGTCGTCGGGTCCAGCCGGTAGCGGAACGCGGTCAGCCGCTGGCCGTCGTCGGCACCGGCCTCGAACCGCCAGAAGTGCTCGATGCCAGCAGCGGCGTACTCGGCGGGCTTGGCGGTCTGGTCAGCGGTGACCGAGCCGGGGGACATCACCTCGACCACCAGCAGGCAGTGCTGCGGCCGGAGCACCGCGTCGTCCGGGAGAGCGGAGTCGTACACGACGACGTCGGCTCGGCGGTTGAGCAGCGGCACGTCGCGCAACCGCAGGTCGACGTCTGTGGCGACGGTGAGATCGGGGCCAGCGGACTGCTCCAGCTCGTTCGCCAGCCGACGAGCGGTGATCTGGTGCAGTCGGCGAGGGGCGGGGATCACGACGATGGCTCCATCGACAACCTCGATGTGGCGGCACACTTCCGCGGGCAGAGCCTCGTACCCCGCGGCGCTCAGCCCTTCGGGCGGCAAGGCCATCCAGTCGGGAAGTGCGGTCACTGGCGAGTCCTCTCCCCGTTGGTACTGGACCGGCGTAGCCGGATCACCAGGTCAACGGGGATCTTGCACGACCGGGTCTTCACTGCGGGTCACCGAATGCAACCGGTGGTGATCGGCGCGGGGGTATCGGGGATGATCCGGGTGTGGTGAACGAACGGGGAGCGCATGGTCCGGTACCCGGTCGGCCTGACCGGGACCTGCCGTCGCCGTTGTTGGGCGGGATCTACCGGGCGCGGCGGCCCACCGGGCCGGTCGTCGGGTTGGTCGTGGTCGTGGTGTGCCTGCTGGTGGGGCAGACGGTGGTCGCGCTGGTGCTGTTCCCCGCGCTCGGGGCTTCGGCGACGGCTGCGCGCGGCGGCACGATGACGTTGGTCGACCAGCTCGCGATGCTGCTCAGCTTCCTCGGCATCGTCGGGATGCTCGCGCTGTGGATCTGGTTCAAGGAGCGGCGGCCGTTCGGCAGCGTCGGGTTCTTCCCCGCTCCGCGCCTCGGCGCGCACCTGGGGATCGGTGTGGCCGTCGCGGTGGTGCTGCTGGGCGTGCCGGTCGGCGTGAACCTGCTCAGCGGGCAGTACGACATCGGGGCGGTGCACGTCGCGCAGGTGGGGTGGGCGTTCGTCGCGCTCGTCGGGTTCGCGGTGCAGGCCAGCACCGAGGAGGTCATCACCCGTGGGTACCTGATGCAGGTGACCTACCGGAAGTGGGGCCTGACCGCTGCGGTCGCCCTGCAGGCCGTGGTGTTCTCGCTACTGCACGGCGCCAACCCGGGCGTCACCCCGGTGGCCCTGGTCAACATTTTGCTCATCGCGCTGCTGCTGGCGTTCTGGGCGCTCGCCGAAGGTGGGCTGTGGGGTGTGTGCGCCTTCCACGCGGTGTGGAACTGGTGCCAGGGCAACGTCTACGGCATCGAGGTCTCCGGCATGGACGTGCAGACGGCGATGCTGAGCATGGGCGGTGCTCCGGGCAGCGCCGAGCTGCTCACCGGTGGCGGCTTCGGCATCGAAGCCAGCCTCCTCGGACGTCGACAACCGATGCCCGCAACGGGAGCGCGGGTGGTGTGAATCTCACTCGCGAGGGAGGAAGGAATCATGCCCACGCACAACGAC
>NZ_JBEPDU010000113.1:0-2284 GCF_040300525.1 Saccharopolyspora sp. NPDC000359 | reverse complement strand
GGCCCGCCGCCGCGCCCCGGTGCCGAACCCGGCCCGCCGCCGCGCCGCGAAGGTCCGCCGAGCGGACCGTTCGCCGCGCCCCGGCCGGACGACCCGCGCTTCGAGTCCGGGCTGCTGGACGGCCCGCCCCCGCGCCGCGAGGGCCCGCCACCGGGCCTGAACGAGCCGCTGCCGCAGGCCGGTCCGGACGGGCTGGTGCCCCGCCCCGACGAACCGCCGAACCCCGGCCCCGCGAACCACGACGCGCCCCAGCGCCCGGACGGCCCACCGCTGGCGGGGCCGCCCCCGGGCGCTGGCTTCGCGCCGGGACGGCCGGATGCCCCGCTGAGCGGTGGTGTTGGCTCCGACGACCTGATGTCGCGCCCGGACGGCCCACCGCTGGCGGGCCCGCCGAGCGGCGGCTTCGCCCAGGTGGGCCCGGACGGCCCACCACCGCGCCACGATGGTGCGCCGGGTGGCGGCTTCGGTTCGGATGACCTTGGGCCGCGTCCGGATGGTCCGCCGTTGGTGGGGCCGCCGGGTGGTGGTTTCGTGCAGGGTGGTCCGGATGGTCCGCGCCACGATGGTGCGCCGGGTGGTGCTTTCGGTTCGGATGACCTTGGGTCGCGTCCGGATGGTCCGCCTCTGGCGGGACCGCCGAGTAGCGGTTTCGTGCAGGGTGGTCCGGATGGTCCGCGCCACGATGGTGCGCCGGGTGGCGGCTTCGGTTCGGATGACCTTGGGTCGCGTCCGGATGGTCCGCCTCTGGCGGGACCGCCGAGTAGCGGTTTCGCGCAGGGTGGTCCAGATGGTCCGCGCCACGATGGTGCGCCGGGTGGTGGCTTCGGTTCGGATGACCTTGGGTCGCGTCCGGATGGTCCGCCGTTGGTGGGGCCGCCGGGTGGTGGTTTCGGGCAGGGTGGTCCGGATGGTCCGCGCCACGAAGGCGCGCCGGGCGGTGCTTTCGGTTCGGATGACTTGACCTCGGGGCCGCCGGGTGGCGGTTCCGCCCAGGCTGGGCCGGACGGTCCGCCGAATCGGGCCTTCGCGCAGGGCGGTCCGGATGGTCCGCGCCACGATGGTGCGCCGAGTGGTGGCTTCGGTTCGGATGACCTCGGGCCGCGTCCGGATGGTCCGCCGGTGGTCGGGCCGCCGAGTGGTGGGTTCGCCCAGGTGGGGCCGGATGGCCTGCTCAGCGACGGCTTCGCCCCGGCGGGACCGGACGGTGCGCCGCCGCGCTCTGGTGGACCGCGGGGCGGCTTCGCGCCGGATGGTCCGCCGCCGCGTCCCGACGGCCCGCCGAGCGGGGGCTTCGCGCACCCGGGTCCGGATGGTCCAGCGCGCCCCGACGGCCCGCCGAGCGGTGCTCCCGCGACGGACGGTCCGCCGCCTGGCCCGAACGAGTTGGCACCCGACGGTCCTGCCCCGGTGGGACCGCCGAGCGCTGGCTTCGCCCAGGTGGGGCCGGACGGCCCGCCCCCTCGGCACGACCCCGGCCCGCCGCCGCGGCGCGACGCGCCGCCGGGCGCGCCCGACGGGCCGCCCCGCCACGACGCTGGGCCGCAGAGCGGCCCGCTCCCCGCGGCTCCGCCGCCGGAGGCTCCGCACGACGGCCCTCCGGGCCGTCCGCTGCCGCCGGAGGCTCCGCCGTCGGCCGGTCCCCGCTTCGCGGGTCCGCCTCCGGCGGAACCGCCGCAGCGCCCTGCTCCGCAGGGCCCGCCGTCGCCGCCGACGGGCGGTCCCGCCCTTGGCGGCCCGCCACCGCGCCCGCCGGTCGCGGCTCCGCCGCCTCCGGGGCCGGAGGGGGCTCGGCCGCCCGCCCGGCCCGCGCCGCCGCGCGCGGAGCCGCCCCAGCAGCCGGAGCCGCCTCGGCAGGAGCCGCCGCGTCCGGTGCCCGCCCGGGCGCCGAAGTTCGCGCAGCGCGCCGACGGTGGGTTCGGGCCGATGGGGTCCACGGGTGCGCTGGCGAGTTCGTCCTCGCGCGCTGGTTACGGCCGGAACACCACGTGGTCGGCCGACGACTTCAAGGAGGAGCGGCGGTCCGACGACGACCTGCAGGTCGGTGCCGGGTACAAGCCGGGCGAGGACGGGCGCAACGTGGTGCCGCAGTTTTTGATCGAGGCCGATGAGCTCTTCGACGACGACGAAGGCGAGGGCCGCCTGGTGGCGCCGCCGGTGCTGGGCGAGTCGTCGTCGAGCTACCGGGACTTCTAGATGAGCCGTCCCGTGCTCGTCCCGCGCGGCGGTGCGGGCGGCGGGACCTCGGCGGGCGCCCCTCCCGACATGCGCGCGGGAGCGGGCGCCG
>NZ_JBEPDU010000112.1:0-3179 GCF_040300525.1 Saccharopolyspora sp. NPDC000359 | reverse complement strand
GCGGAGGAGAAGAGGATGAGGGTGGTGGGGTGGTGTTGGGTGTGTTGGTGGAGGTGCCAGGCTGCGGTGGCTTTGGGCGCGAAGGTGCGGTGCAGCCGCTCGGCGCTCTGGTGCTCGATCGTGGCGTCGTCGAGGGTGCCCGCGCAGTGCACGATGGTGAGTGGCCGGTCGCGCGGGACGGTGGCCAGCGCGTCGGCGATCTGCTCGGGATCGGTGAGGTCGCAGCAGACCTGGGTGACGGTGGCACCGCTGGGTTCCGGCGCGTCTCCGTTGCGGCTGAGCAGGACGAGGTCGCGGACGCCGTGCGCGTCGACCAGGTGGTGCGCGACGAGCCTGCCCAGCGCCCCGGCAGCGCCGGTGACCAGGACCGTGCTGGAACTCCAGTCCGGTGTGCTGGCCACCGCGGTGGTGGCGGGGACGAGCCGGGGCACGAAGAGCTTCCCCCGGCGCAGGGCGAGCTGCGGTTCGTCGCTGGCCAACGCGTGTGGCAGCGCATCCCACGAGCTCTGCTCGCCGTCGACGTCGACCAGCACCAGGCGACCCGGCCGTTCGGCTTGCGCCGCGCGCACCAACCCCCAGACCGCGGCTCCCGCCGGTGCCGGTACGCCGTCCACTGCGACGGCGTTCGAGGTCACGACCACGAGGGTGCGGTCGTCGGTGGTGGCCTGGAGCGTGCTCAGCACGCTCGCGGCCGTGGTCAGCGCGACCTCGGGTTCGGGGCTGCCCTCGTCGCGCACCACGAGCAGGAGGTGCGTGGCGCCTGCTGGTTCGTGCTCGTCCCCGATCCGGGCGAACGTCGTCGCCGCTGTGGGTGCCTCCCTCGGTTGCCAGCTCTCCACCAGCAGCGACTTCGGTGTGGTCGCGAGCTGTTCCGGGGTGATCTTCCGGGTCATCAGGTGGTCCACCGCTGCCACGGGCCTGCCCGCGGCGTCGGCCACCCGCACCCCCACCGCGTCCTCCCCCTTCGGGGACAGCAGCGCTCGCAGGACCGGGGCGCCTGCGGCGTACTGGGTGACGCCGGACCAGGAGAACGGCAGCCGGGCCTGGTCGTCCGCACCGAACATCCGGCCGAGGCCGGTGCCGTGCAGCGCGGAGTCCAGCAGCGCCGGGTGCAGGCCGAAGCCCGCGGCGTGGTGCTCCGCCCCGCTGGGCAGCGCCACCTCGACGGCGACGTCCTCACCCACCCGCCACGCTGACCGGAGCCCCTGGAAGAACGGGCCGTAGTCGAGGCCAGCGGCCGCGAACTCGGCGTAGACGTCGGCCACGGGCAGCTCGACCGCGTCCGGTGGTGGCCAGGCGGCCAGGGACCACGACGGCTCGGGCGCGGCAGCGGTGCCGATGGTGCCGGTGGCGTGCAGCTGCCACGTGTCGTCGAACTCCTCGACCCTGGAGTGGACGGTGACCGCTCGACGGCCGTCCGCGTCGGGGTCGGCCAGCGCCACCTGCAGCTCCACCGGGTCGCCCGCGGGGAGCACCAGCGGGTTCTCGAGGGTGAGCTCGTCGATGCCGCGCGCTCCGGCCCGCTGTGCGGCGTGCAGGACGAGTTCGACGAAGGCGGTGCCGGGCAGCACCACCGCGCCCGCGACGACGTGGTCGGCGAGCCACGGGTGGGAAGCGGTGGAGAGCCGGGCGGTGAGCAGGACCCCGTTGCTGTGCGCGAGTTCCACCGAGCTGGTGAGCAGCGGGTGCCCCGCGTCGGCGCGGTGTGGACTGGTGGTGGTGTCCGGCCAGTAGCGCGTGCGTTGGAAGGGGTAGGTGGGCAGTGGGGTGGGACGGGCGCTGGTGTTGGCGAAGTAGGCGTGCCAGTCGGGGTTGGTGCCGGTGGTGACGAGGTGTGCCAGTGCGGTGTTGATGGCGTTGGTTTCAGGTTGTTTGGCGCGTTGGCTGGGGACTGCGCCGGTGGGTAGGTGGGGAGTCAAGGAGGCGTTGGGGCCGATTTCGAGATAGGTGGAGGAGTTCTGCGTGGTGGTGATGGCGTCGGCGAAGCGGACGGTGTGCCGGGCGTGGCGCACCCAGTGCTCGGGGTTGGCGAGGGTGCTGTGGTCGGCGGGTCGACCGGTGACGGTGGAGATCAGCGGGATGGCTGGTTCGGAGAAGTTGAGGCTGGCTACGGTTTCGCGGAACTCGTCGAGGATGGGTTCCATCAGTGGTGAGTGGAAGGCGTGCGAGACCCGCAGCCAGGTGGTGCGGTAGCCGCTGAGTTCCTCGGTGATGTCGAGCAGGGCGGCGTGATCGCCGGACAGGACGAGTGAGTTGGTGCTGTTGATGGCGGCGATGCCGACCTTGTCCTCGAAACTGGCCAGGTGGGGCAGTACTTCGGTTTCGGTGGTGTTGATGGCCACCATGGCGCCGCCCTCGGGCAGGGTCTGCATGAGTCGGCCACGCGTTGTGACCAGAACCGCGGCGTCGGTGAGGGTGAGTGTGCCGGTGATGTGGGCGGCGGTGATTTCGCCGATGGAGTGCCCGGTGACGGCCTCGGGTGTGATGCCCCAGGATTCCCAGAGTCGGTAGAGGGCGGTCTGGAAGGCGAACAGGGCAGGTTGGGTGTACTGGGTCTGGTTGAGCAGGTCCTCGTCGTCACCGAACACGACGTCGCGGAGTGGGTGCGGCAGGTGGTGGTCGAGCTCGGTGCAGGCGGCGTCGAACGCTTCGGCGTAGGCCGGGTAGGTGTCGTAGAGTTCCCGACCCATCCCGAGGCGCTGCGAGCCCTGACCGGAGAACACCATCACCAGTCCGCCACCGGAGGCTCGACCGGTGATCACCTCCGGGGGAAGCTGGTTCTCCGCGAACGACAGCAACGCCTTCCTGCGCTGGTCGAGGTCGCCTGCCACCACGATGGCGCGTTCGTCGAAGGCGGCGCGCGTGGTGGCCAGCGACCACGCGGTGTCCACGATCGAGGCGTCCTCGGCCAGCTGCTCGGCCAGCCGGGCCGCCTGCGCCCGCACCGCTGGCTCGGTGCGCCCGGACAGCACCCAGGGCACCACCGTGCGGTCGGGGCCCGCTGCGTCGGGCTCGGGGTCGGCTGGCGCCTGTTCGAGGATCACGTGGGCGTTGGTGCCGCTCACCCCGAAGGACGAGACACCCGCGCGGCGCGGCCGGTCGAGCTCCGGCCACGGCTGGTCCTCGGTGAGCAGCGAGACCGCCCCGGAGGTCCAGTCGACGTGCGGCGTGGGCTCGTC
>NZ_JBEPDU010000111.1:0-3230 GCF_040300525.1 Saccharopolyspora sp. NPDC000359 | reverse complement strand
CCTCCACGCACTCACCCACCACCGCACCACCACCGGACACCCCACCACCACCATCGCCTGGGGACCCTGGACCACCGGCATGGCACACCACCTCGGCACCGCCGACCGCAGGCGGCTCACCGGAACCGGTCTCGTCCCGATCGACGAGGCCAGCGGGCTCGCGCTGTTCGACGCGGCACTGGCCAGCGGCGAGCCGGTCGTTCTCCCGCTGCCGGTGAACCGGGCGGCGTTGCGGCGCCGAGCGGCCAACGGCCCGCTGCCCGCCGTGCTGCGCGACCTGGCCCCGCCGCCGGTGCGCGTGGCGGCATCCCCGGCCACCACGCAGCAGGCACTGGTCGACACCCTCCGCGGACTGCCCGCCCACGAGCAGGACGAGCAGCTGGCGCAACTCGTCCGCGGCCGCATCGCCGCCGTGCTGGGCCACGGCTCCGCCGATGCGGTCCAGATGGACCAGCAGTTCACCGACCTCGGGTTCGACTCGCTGATGTCGGTCGAACTGCGCGGAGTGCTGGAGGCGGCGACCGGGCTGCGGCTGCCCGCCACGCTGGTCTTCGACCACCCCACGCCCGAGGCGGTGCACGAGCTGCTGCGCCTCGAACTGCTGCCCGGCGAATCATCGGCACCGGACGACGTCTTCGCCGAGATCGACCGGCTGGAGGCGGGGCTGGCCCAGCTCGGCGACCAGCACGCGGCCCGGGTGCGCAACCGGCTCCGGTCGTTGCTCGCCGCCTGGGAGGACCCCGGCGCCGACACCGGCAGCGACGACGAACTGGCGGAGGCGGACCTGGAAGCGGTCCTGGGAATCATCGACGACGAACTCGGCCGATCTGACGAAAGTGGCGTGAAGTGAGCGAGGACAAGACACTCGAGTACCTCAAGCGGCTCACCGTCGAACTGCGCGACACCCGCAAGCGGCTGCGCGCGGCCGAGGAGAGCAACCGCGAACCACTGGCCATCGTGGGGATGGCGTGCCGATACCCAGGCGGGGTGACCACGCCGGAGGAGCTGTGGCACCTGGTCGAGTCCGGGCAGGACGCGATCGGCGGGTTCCCGCGCGACCGCGGCTGGGACATCGACGGGATGCGCTCCGCCCGCCCCGGCGAGGCGGGCAGCAGCGACACCCTGCAGGGCGGCTTCCTGCACGACGCGGCGGAGTTCGACGCGGCGTTCTTCGGCATCTCCCCGCGCGAGGCGCTCGCCATGGACCCGCAGCAGCGGCTGCTGCTGGAAACCGCCTGGGAGGCGGTGGAACGCGCCCGCATCGCACCCGACCGCCTGCGCGGCAGCCGCACGGGTGTGTTCGCCGGGATCATGTACCACGACTACGCCTCCCGGCTGGCCCGGATCCCGGACGTCGTGGAGGGCTACCTCGGCACCGGGAACTCCGGCAGCATCGCCTCGGGTCGGCTCGCCTACACCCTCGGGCTGGAAGGTCCCGCCGTCACGATCGACACGGCGTGCTCCTCCTCGCTGGTGGCGCTGCACCTGGCCGGTCAGGCGCTGCGGCGGTCGGAGTGCTCACTGGCGCTGGTCGGCGGCGTGACCGTGATGGCGAGCCCGGCGCCGTTCATCGACTTCAGCAGGCAGCAGGGCCTCGCCTCGGACGGGCGGTGCAAGGCGTTCTCCAGCACGGCCGACGGCACCGGCTGGGCCGAAGGTGCGGGCATGCTGGTCGTCGAGCGGCTGTCCGACGCGCTCCGCAACGGGCACCCGGTGCTGGCTGTCGTGCGCGGCACGGCGGTCAACCAGGACGGCAGGTCCAACGGGCTCACCGCGCCGAACGGGCCGTCGCAGCAGCAGGTGATCCGCGACGCCCTCATCGACGCGGGGCTGCGCGCGGAGCAGGTCGACGCGGTCGAGGCGCACGGCACCGGCACCCGGCTCGGCGATCCCATCGAGGCCCAGGCCCTGCTGGCCACCTACGGCCAGCACCGGGAGGAGCCGCTCCGGCTCGGCTCGATCAAGTCCAACATCGGTCACACCCAGGCCGCCGCGGGTATCGCGGGCATCATCAAGATGATCATGTCCATGCGGTACGGCGTGCTGCCGCGCACGCTGCACGTCGACGAACCGGCACCGGAGGTCGACTGGAGCTCCGGCGCGGTCACCCTGCTCACGGAACCGGCGCCCTGGCCGCAGCGGGACGGAACCCGCCGCGCGGGGGTGTCCTCGTTCGGCTTCAGCGGGACGAACGCGCACGTGGTCCTGGAGGAGGCACCGGCCCCAGAACCCGCCCCGGACGCGCCGACGCCTCCGCCGGTGGTGCCGTGGCTGCTCTCGGCCAGGACCCCGGAAGCCTTGCGCGTCCAGGCGGCCCGGCTCGCCGACCACCTCGGCGACGACGCCTCGGTGCTCGACATCGGCTTCTCGCTGGCCACCACGCGCGCCGCCTTCGACGAACGCGCCGTCGTGGTGGCAGGCGACCTGGACCAGCGCAGGAAGGCGTTGCTGTCGTTCGCGGAGGGGCAGGTGCCGCCGGAGGTGGTCACCGGCCGCGTGGGCGACGGCGGGCTGGTGATGGTGTTCTCAGGCCAAGGCACCCAGCGCCTCGGGATGGGCCGCGAGCTCTACGACACCTACCCCGCCTACGCCGAAGCCTTCGACACCGCCTGCACCGAACTCGACCACCACCTACCCCGACCACTCCGCGACATCGTCTTCGGCGACGACCCGGACCTGCTCAACCAAACCCAATACGCACAACCCGCACTCTTCGCCCTCCAAACCGCCCTCTACCGCCTCTGGGAATCCTGGGGCATCACACCCGAGGCCGTCACCGGGCACTCCATCGGAGAGATCACCGCCACCCACATCACCGGCGTCCTCACCCTCACCGACGCCGCGGTTCTGGTCACAACGCGTGGCCGACTCATGCAGACCCTGCCCGAGGGCGGCGCCATGGTGGCCATCAACACCACCGAAACCGAAGTACTGCCCCACCTGACCGGCTACGAGGACAAAGTCGGCATCGCCGCCATCAACAGCCCCAACTCACTCGTCCTCTCCGGCGAAGACAAGGCACTCCGTGAGATCGCAGACGGCTTGAGCCAGCACCGCACCACCTGGCTGCGCGTCTCCCACGCCTTCCACTCACCACTCATGGAACCCATCCTCGACGAGTTCCGCAAAACCGTCGCCAGCCTCAACTTCTCCACACCCACCATCCCGCTCATCTCCACCCTCACCGGACAACCCGCCGACCACAACACCCTCACCAACCCCGAACACTG
>NZ_JBEPDU010000110.1:0-4244 GCF_040300525.1 Saccharopolyspora sp. NPDC000359 | reverse complement strand
GCTTCCGGGGGGCGCGCGGCCGGTTCGGCGGGCTCCGGGGGCGCGACCGGTCCGGGCGCGGGCTGCGGGGGTCGGGTGCGGCGTGGCTGCTGGGCCTGCGGGGCCTGCGGGGGCTCCGGTTCGGCCGCGCGGCGGTGGTTGGAGCCACCGGGGGCCTTGCCGTGCTTCGACAGCAGGTCTATGACGCGGGTGCCGCCGGTGCCGTCCTCGCTCAGCGCGCGGCGACGTCGGCCGGTTCCGGAGGAGCCGCCGTCCGCGTCCGGGTCCGGGCGGGAACGCCGGTGCCCGACTTCGCCATGCCGGGGGTCTTGCGGCACGCGTTTTCCCTCCCACCTGCGAAAGCCAACGGTCTGCACGATGCCGACGCGCTCGATACCCCCCGACGTGTATCGGACGGCGCCTCCGAGATAGTACGGCCGATCGCCCGAACTGACGATAGGACCGACAATTTCTTCACAATCAGTGCACGATCCGCCCTGCGTTCTCGTCTATTTCGGCCAACCGTGCTATGCCGTTTGACCGGCCCAAATACGCTCGATCACACCGTGCGCCCTCAATTGAACGCGATCAGTAACCGGCCGCTTCACGCGGGTGTGTTCCTCGTCGCTCCGCGGCGATCCCGGCCAAACGGACATCGGACCCGATCCGGTGGGCGACCGCGTTGCGCCCCGACTGCTTGGCGGCGTAGAGCAGCGCATCGGCGCTGATCAGCTGCTGCTCGGCGGAGATCGGCGCGGGCCCGCTGGCGGTGTGCTCGTGCGCGACGCCGACGCTCACCGTCACCCGCAACCCCGGGGCCATCTGCGACCACGGGAACCGCTCCACCCGCGAGCGGGCGGTCTCGCAGATCGCGACCGCTCCCGCCGGGTCGACGTCCGGCAGCACCAGCACGAACTCCTCCCCGCCGTAGCGCGCGCAGAACGCGCCGCTGGGCAGTGCTTCCTGCAGCAGGTCGACCACCCGTTGCAGCACCCGGTCGCCGAGCAGGTGCCCGTAGGTGTCGTTGACCTGCTTGAACCAGTCCAGGTCGACCAGCGCGACGGCCAGCCCGGCGTCGGAGCCCGCGTGCTCGGTGAGCAGGTCGGCCAGCCGCTCGTCCAGGTAGCGCCGGTTGTAGCTCGCGGTGAGGCTGTCGCGCAGGCTCTGCTCGCGGGCCTCGGCGTGCTCGCGGCGCAGCCGGTTGACCTCGTGGCGCAGCTGTTCTGGCACCTTCGGGACGTCCACGCTGGACCGCAGGTCCATCGCCGAGCGCAGGTGGTGGTAGGCCTGCCGCCACTGGCCGCGCGAGGCCAGCAGGCTCGCGATCGACTCGTGCAGGTCCGCCATCCCGGTCCCGTTGGCCAGGTCCTGGCGGGTGCGGCGGCCGGGAGGCAGCACGGGTGGTTCGCCCTCGCGAAGGGGCTCCGGCCCGGCGAAACCGCCGCGCAGTCCGGTCATCGCACTCACCTCCCGTCCGTGGTGTCGTCGGGTGTGACGGATCGCTTGAGCTGGTCTGACACGCCCATTGCTCAATTCGCTCAACCGGCTGACCCCCAGGTCTGGTCCGAAATGCCGAGCGTCCGGCGAATCCCCCACTGCTTAGGATGTGTACCGGGCCCGGGGTGGATGTGGAAGCGATTCGGATCGGACCCACCCGCACGGACGAGCAGGGCGACGTGCGCATTCCTCCACCGCATTGCGGTTTCATCGGCGTCGACCCGCCGCCGCGTTACGGAAACTTGATCACGCAATCATTCACCCGCTCGGGCAAGGTGCGAATCCGTGCAGCCGCCCGTCCAGCACGACGAGGTGCTGCGAACCGATTTGGTGGCCGGTGACGGTGCCCGCGGTCCGCGTGGTCACCTCCACGCCGACCACCCAGACCTCGCCGCGCGGCCGCAGGCCGTCCGGCGCGTAGTCGGGATCGGGGCGCAAGGTGGACATGGCCGGGTCGAGCTCCACCGTGGTCTCACCGAGGTCGCAGCTGCGGTCGGTGAAGTCCGGGTGCTGGGTGCGGCGGAAGAACTCCTGCTGCGCCTGCGGTCCGGACCGCGCGGCGGCGTTGTTGGCCGCGAAGTACTGCTGGGCCAACCGGATCGCGGCGGGCTCCGCGGGCGACGGCGCGCAGGCCACCGCGAGGAACGCCGCCGAAGTGCCGATGAGGACACCTGGTCGGCAGCGGAACCGGCCGCGCGCGGCGGATCCCGGCACCCGCGGTGTTCGTCTCATGTGCAGCACCGGTGCTGTATCAACCTCCGCTGTGGTCGATCTCCGCCGCGGTGGGCACGGTGGCGTCGTCCGGGTCGTCGAGCCAGCCCTCCGGCAGCACGACCTTGCCCGCCGAGCCCTGGCGGCCGCGCGGCCCCTCGGCGTCGGTCGGGAACGGCACCTCCGGGTCGAGCTCGGCCAGCAGGTCGTCCAGCTGCGCCAGGCTCGACACCATGCCGAACTGCTTGCGCAGCTCGGAGCCCACCGGGAAGCCGCGCAGGTACTGCGCCATGTGCTTGCGCAGGTCGCGCAGGCCCTTCTCCTCGCCCATGTGGTCGGCCAGCAACTCGGCGTGCCGCCTGAGCACCCCGGCGACCTCGCCGAGCTTCGGCCCGGCCGGGATCGGCTCGCCGGCGAAGGCGGCCTGCAGGTCGCGGAACAACCACGGCCGCCCCAGGCAGCCGCGGCCGACCACGACGCCGTCGCAGCCGGTCTCGGCCATCATCATCAGCGCGTCATCGGCGCTGAAGATGTCGCCGTTGCCGAGCACCGGGATGGACGTGACGTGCTCCTTGAGCCGCGCGATGGCCGACCAGTCCGCGGTCCCGGAGTAGCGCTGGGCGGCGGTGCGGCCGTGCAGGGCGACCGCGGCGGCCCCGTTCTCCTCGGCCAGCCGACCCGCGTCCAGGTAGGTGGTGTGGTCGTCGTCGATGCCGATGCGGAACTTCACCGTCACCGGGATCCCGGCCGGTTCGGCGGCGCGCACGGCTGCCTGCACGATCTCGGCGAACAGCCGCCGCTTGTACGGCAGCGCGGAACCCCCGCCCTTGCGGGTCACCTTCGGCACCGGGCAGCCGAAGTTCATGTCGACGTGGTCGGCGAGGTCCTCGTCGACGATCATCCGCACGGCCTTGCCCATGGTCACCGGGTCGACCCCGTAGAGCTGCATGGAGCGCGGGTGCTCGTCGGGGTCGAAGGTGATCATCTCGAGGGTCTTGGGGTGCCGTTCGACCAGCGCCCGGCTGGTGATCATCTCGCACACGTACAGCCCGGCGCCGTACTCACGGCACAGCCGCCGGAAGGCCACGTTGGTGATCCCGGCCATCGGCGCGAGCACGACCGGCGGATCAACCTCGTGCGGGCCGATCCTCAGGGCGGGCTTGCTCAACGTCGCGGTCACGAGCTCCATTGTCGCCGATGCCCAGGTCGACCTTGACGCACCGTCCGCCCACCCCGGGCGCCCTTGCCCTCAACCGCCTCCCGAAGCCCCCGCAGCAAGGAGACGCGCAGGTCGGGGCCTCCAGGGCCGAGCTCTCGCGTTCGGGCACAAGCGGTGGATGCGATGCCGACGAGGTGGCGGAGGCAGTCGGCAGGCTGCTCGTGGTCGTCGGGACCGCGGATGTGGTCGACGCCGCCGTCGTGGTCGTCGCGATCAGCCACGGGGCGGCGGTGCTGACCTCCGACCCCGGTGATCTCCGGAAGCTCACGGACGCGGTCGGGGTGCCGGTTCCGGTCGTGAGCGTTGGAGCTCCTGCTGCGGGGTGGTTGGTCAGGGGGTGCGGCGGTACTGCTGGGTGCCTTCGCGGTCGCGCAGGACGATGCCGATCGCTTGGAGCTGGTCGGCGAGGTCGGCTGCCGCGCCGTGCTGCTTGTCGGTGAGGGCTCGGGACCTGGCTCGGAGCAGGCCGTTGGTGCGGTCGTCCAGGTCCGGGTGGCCGTCCAGCCAGGTGCGGAACTCGTGCTCGTGCGGGTCGGCGTCGCCTGCCCACGGGTAGCCGCAGTGCTCGAAGGCGGCTCGGACCTGGGACTTCGACAGGTCCGAGGACTTGTGGCGGGCCAGCTGGCGGGTGCTGGCGTCCAGGATGACCAGGTCCTTGCCGTCCTGGAACACTGCGCCGACCTGGTCGCGCCGGACGTACCGCTCGGTGCCCTGCTGCTTGAGGCGGACGCCCGCCGGGTCGACGGTCAACTCCAGGGCCTCCTTCCTCGCCTCGGCCGCCAGCCACGCGCCCGCGAGCAGGCCGACGGCGGTCAGCACCGGCACCGCCCAAGCCGTC
>NZ_JBEPDU010000109.1:0-4478 GCF_040300525.1 Saccharopolyspora sp. NPDC000359 | reverse complement strand
GACGAGCCCACGCCGCACGTCGACTGGACCTCCGGGGCGGTCTCGCTGCTCACCGAGGACCAGCCGTGGCCGGAGCTCGACCGGCCGCGCCGGGCAGCGGTGTCCGCGTTCGGCGTCGGCGGGACGAACGCGCACGTGATCATCGAGCAGGTGGCGGAGCCGGAGCTCCCGGCGGATGCCGGAACGCCCCCGCCGGTCGTGCCGTGGGTGCTCTCCGCCCGCGACGAGCCCGCGCTGGCGGCGCTGGCCGGGCAGCTCGCCCACCTGGCCAGCGACGCCTCGGTGCTCGACATCGGCTACTCGCTGGCCACCACCCGCGTCGCGCTGGAAGAGCGAGCGGTGCTGGTCAGCGGTGATGCCGACGAGCGCAGGCGGGCGCTCGCCGAGCTGGCGGAGGGCCGGGCGCTGCCGGGCGTGGTCCGCGGCCGGGTGGCCGAGGGCGGGCTGGTGGTGGTGTTCTCCGGTCAGGGCTCGCAGCGCCTGGGCATGGGACGCGAGCTCTACGACACCTACCCGGTCTACGCCGAGGCCTTCGACGCCGCCTGCGCTGAACTCGACCTCCACCTTCCCCGGCCGCTGCACGAAGTCGTCTTCGGCGACGACCCGGAGCTGCTCAACCAGACCCAGTACACCCAGCCCGCACTGTTCGCCTTCCAGACCGCCCTCTACCGCCTCTGGGAATCCTGGGGCATCACACCCGAGGCCGTCACCGGGCACTCCATCGGCGAAATCACCGCCGCCCACATCACCGGCACACTCACCCTCACCGACGCCGCCACCCTCATCACCGAACGCGGCCGCCTCATGCAGGCCTTGCCCGAGGGTGGCGCCATGGTGGCAATCAACGCCACCGAAGGCGAAGTACTGCCCCACCTGACCGGCTACGCGGACAAGGTCGGCATCGCCGCCGTCAACGGGCCTGAAGCCCTCGTGCTCTCCGGCGATCGCGAAGCACTCGCCACGATCACCGAACACCTGAGCCAGCACCGCGCCACCTGGCTGCGCGTCTCGCACGCCTTCCACTCACCACTCATGGAACCCATCCTCGACGAGTTCCGCGAAACCGTGGCCAGCTTGTCCTTCGCACCACCCACCATCCCGCTCATCTCCACCGTCACCGGACAACCCGCCGACCACACCACCCTCGCCGACCCCGAGCACTGGGTGCACCACGCCCGGCACACCGTCCGATTCGCCGACGCCATCGCCCACGTCGAAGCGGCGGCGCACCTCGAGGTCGGCCCCACCGGCTCGCTCCTCCCCCACCTGCCCGCGGGCGCCGTTGCCAGCCTCCGTAGCAAGCAACCCGAGGTCCAGTCGCTGGCAACCGCACTCGCCCACGTCGTGGCGAGCGGGTCCGACCCCGACTGGCACGCCTACTTCGCCAGGACCGGCGCCCGCGCCGTACCGCTGCCGACCTACCCGTTCCAGCGACGCCACTACTGGCTCGACGGGACGGCGTCCACCGCCACCGCCGACGAGCCCGCGGACCCGGCAGAGACCCGCTTCTGGGACGCCGTGGAACGCCAGGACCTCTCGGCGCTGTCGCATGAGCTGGGTGAGGACCACGAGGCGATCACCGCCGCGCTGCCGGTGCTCGCGGACTGGCGACGCCGCAAGCGCGATCAGTCCGTTGTGGACACCTGGCGCTACCGCGTGAGCTGGACGCCGCTCCGCACCCCCACCCAAGGCCTGGGCGGGACCTGGCTGGCGGTGGTTCCGGCGTCCTGGCGCGAGAACGCGGAGATCGCTGCGGTCCTCGGCGCAATGCGCGACGGTGGAGCCGACGTCCAGGTCGCGCACGGTGCGGAGGTCGGCGACTGCACCGGGCTTTCCGGTGTGCTGTCCCTGCTCGCCTTCGACGAGCAGCCCGACGATGAGCATCAGCCGCTCTCCCGGGGGCTCACCGAGACCGTCGCACTGATCCACCACCTGCAGCGGGCCGGGTCGACCGCGCCGCTGTGGTGCGTCACGCGGGGCGCCGTCGCGATCGGCGGCTCCGAGGAAGTGCGGTCACCGGCCCAGGCGCAGGTCTGGGGCGCGGGCCGTGCGGTGGCGCTGGAATGGCCGCAGGGCTGGGGCGGGCTCATCGACCTGCCCGCGGCCCTCGACGACCGCGTGCTGTCCCCGCTGCCCGCGCTGCTCGCCGGAGCCGGTGGCGAGGACCAGCTCGCCCTGCGCTCGTCCGGGGTGTTCGCCCGGCGGCTCGGCCGCGCCCCGCACACTGGGCCGAGCGGCCCGGAGTGGGCACCTCGCGGCACCGTGCTGATCACCGGCGGCACCGGGGCGTTGGGCGCGCACGCCGCCCGCTGGCTCGCCCGCCGCGGGGCGGAGCACCTGCTGCTCGTCAGCCGCAGCGGTCCGGCAGCGCCGGGAGCCGCGGCGTTGGACGCCGAGCTGTCCGCATCGGGCGCCGAGGTGACCATCGCCGCGTGCGACGTCGCCGACCGCGCAGCCCTGGCAGGCCTGATCGCGAGCACCCCCCAGCTGACCGCCGTCGTGCACACCGCCGGTGTCGGCCAGCTGACCCCGCTGTCCGACACCGGGATCGACGAGTTCGCCGAGGTCGTGCTGGCGAAGACGGCGGGCGCGACGCACCTCGACGAGTTGACCAGCGAGCTGGACCTGGACGCCTTCGTCCTGTTCTCGTCCGTCTCCGCGACCTGGGGCAGCGGTGGTCAAGCCGCCTACGGCGCCGCCAACGCCCACCTCGACGCGCTCGCCCAGCGCCGCCGCGCCCGGGGGCTCGTCGCGACCTCGGTCGCGTGGGGCCCGTGGGACGACGGCGGCATGGCCGAGGGAGCGGCGGGCGAGCACTCGCGCCGTCGCGGCCTAGTGCCGCTGCCGCCTGGGCTGGCGATCTCGGCGCTGGAACAGGCGGTGCGCGAGGCCGACCCGTGCCTCACCGTCGCGGACGTGCGCTGGGAGGACTTCCTGCCACTGTTCGTCTCCGCGCGCCCCAGCCCGCTGCTGTCCGGGCTCCCGGAGGCGCAGCGGGTCCTCGGACTGGGCGAAGAGGTGGACACTGGGCCCGCGCATCAGCTCGCGGCGCTGAGCCCGGCCGAGCGGCGGGCGCACCTGCTGGCTGCGGTCACGGCAGAGGCCGCGGCGGTCCTCGGCCACGCCACGGCCGACGACGTCGAGCCGGACCGGGCGTTCCGCGACCTCGGCTTCGACTCGCTCACCGCCGTCGAGCTGCGCAACCGCCTCGGCGCGACCCTCGGCACCACCCTCCCGGCGACGATGGTCTTCGACCACCCGACGCCGCACCGACTGGTGTCCCACCTCTGCTCGCTCTTCGGGGAAGAACCGCGCGAGGAGCAGGTCACCGCGGTCGAGGTGTCCTCCGAACCGCTGGCGATCGTCGGCATGGGCTGCCGCTTCCCGGGTGGCGTGCACAGCCCCGAGCAGTTGTGGGAGCTGGTGCGCGCGGGCCGCGACGCGGTCACCGACTTCCCCACCGACCGGGGCTGGGACCTGCGTGCCCTGCTGGCGGCCGAGCCGGGCGAGCAGGGCGGGAGCACCGCGACCGCCGGCGGGTTCCTGCACGAGATGGCCGACTTCGACGCGGCGTTCTTCGGCATCTCCCCGCGCGAAGCCCTCGCCATGGACCCGCAGCAGCGCCTGCTGCTGGAGACCGCGTGGGAGACCTTCGAACGCGCTGGCATCGACCCGACGTCGTTGCACGGCAGCCGCACCGGCGTGTTCGTCGGCGGCAACGGCCAGGACTACGTCTCGCTGCTGCAGAACGGCGCGCAGGGCACCGAGGGCTACCTCCTCACCGGCAACACGACCAGCGTGGCCTCGGGGCGGATCTCCTACACCTTCGGGCTCGAAGGGCCTGCGGTGACCGTCGACACGGCGTGCTCGTCGTCGCTGGTCGCGCTGCACCTCGCGGCGCAGGCCCTGCGCAACGGCGAATGCACCATGGCGTTGGTCGGCGGGGTGACCGTGATGTCCACGCCGACGACCTTCACCGAGTTCAGCAGGCAGGGCGGGCTCGCCGCCGACGGCCGGTGCAAGGCCTTCTCCAACAACGCCGACGGCACCGGCTGGGGCGAAGGCGTCGGCCTGCTGCTCGTCGAACGCCTCGCCGACGCGCAGCGCAACGGCCACCCCGTGCTCGCGCTCGTCCGGGGGTCGGCAGTGAACCAGGACGGCGCCTCCAACGGGCTCACCGCACCCAACGGGCCTTCACAGGAACGCGTCATCCGGCAAGCCCTGGCGAACGCCGGACTGCGTCCATCCGAAGTGGACACTGTCGAAGCGCACGGCACCGGTACGCGCCTTGGCGACCCCATCGAGGCCCAAGCCCTGCTCGCCACCTACGGGCAGGACCGCGAACACCCGCTCTGGCTCGGATCCATCAAGTCCAACATCGGCCACACCCAGTCCGCCGCCGGAGCAGCCGGGGTGATCAAGATGGTCATGGCCATGCGCCACGGCCAGCTCCCCCGCACACTCCACGTCGACGAGCC
>NZ_JBEPDU010000108.1:0-4660 GCF_040300525.1 Saccharopolyspora sp. NPDC000359 | reverse complement strand
CGCGGAGCGAGCGGGTCCGTGGCTCGCGCCGCCGCCCTCTGCCTGCTCAACCGCTGGTCGGACGCGCGCGACGAACTGCACTCCGGACACGGCTCGTGGCACGGAACCGGGTCGGCGGCCATGGCGCACGCCATCGCCGACGCCGCAGTCGCTGTCGCGGGTGGGACCGCTCCCGCCACTCCCCAGTCGCTCCGCCCAGCCGTGGCGGCGGCTAGGGCACTGCTCCACGCGCTTGGTCTGAACGACCCCGGCGCTCCTGCTGCCGAGGGGAACGCCACCAGCCAAGCCGTCCGCGCCGCCGTGGCCGGGCGGTGGGAACGCGCGCTGGAACTCACCCGGTCGGCGATCGCGGCCGCGTCGGTCCACGGCGATCCCCCCGGCCAGACCGAGATGTTCCGGGAGGTCACCACCGTCCTGACCGCCCGCGGACAGCTGAACCGCGCCCGGGCCGTCCTCGACGACGCGCGCCAGCGCCACCTGCTGCTGCCCCACCGGCTGGCCGCCCCGGAGGCGGAGCTGGAGCTGGCGCTCGGCTCCCCGCAACGATCGCGGGAGGTCCTCGAGTCGGCGCTCACCACCGCCGGCGAGCACGGCGTCGTGGTCGGCACCGACGAGTTGTGGCTGCGCCTGGCCGAGTTGGAGTCGCGGGGCGGTGACCAGGCCGCCGCGAAGCGGTGCGCGGACCGGATCGAGCAGGTCGCGGCCCACCTGGGCTCCGCGGAGGCCCACCGCAGCTGGCTGCTCGCGCAGGTGGTCGTCGACCACTCCGCAGCGGCCGCCGCGGAGGTCCTGGCGCTGGCCGAGCAGGACCGGCCCTTCGAGTTCGCGGCGACGGTCACCACCGTGGCCGGATGCGGTTTCGGGGACCAGAAGCTCCTGCGCACGGCGTACGAGGCGTACGGGGAACTCGGCGCGCTGATCCCCCGCGCCCGGCTCCGGTTGCTGATGCGGGCGCACAACGTGCCGGTGCCCGGCCGCAACGCGACCGTCGCGGAGAACGAGCGGTTGCTGGCCACCCTCGTCACCGAAGGCCTGACCAACGCGCAGATCGCCACCGTGCTGGGCACCAGCGAGAAGAGCGTGGAAGGTCGGCTGACCAGGTTCTTCCAGCGCACCGGGTACCGGTCCCGCGCCGAGATCGCGACCGCGACGCTGCGCGGCTGCGTGTGACCGCGCCCCGGGCTACTGGTCGAGCGGGGTGAACACGCCGCCGAGCTCGTCGCTCCAGTCGGTCCACGGGCCGGCGGCCGGTTTCTCCTGGTGGGTGCTCATCATGCTGCCCTTCGCGCCGATGCCGTAGACGAAGATCCGGCCGGTCGGGTCCTGCGCCGCGCCCACCAGCTCGGTGATGGAGCCACCGTGGTCGACGGCCTTCACCTTGGGCGGGAGGCCCCAGATCTCCTGCAACGCACCGTGCTCGTTCAGCCCGTAGATCACGACAGTGCCCTTGGCGTCGTTGACCGCGACGGGCTTGCCCACCAGGCGCTGCGCCATGTCGTCCCACCCCGACCAGGTGCCGGAGGCGGCTTCGGCCTCGCGGTTCTTCTGCAGCGAACCGTCCACCCGCAGCGCGAACACGCACAACCGGCCCTTGGCGTCCATCGCCACCGCCGGAGTTCCGGACAGGTCCCCGCCCAGGCCCGTCGGCGGCGTCCACTCGTTGGCACCGGCACCCGTCTCGGCCACCTCCCACAGCTGCCGGTCGGGCCCGATCGCGAAGACCCGCAGCCTGCCACGGGAATCCCGGTGGATGACCGGATCACCCGCCGCGACCGCCTGCAGTGGACGCCACTCGGTCCACCTGTCCACGCCGACCTCCGCCTGCTGGACCACGCGCACCGACCCGTCGGCCGCCCTGGCTGCCACGACGAGCCTGCCCTGCGCGTCCGGCGCGACCGCCGGGGTGCCCACCAGGTTCCCGCCCGCGAGGTCCGTCCACGGCTCGAACGGCGCCTGGACCTGCGCGGCTTGGTGCTTGAACCACAGGTGGCCGTCGACGCCGATGTGGAACGCCGCCAACTCCCCGTGCCCGTCGCGCACCGCCACCGGCGCACCACCAGCGCTCCCGCCGAGGTCCGTCCAACCACTGGACACGTCCCCGGACCGCGACGACGTGAAGCTGCGCAGCACCGAGCCGTCCTGGCCCCGCGCCAGCAGCGCCAGCCGCCGCGCGTTGTCGACGGCCACGGGTGCGCCGGGCAGCGGCGAGATCACCGTGGGTTGCGGTTGGCTGATCACCCCGGGCACGAGTGGGCTCGGCACCCCTGGGGCAGTGGCATCGGTCAACCCGGTCGCCTGGCTGAACGCCACGATCGGTGCCGTGATCAGGATCAACCCACCGATGCCAGCCAGCACCAGCAGCCGCCGGTCGTTGCGCCGCTGGACGGGGACCATCGGCATGGTCGGCTGGTCGAGCGCGGGGCGGTTGTCGTGCACCGGCACCGGCACCGGGGCCTGCGACCCACCGGACCGCCCCGGCCTGTCGCCGCGCGTGAACAAAGGCATCAGCCACACCCCCGGGCTCCGGACGCAGACGAGGTCGCTGCGTCCAACACTAACGATCTCCGGAGACCGCGGACCCACCGGTGAGGGGATTCCCGCCAGCCAGCTCCGCGACCGCCTTTCCCCCTCCTCACGTTGAACACTCGGACCATGGTTCGCGCGTGCCCTGCCGGAACTGGGGCGCAACGGGTCTCGGGCACCGCGCCGACCAGCACGCTCGAGAGGCACGTGGGAGGAAGAGCGCGATGATGACCAAGACCGAACCTGCGGCGCACCCGGCACGCTCGACCGAGCACCACCCGGGAGCGCAGCCGCGCGTCGCGGTGTGGGCATCCGATCCCATCACCTCGACCGGGCTGACCGAGATGCTCCTGCCGAGCGCCGAGGTGTTCGTGGCGGCGAACACCTTCCCCGCCGATGTCGACGTGCTCGTCTTCGCCGCGGACACCGTGACCCCGGAGGTCGTGGAGCACATGCGGCGCGCGGCCGCCCGGACGTCCGCGCCGGCGGTCCTCGTCGTCAGGCAGCTGGACCGCTCCGTCCTGATGCGCGTGGTCGAGTGCCGCGTGGTCGCGGTGCTGCACCGCAACGCGACGACCGGGGAGCGGCTGGCCGAAGCGATCAAGATCGCGTCCGAGGGTGGCGGCGCGCTGCCCACCAACCTGCAGGGCGAGCTGCTGCGGCAGCTGGAGCACCTGCACCGCGAGGTCCTGGAGCCGCACGGGTTGAGCTCCGCCGGGTTCACCTCCCGGGAGATCGACATCCTGCGGCTGCTGGCGGAGGGGCTGGGCACCGAGGAGATCGGCAGGAAGCTCTGCTACTCGGAGCGCACGGTGAAGAACGTCATCTACGCGATGACCAGCCGCCTGAACATGCGCAACCGCCCGCAGCTGGTCGCCCACTGCGTCCGAGCAGGCATCATCTGACCTGCTCACCCCACCTCCACCGGCACCGGGGCGAGGTTTCGCGACTCCGTGGAGATCGGACACCTGAGCCCCATTGGAACCACCCCCTCACCGCGCGGCTCGGTCAGCCGCGGGGCGACGGCGCAACTCCGGTGTGCTCAACTCCGGCGGAACGTAGGCCACGTCCATCGGCCCGAGGTCGGTGCCCGGCGGCACGATGTCGTCGATGCGGTCGAGGACGTCGTCGCCGAGGGTGGTGTCGGCGCCCGCGAGCAGGTCGTCCAGCTGGTCCAGGGTGCGTGGCCCGATGATCGCCGAGGTCACCGCGGGGTGGGCGGTGACGAACGCCAGCGCGAGGTGGGTCAGGGGCACCCCGGCCTGCTCGGCGACCGGGATGAGCTCCTCGACCGCATCGATCTTGCTAGCGTCGGTCATGTGCCGCGGGACCCAGCGCAGCTGGGCGGCCGACGGTGCCTGCCCGCCGTGCCGCCGGTAGCGACCGGTCAGCAGCCCCATCGCCAGCGGACTCCACACCAGGGTGCCGAGGCCGTGGCGCTGGCAGACCGGGAAGACCTCGCGTTCGGCTCCCCGGTTCAGGATCGAAAAGTGCGGTTGCTCGGTGCGGAACCGGGCCAGCCCGCGCCGTTCGGCCACCCACTGCGCCTCGACGATCTCCGAGGCTGGCAGGTTGGAGTGGCCGATGGCCCGCACCTTGCCCGCGCGCAGCAGGTCGGTCAGCGCGCTCAACGTCTCCTCGACGTCGGTGCTGGGGTCGGGGTGGTGGACCTGGTAGAGGTCGATGTGGTCGACACCGAGGCGGCGCAGCGACGCTTCGGCGGCGGCGACCACCCACCGGCGGGAGTTGCCGCGCTGGTTGGGGCCCGGCCCCATCGGGCCGCTGAACTTCGTGGCGACGAGGACGTCGTCCCGGCGCCCTCGGAGCGCCTTGCCGACGATCACTTCGGACTCGCCCTCGCCGCCGTACACGTCGGCGGTGTCGATCAGGTTGATCCCGGCGTCGAGCGCGCGGTGGACGATGCGTGCGCACTCGTCGTGGTCGGGGTTGCCAGCTCGCCCGAACCGCATGGTGCCCAAGGCGTACGGGCTGACCCGGAGGCCGGTGCGGCCGAGTGGGCGCATGTGCATGTGAGGTACCTCCTGCGTGGTGCCCGCTGCGGCGGGGGGGGGGGGCACCCGGCCGGAGGCGAGGGGGGGCGGGCGGGTGCGTATTGCACAGCTGTGATGTCCAGTGA
>NZ_JBEPDU010000107.1:0-4682 GCF_040300525.1 Saccharopolyspora sp. NPDC000359 | reverse complement strand
CAAGCACTCCTCGCCACCTACGGACAGGACCGCGAAAACCCGCTCTGGCTCGGGTCGATCAAGTCCAACATCGGCCACACCCAAGCCGCCGCCGGCGTCGCAGGCATCATCAAGATGGTCATGGCCATCCGTCACGGCCAACTCCCCCGCACACTGCACGTCGACGAACCCACCAACCAGGTCGACTGGAACACCGGGTCCGTCACCCTGCTCACACAAAACCAGGCCTGGCCAGACACCAACCACCCACGCCGCGCCGCGATCTCCTCCTTCGGCATCAGCGGCACCAACGCCCACATCATCATCGAACAACCACCCACCACCCACGAAACCGACGAGCCACGGCCCGACCTCAGCGCCGTCCCCTGGGTGCTCTCCGCGAAGACCCCCGCGGCGCTGCGCGCCCAGGCCCGGCAGCTGCTCGCGGTCAGCGACCAGGAACCGGTCGACGTCGGTTGGTCGCTGGCGACCTCCCGCGCGGCGCTGGACCACCGCGCTGCCGTGGTGGGCCGCACCGGCACCGAGCTCCGCGACGGCCTGCGGGCCCTCGCCGACGGCACACCCCACCCCGCGGTCACCGAAGGCGAAGCGGGCCTTGCGGGCAAGGTCGTGTTCGTCTTCCCCGGCCAGGGCTCGCAGTGGCCCGGGATGGGCGCCGAACTGCTCAACACCTCACCGGTGTTCGCCGACTGGATCAACCGCTGCGAACAAGCACTCACACCCCACGTCGACTGGTCCCTCACCGACATCCTCCGCAACACCAACGCCCCACTCGACCGCGTCGACGTCATCCAACCCGCACTCTGGGCAATGATGATCTCCCTCGCCCAAACCTGGCGCGCCCACGGCGTCGAACCCGCAGCCGTCATCGGCCACTCCCAAGGCGAAATCGCCGCCGCCTGCGTCGCAGGAATCCTCACCCTCGACCACAGCGCCCGCATCATCGCACTCCGCAGCCAACTCATCGCCCAACACCTCGCAGGCAAGGGCGCCATGGCCTCCATCGCCCTCCCGGCCGACGAACTGGGCCAAGCACTCACCCACCACCCCGACATCACCATCGCCGCGCTCAACGGGCCGAACTCCACCGTCATCGCCGGACCCCAGCAGCCGCTCGAAACAATGCTGTCCACACTGGAACGCGACGACGTCCGCGTCCGCCGCATCCCCGTCGACTACGCCTCCCACTCGGCCCACGTGGACGCCATCCGGGACGAGCTCCGCCAGGCGCTCGCCCCCATCACCCCGCAGCAAGGCACCATCCCGTTCCACTCCACCGTCACCGCGGCACAACTCGACGGCACCGAGCTCACCGCCGACTACTGGTTCCGCAACCTCCGCCAACCGGTCCTGCTGCACCCCACCATCGAGGCGCTGCTGCCCACCTGCACCACCTTCATCGAACCCAGCCCCCACCCCGTCCTCACCACCCCCATCCAGGAAGCAGCCGACGACGTCGTCACCATCGGCACCCTCCGCCGCGACCACGGTGGGCTCCCGCAGCTCCTGACCGCCATCGCCCAGGCCTGGACCACCGGGCAACCGGTCGACTGGACCGAGGTCTTCGAGAACGCCGCGGCACGGCGCATCCCGCTGCCCACCTACCCCTTCCAGCGCACCCGCTACTGGCTCGATGCCCCGGCCCGGGCCGCGGCGACCGAGGACGGCGCGGACGGCGACTTCTGGCGCGCCGTCGAACGCGAGGACCTCGACGCGCTGGCGGCGATGCTCGCGGTGGACGACCGCGACCCGCGAGAAGCGCTGCGCCCCGCGCTCCCGCTGCTGTCGGACTGGCGACGGGAGCAGCTCACCGCGTCGACGATCGACTCCTGGCGTTACCAGGTCACCTGGCGGCCGCTAGCCCTGTCCTCCAGCACCCCGACCAGCCCTGGTCGGTACCTGGCACTGGTCCCGGCCGGGCACGCCGACGACCCTGCGATCACCACCGTCCTCGGCGCGCTGGCGGCTGCGGGGGCGGAGATCACCTGTGCCGAGGCGACGGACCGCAACTCGATCAGCGAGCAGCTCGCCGAACACCGCCCGCAGCACCTCCTGTCGTTCCTCGCCTTCGCCGACGACCCGGTGGCCGGGACGCTGGCGTTGCTGCAGTCCTGTGCGGACGCCGACCTTGATGTTTCGGTGTGGTGCGTGACCTCCGGTGCGGTATCGGTCGGACGCTCCGACCGGTTCCGCGACCCGGACCAGGCTGCCGTGTGGGGCTTGGGCCAGGTGGCCGGGCTGGAACACCCGCAGTGGTGGAGCGGACTCGTCGACCTGCCCGAGGAACTCGACCCGCGTGCCGCCGAGCGGGTAGTGGCGGTGCTGACCGGTGCCGGTGCGGAGGACCAGCTCGCGGTGCGCGCCTCGGGTGTGTTCGCCCGGCGGTTGGCCCGTGCTGCCGCCCCACCGACCGAGCGGCGCTGGAGCACGCACGGGCCGGTGCTCATCACCGGCGGGACCGGGGCACTGGGTGCGCACGTTGCGAGGTGGCTCGCCCGCTCGGGCGTGCAGCACCTCGTGCTCACCAGCCGTCGCGGGATCGACGCCCCAGGCGCCCACGAGCTGCGGGCAGAGCTGGAGGCGCTAGCACCTGGTGTCCGCGTCGACATCGAGGCCTGCGACGTCGCCGACCGGGCGGCGCTGGACCGGGTGCTCAACTCGCTGGACACCGCCGTGACCGCGGTCTTCCACACCGCCGGTGTGGGAACGGCGGCGTCCCTGCACGAGACCAGCAGCGCGCTGCTGGCACAGGCGTGGGAGGGCAAGGCCCTCGGGGCCAAGAACCTGGACGAGGCATTCGCGGAAACCCCGCTCGACGCGTTCGTGCTGTTCTCCTCCGGCGCGGGCGTGTGGGGCGGAAGCGGCCAGGGTGCCTACGCCGCCGCCAACGCCTACCTCGACGCAGTAGCCCAGGCACGGCGGGACCGCGGTCTGCACGCCCTCGCCACCGCGTGGGGGACGTGGGGTGGCGACGGCATGGCCGCCCAGGGCGCGGCGCGTGACTCCTTGCACCGCTCAGGCCTGCCCGCCATGGACCCGGAACTCGCCGTCGAGGCGCTGCGTCGCGCGCTTGACGCCGACGACGTCACCACCGCGATCGCCGACATCGCCTGGGACCGGTTCGCCCCGACGCTCAGCGCGGCGCGGCCGCGACCGCTGATCAGCGACCTCGCCGAGGCGCGAGCGGCGCTGGACGGGCCGGGAGCGGACGGTGATGTCCAGGACGACGGCGGCTGGCGGCAACGGCTGTCCGGGCTCACCGCGATCGAGCGCAACCGCACCCTGCTGGACCTGGTGCGCGCCGAGGTCGCTGCGGCGCTCGGCCACTCCTCGCCCGCCGAGGTCGCGCCGCGGGCCGCGTTCCGCGACCTCGGCCTCGACTCGCTCACCGCCGTGCAGCTGCGCAACCGCCTCAAGGCGGCGACCGGGCTGCCGCTGCCCACCACGCTGGTGTTCGACAACCCGTCGCCGGTCGCGCTGGCGGAACACCTGGAGCGGGAACTGCTGGGTGAGGCCGCACCTGCCGCCGCGCCCACCGAGGTCGTGCACCAGGACGACGACCCGGTGGTGATCGTGTCGATGAGCTGCCGCCTCCCCGGTGGCGCCGACTCGCCCGAGTCGCTGTGGGACCTGGTCACCCGCGGCGGCGATGCGGTCTCCGGCTTCCCCACCGACCGCGGCTGGGACGTCGAGGGGATCTACGACCCGGAGCTGAGCCAGCCGGGCACCTCCTACGCCCGCGAAGGCGCCTTCGTCCCGGAGGCCGCGCAGTTCGACGCGGCGTTCTTCGGCATCTCGCCGCGCGAGGCGGTCGCGATGGACCCGCAGCAGCGGTTGCTGCTGGAAACCTCCTGGGAGGCGTTCGAGCGCGCGGGCATCGCGGTCGACGGCCTGCGGGAGAGCCGGACCGGCGTGTTCGTCGGCGCCGCCACCTCGCACTACGAGACGCACGACAGCACGCGGAGCGCGGAGGGCTACCTGATCACCGGCACGGCGACTGCTGTGCTCTCGGGCCGGATCTCCTACACCTTCGGGCTGGAGGGCCCCGCCGTCACCGTCGACACCGCCTGCTCGTCGTCGCTGGTCGCCCTGCACCTCGCGGCGCAGTCGCTGCGCAGTGGGGAGTGCTCCCTCGCGCTGGCCGGTGGCGTGACCGTGATGTCCACGCCAGCGGCGTTCGTGGAGTTCAGCCGACAGCGCGGTCTCGCCGCCGACGGCCGGTGCAAGGCGTTCGCCGCGGCAGCGGACGGCACCGGCTGGGGCGAGGGCGCCGGGATCGTGCTGCTGGAGCGGTTGTCGGATGCTCGGCGCAACGGCCACCCCGTGCTCGCGGTCCTCCGGGGGTCGGCGATCAACCAGGACGGCGCGTCCAACGGCCTCAGCGCCCCCAACGGGCCTTCGCAGCAGCGGGTGATCCGGCAGGCGCTGTCCAACGCCGGACTCCAGCCGTCCGAAGTGGACGTCGTCGAGGGGCACGGCACCGGCACCCGGCTCGGCGACCCCATCGAGGCCCAAGCCCTGCTCGCCACCTACGGGCAGGACCGCGAACACCCGCTCTGGCTCGGATCCATCAAGTCCAACATCGGTCACACCCAGTCCGCCGCCGGAGCAGCCGGGGTGATCAAGATGGTCATGGCCATGCGCCACGGCCAGCTCCCCCGCACACTCCACGTCGACGAGCC
>NZ_JBEPDU010000106.1:1562-4845 GCF_040300525.1 Saccharopolyspora sp. NPDC000359 | reverse complement strand
GATGACACACATATCCAATTAACAACAGCCCGAACAACCAACCAGGCCTGGTTGTTGTCTCAGACACCATATAGTGGGTGCGTAACACCTTCGTGAGCAAGTCCTCGGCCTATCAGCACCAGTCAACTCCACACATTACTGCGCTTCCATATCTGGCCTGTCAACCCAATCATCTCTTGGGGGCCTTAACCCACAAACGGGTGGGAGACCTCATCTAGGAACAGGCTTCCCGCTTAGATGCTTTCAGCGGTTATCCCTCCCGAACATAGCCAACCAGCCACGCCCTTGGCAGAACGACTGGCACACCAGAGGTTCGTCCATCCCGGTCCTCTCGTACTAGGGACAGCCTTCCGCAAGTCTCCTACGCGCGCGGCGGATAGGGACCGAACTGTCTCACGACGTTCTAAACCCAGCTCGCGTGCCGCTTTAATGGGCGAACAGCCCAACCCTTGGGACCAACTCCAGCCCCAGGATGCGACGAGCCGACATCGAGGTGCCAAACCATGCCGTCGATATGGACTCTTGGGCAAGATCAGCCTGTTATCCCCGGGGTACCTTTTATCCGTTGAGCGACACCGCTTCCACCAGCCAGTGCCGGATCACTAGTCCCTGCTTTCGCACCTGCTCGACCCGTCAGTCTCACAGTCAAGCTCCCTTATACACTTACACTCAACACCTGATTGCCAACCAGGCTGAGGGAACCTTTGGGCGCCTCCGTTACCCTTTAGGAGGCAACCGCCCCAGTTAAACTACCCACCAGGCACTGTCCCCGATCCGGATCACGGACCCGAGTTAGATGCCCAGAACGACCAGAGTGGTATTTCACCAACGACTCCACACCCACTAGCGTGAATGCTTCACAGTCTCCCACCTATCCTACACAAGCCGAACCAAACACCAATACCAAGCTATAGTAAAGGTCCCGGGGTCTTTCCGTCCTGCCGCGCGAAACGAGCATCTTTACTCGTACTGCAATTTCACCGGGCCTGTGGTCGAGACAGCGGAGAAGTCGTTACGCCATTCGTGCAGGTCGGAACTTACCCGACAAGGAATTTCGCTACCTTAGGATGGTTATAGTTACCACCGCCGTTTACTGGCGCTTAAATTCTCCGCTACACCCCAAAGGGGTTCACGGGTCCTCTTAACGTTCCAGCACCGGGCAGGCGTCAGTCCATATACATCGCCTTACAGCTTCGCATGGACCTGTGTTTTTAGTAAACAGTCGCTTCTCCCTGGCCTCTGCGACCACCACCAGCTCCCACCGCAAAAGGCGTTCACCAGCAGTGGCCCCCCTTCTCCCAAAGTTACGGGGGCAATTTGCCGAATTCCTTAACCACAGTTCACCCGACCGCCTCGGTATACTCTACCTGACCACCTGTGTCGGTTTCGGGTACGGGCCATGCACACACTCGCTAGAGGCTTTTCTCGACAGCATGGGATCACTCACATCACCACAACGGCTACGCATCACCCCTCACCCACACAGTGCGCGGATTTACCTACACACCGGGCTACAGGCTTACACCAGTACAACCACTCACTGGCAGAGCTACCCTCCTGCGTCACCCCATCACTTAACTACTACTCCATCAGGCCCCATGCACCCACCACCATCATCCGAAGAATCCAATGGCAGGCGGATGGTTAGTATCAAGAGATTCGCTATGGACGCGTATGCACGGGTACGGGAATATCAACCCGTTATCCATCGACTACGCCTGTCGGCCTCGCCTTAGGCCCCGACTCACCCTGGGCGGACGAACCTTCCCCAGGAACCCTTGGTCATCCGGCGGAAGAGATTCTCACTCTTCACTCGCTACTCATGCCTGCATTCTCACTCCCACACACTCCACAACACCTTCCAGTGCTGCTTCACCACGTGCAGGACGCTCCCCTACCCAACCCAACAAACGCTGGATTGGCATGGCTTCGGCGGTGCGCTTCAGCCCCGCTACATTGTCGGCGCAGGACCACTTGACCAGTGAGCTATTACGCACTCTTTCAAGGATGGCTGCTTCTAAGCCAACCTCCTGGTTGTCTCAGCGATCCCACATCCTTTCCCACTAAGCGCACACTTAGGGGCCTTAGCCGATGCTCTGGGCTGTTTCCCTCTCGACGATGAAGCTTCTCCCCCACCGTCTCACTGCCACGCTCAACTCAGGCGTATTCGGAGTTTGGCTGATCTCAGTAACCCGCGAAGGCCCATCAACCAACCAGTGCTCTACCCCACCCAAGCAACACATGACGCTGCACCTAAATGCATTTCGGGGAGAACCAGCTATCACGGAGTTTGATTGGCCTTTCACCCCTACCCACAACTCATCCCCCAGGTTTTCAACCCTGGTGGGTTCGGGCCTCCACACGGTCTTACCCGCGCTTCACCCTGGCCATGGGTAGATCACCCCGCTTCGGGTCTACACCACGCGACTCACACGCCCTCTTCAGACTCGCTTTCGCTCCGGCTACCCCACACACAGGTTAACCTCGCCACGCAGCAGTAACTCGCAGGCTCATTCTTCAAAAGGCACGCCATCACGACTGCAACGGTCGCTCTGACGGATTGCAGGCACACGGTTTCAGGAACTCTTTCACTCCCCTCCCGGGGTACTTTTCACCATTCCCTCACGGTACTATCCACTATCGGTCACCAGGAAGTATTTAGGCTTAGCGAGTGGTCCCGCCAGATTCACAGCACCCTCCACGGAAACGCTGCTACTCGGGAACACCACCACACACCTGCCACGCATTTTCGCTTACCGGGCTATCACCGTCTACGGCCAGGCTTCCCAACCTGTTCAACTAACACGCAACACAATGCTGAGACGTCGGTAGCCGCCTCCAGTAGCGTCCCACAACCCCGCACACGCAACCCCTACCAGGTATCCCACGCGCACGGTTTAGCCTCCTCCGCTTTCGCTCGCCACTACTCACGGAATCACCAGTGTTTTCTCTTCCTACGGGTACTAAGATGTTTCACTTCCCCGCGTTCCCCCTCACACCCTATACATTCAGGCATGAGTAACCCGACATCACTCGGGCTGGGTTACCCCATTCGGACACCCTCGGATCACAGCTCGGTTGACAACTCCCCGAGGACTATCGCGGCCTCCCACGTCCTTCATCGGCCCCTGGTACCAAGGCATCCACCATGTGCCCTACACAACTTGGCCACAAAGATGCTCGCACCCACTATACAGTTCTCAAACAACAACCAGAAGAAAACACCCACACACCCACGGCATGCAGTTAGCGTGTCCTCTCAGACACCCAACAGCGGACTGCC
>NZ_JBEPDU010000105.1:0-4866 GCF_040300525.1 Saccharopolyspora sp. NPDC000359 | reverse complement strand
CCGGACTCGACAGCCTTCTTCGTCTCATCCACCGACTCCAGGATCGGCACACCACTGAAGCCCTGCGTCGAATCCTTCCGCTCCGCCACCAACGGATTCGTCACCACAACACCCCTAGGGTCAAGCTGGAACAACCTTCCAAGCAACGGACTGGGATTTGAGCCGAACTGCTCATCCGGCGCGTTCGGGTACCTACGCCACTGCCCGCCTGAGCGCGCTCGCCAGGATGCGCATGGACGACGCCGCTCCCGGGTTGATCAGGACGTCCACCCCCTCGTCCGGCAGCACCTCGGCCAGCTCCGCCGCGGTGACCTCGTGCCACCCCTCGACGTCGACCCTGTCCCGGTGCGCGGGCGCGGTCGTCACCAGCACCGACGGCACCTCGTCCGGAGCCGGCGCGACCACCGGGTTCTGCTCCGCGTCCACCGCCACGCCGAGCACGGCGTCCCGCAGCGTGGCCAGCAGCGCATCCGGCTCCGCCTTGCCCCTGGTGACCAGCTGGAGCGTCGCGTCGACCGGGTCGGTCGGCGAATCGGGGCTGGAGGGCACGTAGTCCGGGTTCGCGTGGAAGCGCCCCGTGGTCCCGTCGGCCTCCACCAGCCAGCCGCCCACCACCGCCTCGAGCGGCGGCTGCTCACCAGCGCCCTGCTCCTCCCACACCGGGTCGATCAGGAAGACCCAGTGGTCCTCGCCCTGCGGCCGGTTCGGGCCCTCAGCCGTCATGCTCCGCTACCTGCTTCCCGTTGCCGCGATCGCTCCTGCAACTCCGCCGCCCCGAACTCCTCCCGGGGCGAGCCCTTGCCGCACCACCGTAGAACACCACGCCCCGGACTTGATCTCCTCCAACACCTTGGTCGTGTCACCGCAGCCGCCCTTCAGCAACTTCACCAGGTCACCCGCCGACTGCACCGCCTTGACCGGCTTCGTGGTCACGTCGGCGATCTCGGCCACCTTCTGCGACACCGCCGCCACGACCACCGCCGGGGGGTGACCGGGCGCGGCCTCGCTGGTGCTCGACCGCGCCTGCTCGCCCCGGCTGGCATCCCCGGGTCCCGGGCTCAGCGCTTCGGATAGAAGAAGTGGTCCTTGTGGTTGACCCCCGGGCCCCAGACGTTGAAGTGCGGCTCGACGACCATGTTCGGATCGTGCTTGCCGTTCTTGTTGAAGTCGTGGCCGAGGCTGTCGTTGCGCCAGCCCGCCACCGACTCCGTTGAACCGGGTTTGCGCTCGACGGTCTCCCGACCGATGATCCCCGGGTTGTTCACCCAGCTCGCGGGCCCACCCCGGAAGTCGGACTTGCGGATCGGCTGCGACTGCCGGAGCGGGGCCTTCGGGTCGCCGTTGATCCCGCCGCCGGTCGGCCTGCCGAGCGGGCCGACGGTCTCCCGCGCGGCACGACCGGCAGCGGCCTGGCTGGGGAACATGTACCCCTTCGCCCCGGCGCCCGAGGTGTGCGGCCGCCCGCCGTGCCTGCGCACCGCGTCGGGCAGGCACGGCACGAGCCCCAGCGGGTCGGACCAGGAGTTCGGGTTCCCGACGTACACGTGGTTGTTGGGCCCCGCCTCGAGCCCGAGGGGGTCCGGGGTGAGGTAGCGGGCGAGCATCGGGTCGTAGTACCGGAGGTAGTTGTAGTGCAGCCCGGTCTCGGCGTCGAAGTACTGGCCGGGGAAGCGCAGCGGGGTGCTGCTGCCCGACCCGGCACCGCCCCACAGCGGCGTCCGGTTGACCTCGGCCACGCCGCCCCGGTCGTCGACGAGTTCGGTCGGGGTGCCCAGCAGGTCGGTCACGATGGTGTGGAACCGCTCCTCGACCCATCCCTGGGGGCCACCCGGAACCCGCTCGCCCTGGGCCACCGGCTGGAACGTGCCGGGGGTGTGCTCCCAGACCGTGACCCGGCCCTGTGGCGCGGAGGCGTCGAACCGGGCCTGCTCGACCAGGATGGTCCCGTCCCAGGTGAAGTCGATCCGCTCCACGGCGGTGCGGCCGTCCGGCCCGATCCGTTCCTTGGCGATGCGCCGCCCCATCGCGTCGTAGCGGTACCGCCAGCGCGCTCCGCTGGGCGTCAGCACCTCGGTCAGGCGGTCGTTGGCGTCCCAGGTGTACTGGAAGCTCGCGCCCTCCTGTGACATGAGCTGCTTGCGGACGAGGCGCCCCTGCGCGTCGTGCTCGTAGCGCGCGTTCCCGGCGCGCTGGACCAGCATGCCGCGGTAGTCCCGCCCGCCGAGCTGCGGCTCGGCGCTGCTGGTCGGCCAGGAGGCGTTGACCAGGTTGCCCGCCGGGTCGTAGTCGTAGCGCTCCGCCCACCCGGCGCCCCGCACGGCGACGACCCGGTCCCCCGCGCCCAGGACGAACTCCCGCGGACCGGTCAGCTGGTCGTGCACCCCGACGAGCTCGCCGTCGGCGCGGTAGGCGTAGGAGCGGCTCTGCACGCGCTCCCCGCCAGCCCTGGTGATCGTCTGCGTGTTGATCCGGTTCGCCTGAGTCCAGGTCTGGTCGACGACCGCGTTCGGGCCGAGCACCCGCCGGACCTCCCGGCCCACCGGGTCGTACTCGAAGCGGATCGTCCGGCCAGCGGTGTGCAACGCGACCGGCTGGCCGTCCGCGCCGTACTCCCACACGCTCTCCGCCCCGGACGGGGTCCGCCGCCCGGATCCGCCGCCCCAGCAGGTCGTACTCGCTGGTGACGGTGCGGCCGTTGATCGTCTCCGCGGTGATCCGGCCCAGCGCGTCCCGCTGGAGCAGCACCGTGCTGTCGGCGTTGACGGCTTCCAGCAGGAGCCCGGCCGCGCTGTAGCGGAACGTCGTGGTGGTCCGGCCGTCGGTCTGCTCCACGAGGTTGCCCAGCAGGTCGTAGCGGAACCGCACGACCTCTCCGGTGCTGGTGGTGCGCTCGACCAGCTGACCGGCCGCGTCGCGGCGGTAGCTGGTGGTGCAGCCGCTGAAGTCGGTTTCCCGCACCAGGTTCCCGACCGGGTCGTACTCGTAGCGCCACACCATGCCGAGCTCGTTGGTCACGCGCGTCAGCTGCGCCTCGGTGTCGTAGCCGAACTCCAGGCGGGTGCCGTCCGGGCGGGTCACCGCCGACACCAGGTCGAAGTGCGTCACCTCCGTCGTGGTGGTGCGGCCGAGCTCGTCGACGCGGGTCCGCTCGTTGCCCTCGCCGTCGAAGGTGCGCTGCTGCGCGGAACCGTCGGCCGCCCGCGACCAGGCCAGTTCGCCGCCGATGGTCCAGCCGAACCGCTGCACGCCGCCCAGCTCGTCGGTGACCGCGGCGACCCGGCCGAACCGGTCCCGCTCGGAGCGGCTGGTGACCCCCCGCGCATCCGTGAGCGCCACGGCCAGACCAGCGGCGTCGACCGAGATCCGCTGGGTGCCGCCGAGGGCGTCGGTGACGCCCACGACGTTGCCGAGCTCGTCGTGGCTGAAGCTCGTGACCGCACCGACCGGGTCGGTGATCCGCACCAGGTACCCGCGCTCGTCGTACTCGTAGCGCGTCACGGCGCCATCGGGGTCCACGAACGCGACCGGTCGGCCGGGCTCGTCGTACTCGCGGCGGGCCTGGCTGCCGTCCGGCAGGGTGATCGCGAGCAGGTTGCCGTCGCCGTCGTAGGAGTACCGGGTGGTGCGGCCCAGCGGGTCGGTGCGCCGCAGCAGCCGGTCGGCGGCGTCCCACTCGGACGTCGTCTCGCCGCCGAGCGCGTCGACTTCCTTGACCACCTGCCCGGCCTCGTTCATGTGGAACGTGGTGCAGTGGCCGAGCGAGTTGGTGTAGCGGGTGATCCGGTTCTCGGTGTCGTACTCCGCGGTTCCGGAGAGGAACCCGCCCGAGCCCTCGGTGCGCACGCAGCGGCCCAGGTGGTCGTAGACGTAGCGGAACCACTCGCCGTTGCCGTCGGTCCACTTGGTGACCCGACCCGCCTGGTCGTACTCGAACCGCACCGCCTTGCCCGAGGCGTTGATGACCTCGGTGAGCTGCGCACCGCGGTAGCCGTAGCGCATCAGCTCGACCTCGGTGCCGTCGGCGGCGACCGAGTGCAGCGCGGTGACCAGCTCGTCGGTCACCTCGACCCGCACCCGGTACCCGCCGCTGTGCCGGACCTCCACCGGGGCCCCGGACTCGTCGTGCACGAAGGTGATCTCGTTGCCGTGCTGGTCGGTGATGGAGGTGAGCGGCAGCACCCGGCCTCCGGCGGCGAAGCTCAGCAGTTGCTGCAGCTCCACGTCCACCAGCACGTACCCGCCGTCCTCGGCGCGGCGGAGCTGCCGTGGCGCTCCGTGCTCGCTGTCCACCCACGCGCCTGGCGCGGGGTGCGGGAAGTGCTGGAGGGTGCCGTCGGCGGCGGCGAAGCTCACCCCGGCGTCGTCAACCTCCAAGCGCTGGTCCAGCGCGGACACCCAGCTGGTGCCGAACCACCGGCCCGTCCGGTACGACGAGAAGTGGGTTCGCCCGAGCACCAGCGGGAGCGCGCCGAGGAACTCCGCGTCGACCTGGCTCAGGATCATCTGCCCCGTGGAGACGTCGACCGGGTCGCCCACGCACCGCGTCTTCTCCGGGGAGCGCGGGTTGGGCTCCTGGTCACGCAGGGAGCGCGAACCCCCGCCCGGCCCCCGGTTCCCGGTCGATGTGGTGGTCGCCGGCCCGCCGGACGAGCCGTCGCCCGTGACCGATCGCGAGCCGGAGCCCGGCCCGCCGCCGGAGCCGGGCCCGCCGCCGGAACCGGGGCCGCCGCCGTAGGAGCTGGAGGACGTCTGCGCCGGGCCGTCGTTGCCGGTGGAGCGGGTCGGGGCGGGGGAGTCGGGGCCGCCCCTCGACCCCGGGCCGTCGTTGCCCATCGACCGGGTCGGGGCGGGGCTGTCCGCCTTCGG
>NZ_JBEPDU010000104.1:0-5008 GCF_040300525.1 Saccharopolyspora sp. NPDC000359 | reverse complement strand
TCCACGTCAAGCTGGTGTCCGAAGTGGGCGTCGGCACGGTCGCGGCGGGGGTGTCCAAGGCGCACGCGGACGTGGTGCTGATCTCCGGCCACGACGGCGGCACCGGTGCTTCGCCGCTGTCGTCGATCAAGCACGCCGGTGGTCCCTGGGAGCTCGGGTTGGCCGAGACGCAGCAGACGCTGCTGGCCAACGACCTGCGCGACCGGATCGTGGTGCAGACCGACGGGCAGCTCAAGACCGGGCGCGACGTGGTGATCGCGGCACTGCTGGGCGCCGAGGAGTACGGCTTCGCCACCGCGCCACTGGTGGTCTCGGGCTGCATCATGATGCGGGTCTGCCACCTCGACACCTGCCCGGTGGGCGTGGCCACCCAGAACCCGCTGCTGCGCGAGAAGTTCACCGGCAAGGCCGAGTACGTAGTGAACTTCTTCGAGTTCATCGCCCAGGAGGTCCGGGAGTACCTGGCGCAGCTGGGATTCCGCAGCCTCGACGAGGCCATCGGCCACGCCGAGCTGCTGGACACCTCCGATGCGGTGCGGCACTGGAAGACCCGGGACCTGGACCTGACGCCGATCACGCACGTGCCGGAGCTGCCCAGCGGCACCGCCCGGCACCAGGTCGTCGAGCAGGACCACGGGCTGGAGAAGGCGCTCGACAACACGCTGATCCAGCTGTGCGAGGGCGCGCTGAAGGAGGGCCGGCCGGTTCGGCTGGACATCCCGGTGCGCAACGTCAACCGCACCGTCGGCACCATGCTCGGTTCCGAGCTGACCCGGCGGTGGGGTGGCGAAGGCCTGCCGGACGACACCATCGACGTGACGTTCACCGGCTCGGCCGGGCAGTCCTTCGGCGCGTTCGTGCCGCGCGGCATCACCCTGCGGCTGCTGGGCGACGCCAACGACTACGTCGGCAAGGGCCTGTCCGGCGGGCGGATCGTGCTGCGACCCGACCCCGCGGCGCCCTTCGCCGCCGAGCAGAACATCATCGCGGGCAACGTGCTGCTCTACGGCGCGACCAGCGGTGAGGTGTTCGTGCGAGGGGTGGTCGGCGAGCGGTTCGCGGTGCGCAACTCCGGGGCCACCGCCGTCGTGGAGGGCGTCGGCGACCACGGCTGCGAGTACATGACCGGTGGCCGGGTGGTGGTCCTCGGGCGGACCGGACGCAACTTCGCGGCCGGGATGTCCGGCGGCACCGCCTACCTGCTCGACCTCGACCCGGCGCGGGTCAACCAGGAGATGGTCGACCTGGAACCGCTGGACGACGCGGACCGGGAGTTCCTGCACGACCGCGTCCGGCGGCACCACGAGCAGACCGGATCAGCGGTGGCCCACGAGCTGCTGGCCGACTGGGACACCTCGGTCGAGCGGTTCGGCAAGGTCATGCCGCGCGACTACAGGCGGGTGCTCGCGGCGCGCAGCGCTGCCGAACGCGACGGCCGCGACGTTGACGAGGCCATCATGGAGGCGGCTCATGGCTGATCCCAAGGGGTTCCTGACCACGCCGCGGGAGACGCCGCAGCGTCGCCCGGTGGACGTGCGCATCAAGGACTGGCGCGAGGTCTACCAGGAGTTCGCGCAGCCCGCGCTGCAGAAGCAGGCTGGGCGCTGCATGGACTGCGGCATCCCGTTCTGCCACCAGGGCTGCCCACTGGGCAACCTGATCCCGGAGTGGAACGACCTGGTCTGGCGGGACGACTGGCAGGAGGCGGCCGAGCGGCTGCACGCCACCAACAACTTCCCGGAGTTCACCGGGACGTTGTGCCCCGCCCCGTGCGAGGCGGCGTGCGTGGTCGGCATCAACTCCGACCCGGTGAGCATCAAGCAGGTCGAGATCAGCATCATCGACAAGGCCTGGGACTCCGGGTTGGTGCGCCCGCAGCTGCCGCGCGCCGCCACCGGCAAGAAGGTCGCCGTGATCGGCTCCGGCCCCGCCGGGCTGGCCGCGGCGCAGCAGCTGACCCGCGTGGGCCACAGCGTGGTGGTCTACGAGCGGGCCGACCGCGTCGGCGGGCTGCTGCGCTACGGCATCCCCGAGTTCAAGATGGAGAAGCAGCGGCTGGACCGGCGCCTCGGCCAGATGCGCGCCGAGGGCACCGAGTTCCGCACCGGGGTGAACGTCGGTGTGGACGTCACCGTGGAGCAGCTGCGCGCCGACTACGACGCGGTGGTGCTGGCGGGCGGTTCGACGAAGGCCCGCGACCTGCCGGTGCCGGGGCGCGAGCTGGACGGCGTGCACCAGGCGATGGAGTACCTGCCGCTGGCCAACAAGGTGCAGGAGGGCGACCTCCAGCGGTCGCCGATCCACGCCGAGGGCAAGCACGTGGTGGTCATCGGCGGCGGTGACACGGGCGCGGACTGCGTCGGCACCGCGCACCGCCAGGGCGCGGCGTCGGTGACTCAGCTGGAGATCATGCCGATGCCGCCGGAGTCGCGCCCGGAGTCCAACCCGTGGCCGACCTATCCGATGATCTACCGGGTGTCCTCGGCGCACGAGGAGGGCGGCGAGCGCCTGTACTCGGTGAGCACCCAGGAGGTGCTCGGCGACGACGCTGGTCGGGCCCGGGCCCTCCGGTTGGTCGAGGTTCGCCGCACCGACGCGGGCTTCGAGCCGGTCCCGGGCACCGAGCGGGAGATCCCGGCCCAGCTGGTCCTGCTGGCGATGGGATTCGTCGGCCCGGAGCGCGAAGGCCTGCTGACCGACCTGGGCGTGGAGCTCGACCCCCGCGGCAACGTGGCGCGGGACGAGCGCTTCATGACCAGTGTGGACGGTGTGTTCACTGCCGGTGACATGGGTCGGGGCCAGTCCTTGATCGTCTGGGCGATCGCCGAGGGCCGCTCCGCGGCGGCCGGGGTGGACGCCTACCTGGCGAACCGGGAGGTGCTGCCCGCTCCGATCGCGCCGACGGATCGCCCCATCGCGTGATCGACGCCAGGTGACGGGCGTCCCCGGCGGGGGGCGCCCGTCACTGCTTCCCGGGGCAACGCCGCTGGTGGTGCGGATGGGGTGGGTCCAGCTCGGCCGATCGGTGCACGATCCGCCGTTGTCGAGCTGGTAGGGCGCGTTGTGCCATCCGGATGACGGCCTTTGCCGAGATGGTCGCACCCGCGTTGGATGCTGATCCACTGCTGCATTCCCCAGGAGGTGCGAGGTGGACCTGTCCCGGCGAGCGCTCTTCGCGCACAGCGGTCGTGCTGCCGCTGGTTTCGGCTCCGCGTGGCTGTTGAGCAGGCTGGTCGGTGAGCCGGTGGCCTTCGCCGAACGCGGTGATCCCGGCACCCGGCAGGTCGCGATAAGCGAGGCCACCAACGCCGCGGCGGCGCTCTCGCCGGATGGGCGCACGGTGGTGTTCGACCTGCTCAACATGCTCTGGGTGGTGCCGCTGGCGGGTGGTGCTGCGGTGCGGATCACCGACGTGGTGCAGGAGGCCGGTGAACCGGACATCGCGCCGGACGGGCGCACGCTGGTGTGCCAGTCCTATCAGGACGGACAGTTCCATCTGGCGCTGCTGGGCCTCGACGGGTCCGGGTTGGAGTGGCTGACCAGCGGGTCCAGCGATCACCGCGAGCCGCGGTTCTCCCCGGACGGCACCCGGATCGCCTTCTCCGGCGAGACCGGCGGCCGGTACGGCATCCGGGTGCTGGAGCTGACCACCGGCCGGATCACCGACTGGACCACCGGCGAGGAGCAGGAGGCGCACCCGGTCTGGTTCCCCGACGGCTCGGCGATCGCCTTCACCAGGGGAGCGGGCAACGCGCCGCAGGCGATCGACGCGGTGGACGCCGCTGGCAACCGGCGCACCCTGGTCGAGGTCGCCGACGGGCAGCTGGCCGGGCCGTCCTTCGCGCCCGACGGCAGGTTCTGCTACCTGCACCTGACCACCGACCGGACCTCGCTGGTGGTCGACGGCCACGAGGTGTCGGACCCGGACGAGGACGTGTTCCCGTTCGCGCCGCGCTGGCTGTCCGCCGACGAGCTGCTCTACACCGCCGACGGGAAGATCCGCCGCCGCCACCTGCGCACCAGGGACGTCCGGGAGGTGCCCTTCACCGCCGAGGTCGCCGTGCGGCCCGCGGTGGAGCGCGCGAGCGCCCGCGACTTCGACAGCTCCGCGCCGCGACCGGTCAAGGGGCTGGTCGGGCCCGCGCTCTCCCCGGACGGGCAGCAGGTCACCTGCCAGGCCCTGAGCGGCATCTGGTTGCTGCGGCGCGACGCCGAACCCGAGCAGGTCGTGGCCGACGGCAACTTCAACGGTGCCCCGGCCTGGTCACCGGACGGCCGGACGCTGGTGTTCGCCAGCGACCGCAACGGCCAGCTCGACCTGTGGTTGCACGACCTGGACACCGGCGAGCAGCGCCAGCTCACCCACCTCGACGGGGCCGAGCGCGCGCCCGCCTTCAGCCCGGACGGGCGCACCGTCGCCTTCCTGTCCGGGGCGTCGCAGTGGCACGCCACCACGGTGTGCACCGTGGAGATCGCGACCGGCGTGGTGCGCAAGGTCATCGGCCCGCTCGGCGAACCAGGCAGGCCGAGCTTCAGCGCCGACGGCACCAAGCTGGGGCTGGCCGGGTTCGTGCCGGTGACCGGTCGCTACCGGGAGGGCTCGAACCAGGTCCTCACGGTCGACCTGGCCACCGGCGCGGCCCAGTACTCACCGGCGGTGCCGGGCAGGTCGCTGGCCAACCGGATCGACGCCGGGCCGGTGTACTCGCCCGACGGGCGCAGCGCCGCCTTCGTGGTCGGTGGCACCGTTTGGGTGTCCGATGTGGACTCGGAGGCGAGGCCGGTGGGAACACCGCGCCAGGTCAGCCAGGAGACCGGCGACTGCCCGAGCTGGAGTGGTGACTCCGGCAGCCTCCTCTACGCATCCAACGGCCGACTCCGGATCGCCGACCTGCGCAGCGGTGCGGTGCGGTCGGTACCCACCCGGATGACCTGGCGGCCGCGGCGGCCGGACGGGCAGGTGGTGTAGAGCACCGGCAGGCCGTTGGCCATCGCCTCCAGCACCGAC
>NZ_JBEPDU010000103.1:0-5182 GCF_040300525.1 Saccharopolyspora sp. NPDC000359 | reverse complement strand
GTGGCCGTGCGCCCGCAGCCGCTCCCGGCCCTGCTCGGTCAGCAGCGCGTAGACGCCCCGGTCGTCGGTCTCGCAGGTCCGCCGCCGCACCAGCCCGGCCTTCTCCAGCTGGGTGACCTGGTAGGTCAGGCCACTCTTGGAGGTCACCACCAGTTGGGCGAGCTCGGTCATCCGCAGCTCCCCGCCGGGCGCGGCGGACAGCCGGACCAGGATCTCGTACTGCGGGTGGGACAGCCCGGCCTGCTCGCGCAGCTGCTGCTCGACCTTGCGGGCGACCAGGTTGCTCGCCTCCACGAACGTGGTCCAGGCGGCCATCTCCTCGTCGTCCAGCCAGCGCGGTTCAGCCATGCCCCGCAGCCTAGCTTGTTCAAATTTGAACCACCAGCTATGGTCGGTGTTGTTCAAATTCGAACGAGGAGGCCGCGATGACCCGGATGCCCACCCTGTACCTCAGCCACGGCGCCCCACCGCTGGCCGACGACCCGCAGTGGCCCGGCCAGCTCGCCGACTGGTCGGCCCGGCTGCCCACGCCGAAGGCGGTCCTGGTGATCTCGGCGCACTGGGAGGAAGCCCCGCTGGCCATCGGCGCCACCAGCACCACACCCCTGGTCCACGACTTCTGGGGCTTCCCCGACCGCTACTACGACGTCCAGTACGCCGCACCCGGCGCCCCGGAGCTGGCCGGGCGCGTGCGCGGCCTGCTGCGCGGCCCGGACACCCCGGTGCAGGACTTCCCGGACCGCGGCCTCGACCACGGCGCGTACGTGCCGCTGGTGGAGATGTACCCGGACGCCGACGTGCCCGTCCTGCAGATCTCGATGCCGACGCTGGAACCGGAGCGGTTGCTGCACCTGGGCCGAGCCCTCGCACCGCTGCGCGACGAGGGTGTGCTGATCGTGGGCAGCGGCTTCTTCACCCACAACCTCTCGGCGCTGCGCGAGCCGGACACGCCGAGCTGGTCGGTGGAGTTCGACGACTGGGGTCGGCAGGCACTCGAAGCGCATGACGTCGACGCCCTGCTGGACTTCCGCCACAAGGCCCCGGCCGGGAAGATCGCGCACCCGCGCACGGAGCACTTCGCACCGCTGTTCGTCACGCTCGGCGCCGCGGGCGACGACGTCACCGCGCAGCAGGTGGCCATCGACGGCTTCTGGTGGGGCCTGGCCAAGCGCTCCGTCCAGTTCGGCTGAACCGGGTCAGCGGCGGAGCTGCTGCTCGATCGTCGCGACCACTTTGGACAGCGGCTCGCGGGTCTGCTCGGTCCAGTCCGGACCGCAGCGGGGCGTCGGCGCCGACACCGACAGCGCCGCGACCACCTCCCCGGAGTGGTCCCGCACCGGCATCGCCACGCACCGGCAGCCGACGATGTACTCCTCGTCGTCCACCGCGTACCCGCGGACGCGCGCCTCCTGCACCTCGGCCAGCAGCTCCGGCAGCTCGCACACGGTGTTCTCGGTGAACCGCTCCAGCTCCACGCCCTGGTAGCGGCGCACCAGCTCCTCCTGCGACAGGCCGGACAGCAGCGCCTTGCCCAACCCGTCGGCGTGCGCGGGCAGCCGCATGCCCACCGCCGACACCAGCTTCATCGGCTGCGGTGACTCGGCGATGGCGATGTAGACGTTCTCCACCCCATCCAGCCTGGACAGCTGCACCGTCTCGCCGGTCTCCCGCGCGAGCCGGTCCATCAAGGGCAGCGCCAGGCCCACGATGTCGCGGTGCCCGGTGTAGCCCTGGCCGACCGTCCAGGCCTTCAACCCGAGCCCGTAGGTGCGGGTGGTCGGGTCGAACTCGGCGAAGCCGCGGTGCACCAGGGTGCCGAGCAGGCCGTGCACGCTCGACAGCGGGAGCCGCAGCGTCTCGGCGATGTCGCTGAGCCGGTGCCGCCCCCGGGAGAGCAGCTCCAGGATGACCAGCGCGCGGTCGGCGGACTTGACCACGTTCGGCCCGCTGCCCGCTGGTTCAGCCGTGACGGGTTCCGACTTCACCCGACGTTCCTCCGCTCCGTTCCGGCCGCACCGACACCTGCGGCCTGCTGAACAGTACAGCGGGCGCGCGGCACCCGCGCAGCTCTTCAGCGCAGGGCGTGCGCGACAGCGGCGGCCAACCGATGTTGTTGCGGTGGAAGGCGATGTTGCCCCAGAGGCTGCGGCCGCGCGTGGCGGTGCGGATGCGGCCCAGGAGGAACGAGGTGGTGTCGGGACCGCTGATGCCCTGGTGGCTGGCCTGCTCCCAGGCCTCGGCCAGCGCCCGGTCGTGCAGCCGCGGGTCCAGCTGCTCGGTCCGGCACCGGGTTGGCCACCAGCACCGCCGACCGCAGGCCCAGCTCGTCGCGCGCGTGCACCGCGGCGGCCTCCGCTCCCCCACCGGGACGGCGAGCCCGCAGGTCCACGCGGTGTGAGCATATGGGCATGGCGCAGCCCGGATCACCGTTCCGACCGCTCGAACCCTCGATCGACCTGCCCGCGATGGAACGCCAGATCATCGAGTGGTGGGGCGCGCACGAGGTGTTCGAGCGCAGCCTGGCCCAGACCGCCGACGGCCCGCGCTGGGTGTTCTACGAGGGCCCGCCCACCGCCAACGGGCTGCCCGGCACCCACCACGTCGAGGCGCGGGTGTTCAAGGACGTCTTCCCCCGGTTCAAGACGATGAAGGGCTGCAGCGTGCCGCGCCGCGGCGGGTGGGACTGCCACGGGTTGCCGGTGGAGCTCGCCGTCGAGCAGGAGCTGGGCATCAGCGGCAAGCCCGACATCGAACGGATCGGCATCGCCGAGTTCAACGCCCGCTGCCGCGCCTCGGTGCAACGCCACGTCGGCGAGTTCGAGGCGGTCACCCGGCGGATGGGCTACTGGATCGACCTCTCCGCCGCCTACTGGACGATGGCGCCAGACTACGTCGACAGCGTGTGGTGGGCGCTAAAGCGGATCTTCGACGCGGGCCTGCTGGTCGAGGACTACCGGGTGGCCCCGTACTGCCCGCGGGACCAGACCACGCTGTCCGACCACGAGGTCGCCCAGGGCTACGAACCGGCCCACGACCCGTCGGCGTACGTGCGGTTCCCGGTGGACGGGCCGCTGGCCGGGCACCACGACGTCGACCTGCTGATCTGGACCACGACGCCGTGGACGCTGGTGGCCAACACCGCGGTCGCGGTGCACCCGGCGGTGGACTACCAGGTGGTCCGCACCGTCCGGGGCACCTCCGTGGTGGCCGAACCGCTGGTCGAGGCGGTGCTCGGCGCCGACGGCGAGGTGCTGGCGACGGTGCCGGGCACCGCGCTGGCGGGTCTGCGCTACCGCCGCCCGTTCGACCTGGTGGACATCCCCGACGCGCACTTCGTGGTGCTCGCCGAGTACGTCTCCACCGAGGACGGGACCGGGCTGGTGCACCAGGCCCCCGCGTTCGGCGCCGAGGACTTCGCGGTCTGCCGCGAGCACGGGCTGCCGGTGGTGAACCCGGTCGGGCCCGACGGCCGGTTCGCCACCGACGTCGAGCTGGTCGGCGGAATGTTCTTCAAGGACGCCGACGCGGTGCTGGTCGACGACCTCCAGCACCGCGGCCTGCTGCTGCACTACAGCACCTTCGAGCACCAGTACCCGCACTGCTGGCGCTGCCACACGCCGCTGATGTACTACGCGCAGCTGTCCTGGTACATCCGGACCACCGCGATCCGCGACGCGCTGCAACGCGAGAACGAGCGCACCACCTGGTACCCGGAGCACGTCAAGCACGGCCGCTACGGCGACTGGCTGGCCAACAACGTGGACTGGGCGCTGTCCCGGACCCGCTACTGGGGCACGCCGCTGCCGCTGTGGCGGTGCCCGGACGGCCACGTCACACCGATCGGCTCGCGCGCCGAGCTGGGCGAGCGCACCGGCCAGGACCTCACCGGGCTGGACCCGCACCGCCCGTACCTGGACGAGATCGAGTTCCCCTGCTCCACCTGCGGGCGCTCGGCCCGGCGGGTGCCCGAGGTGGTCGACGCCTGGTTCGACTCCGGTGCGATGCCCTTCGCCCAGCTCGGCTACCCGCACCGGCCGGGCAGCGTCGCGGAGCTGGCGCGCAACTACCCGGCGCAGTACATCTGCGAGGCCATCGACCAGACCCGCGGCTGGTTCTACACGCTGATGGCGATCGGCACCCTGCTGTTCGACCGCTCCGCCTACGAGAACGTCGTCTGCTTGGGGCACATCATGGCCGAGGACGGCCGCAAGATGAGCAAGCACCTCGGCAACGTGCTGGAACCGCTGCCGCTGATGGAGGAGCACGGCGCGGACGCGCTGCGGTGGTTCATGCTCTGCACCGGATCACCGTGGTCGGCGCGGCGGGTGGGGCACGGTCCGCTCCGCGAGATCGTCCGAAAGGTGCTGCTGACCTGCTGGAACACCGCGTCGTTCTTCACCCGCTACGCCGCGCTGGAGGACTGGGTCCCGGCCGACGCCGATCCGCCCGAGCAGCGCCCGGTGCTGGACCGCTGGGTCCTGGCCCAGCTCCACCGGCTGACCGCGGAGGTGGACGCGCGCCTGGAGGACTACGACACGGCCGGGGCCGGACGCGCGCTGGCGGAGTTCGTCGACGACCTGTCGAACTGGTACGTCCGCCGCTCGCGGCAGCGCTTCTGGGACGGCGACCGCAACGCGCTGTGCACCCTGCACGGATGCCTGGACGTGCTGACCCGGCTGCTCGCGCCGTTCGTGCCGTTCCTCGCCGAGCGGATCTGGCAGGACGTGGTCCGCCCGGGCATCCCGGACGCGGCGGACTCGGTGCACCTGGCGAGCTGGCCGAGCGCCGACCCGCGGCTGGTCGACGACCGCCTGCTGTCCGATGTGGACGTCGAGCGGCGGTTGGCGGAAGCGGGCCGTGCGGCGCGCAAGGCCAGCGGCATCAAGGTGCGGCAACCGCTCGGGCGGGCGCTGGTCAGCGCGGTGCTGCCGCCGGAGCTGGTCGCCGACCTGGCCGACGAGCTCAACGTGCGCCACATCGAACCGCTGGAGTCGGCGGGCGAGGTGCTGGACGTGTCGGTCAAGCCGAACTTCCGCGCCCTGGGGCGGCGGTTCGGCAACCGCACCCAGCGCGCGGCGGCCGCGGTCTCCGCCGCGAACCCAGCCGACCAGGCCCGCGACCTGCCCTCCGGCACACCCACAAAAGAGGTCGACGGGCAGGTAGAACCTCTGAGCACCGACGA
>NZ_JBEPDU010000102.1:0-6303 GCF_040300525.1 Saccharopolyspora sp. NPDC000359 | reverse complement strand
CCCAACCGCTGCGCCTCGGCGAACAACGCCCCCACCTTCGCCGCACCGTCAAGCATCGAATACTCCGTGTGCACATGCAGGTGGACGAAGGGGTCCATGAACTCTCCCAATGGTGGTACGACGGGCGAGCGCATTCGATCAGAGCGCGCGCGCGAGCGTCCAACAAACAACACGCCGCAATCGACAACCGACAGTTGTAAAGAAACGGGGTGCCGGGCGGGTGTCGTCCCGAACAGCTTCTTTCGTGAGAAAGATGCTCGGGTGGAACCCCTCCGAGGCGTGCGAGGTGCCACAATTCTGCCCGACCGTCGCCAAGTTGTGAGCAACGCAACACCAGGTCTTCGGAACGTTATTCCCATTCGTTGCTCCAACTGGGCACCGCGTTGGACGTCAAGGGGTTACCGGTGGGTCACCTCATTGGGTGAGTGACGCTAGCTCGGGCGCCTCATAAGCTGCATATCCATGTGCATATACCACCAGGATGAGATCGGTTGTCAAGCTTTCCTGGGATGTTGTTGTGCGCTGCCCGGAATGGGTTGATGACGAAGGCGAATGGCGGACGGAATTCGCAACCACCGGAGCTTGCGCGGCCGTCCACCGCACAGTGGCGAAATGGTGGTCGAGGTGACAACGGGAAAGTGGTAACGCGAATGTGTGCCGCTCGTCGCCTGGCTGTTTCCGACGGGTCGGCTGGTTGAGGTCGACCTGTGCTTCTCCGTCGGCAATTCTTGGGGGCAGGTTTGGAAGATTTCGGTACCAGCGGTGGTCAGCGACTCCTGCGGGTGGTCGAGCAGGATTCGGACGGTGGCGGTGCGGCACCGCGCGTGTGGTGCAGCGAGCTCAAGCGGACGGCGCTGCTGTCACCCCGAGAGATCCAGGTCTTCATCCAGCTCGGCAACGGGAAGTCGAATCGCGCGATCAGCCTGAAGCTGCAAATCACCGAACGAACCGTCAAGGCGCACGTGGCGCGAATAATGGCGAAGCTGGGGGTGGAGTCGAGGTTGCAGGCAGGCCTCGTGTCCTACGCCTACCAGCTGTCCGTCCTGCAGCAGATGCCGAATCACGGGGCGTGCGCGCGCCCGGTCTGCGCGCAGTCGACGCAGCGCGCTGTTCGTCGGTTGGACGGGAAGTAGCGGGTTGTTCAGCGCCTCGCCCCCGCGGCCAGGACGTGGGCGGAAAGGGCGTCGACGATGGCGGACTTGTGCTCGTTGAGGTAGAAGTGCCCGCCGGGGAAGACCCGGAAGGAGAACTCGCCCGTCGTGTGCTCGGCCCAAGCCTGCGCCTCCGCGGGGGTGACCTTCGGGTCCGCGTCCCCGAGGTAGGCGGTGATCGGGCAGCTCACGTCGGACCCTGGTTCGTACCGGTAGGTCTCCGCGGCGCGGTAGTCGTTGCGCAGCGCGGGCAGGATCATGCGGGCCACTTCGTCATCGATCAGCCGGGCATCGGTGCCGCCCAGCTCCGCGACCTCGCGGAGCAACTCCTGGTCGGTGCCCCGGTGCACCGCCTCGTCCCGGTGGCGCGAGGGCGCGCGCCTGCCGGAGGCGAACAGGCCGGTCAGGACCACACCCCGCCGCTCCAGGCGCCGTGCCACCTCGAACGCGAGGGACGCGCCCATGCTGTGGCCGAAGAAGGTCAGCGGTCGGTCCGCCCAGTCCAGCAGCACCGCCGAGATCTGGTCGGCCAGCACGGCCAGGTCGTCGACCAGCGGCTCGTGCCGGCGGTCCTGCCGACCCGGGTACTGGATGGCGAGCACGTCGACCGCAGGGGGCAGCTCCGCGGAGACCGGGTGGAAGTAGGTCGCGGAACCGCCCGCGTGCGGGAAGCACACCAGGGTGTTCGCCGCGCTCGGCCGCGGGTGGTACCGCCGGATCCAGGGGTTTCCCTCGTCGCTGGTCATCATGTCCTTCCTAGCGCAGCGGGGGGCAGAAGTCGATCCGCCGCAGGATGATCACGGGCCGTGACCCGCGGTGGCCCGGCTCGTCGTCGTGCGCCGGGCCACCGCGGTGTTCAGCTCGCCGCGGTCACCGGCTGCGGGGTTGGGCCCGGTGGTCGGCGGCGGTGGTGGTGTCCTGGTGGTGGGGCCAGCGGGGTTCGTCGCCCTTCGGGTCGTCGCCGGTGATCGTCACGCGGTGCCCGATGCGGCGTTCGGTGTAGTCGTTGACGGCGTAGTGCTGGGTGGCCCGGTTGTCCCACAGGGCGATCGCGCCCGGTCGCCAGCTGAAGCGGCAGACGTTCTCCGGGCGCTCCGACGTGGTGAAGAGGTGCTCGAGGAGCACGTCGCTCTCCGCTCGGCGCAGCTGGGGGATGTTCATGGTGAACATCCGGTTCACGTACAGCGACCGCCTGCCGGTCACCGGGTGCACCCGCACCACCGGGTGCTCGGCCTCGAAGGTGGTGCCGTTCGGGTGCACGAAGGCGTGCACCGCCGTCAGGCCGTCCAGCAGGTCCCGGAGGGGCGCGGAGAGGGATTCGTAGGCCAGGTGCTGGTTGCTCCACATCGTGTCACCGCCGCGCGGCGGGCACTGCACGATCTGCAGGATGGAGGCGATCGGCGGGTTGGCCGCGAAGGTCACGTCGGTGTGCCACACGTCGGCCTTGGCGCCCTCGTCGGAGTCGAGCACCACGATCTCCTGGTGACCGTCCAACTTGGGCAGGAAGGGGTGCACCTCCAGCTCGCCGAGGAAGCGGCCGAAGTTCTTGTGCGCCTCGGCGGAGAGCGGTTCGGCTTCCGGGAAGAGGAGCACGAGGTTCTCCATGAGCAGCTCGTGCAGCTGCGAGAAGGTCGCCTCGGTCAGCTTCTCCAGGTCCAGGCCGCGCACCTCGGCGCCCAGCGCTCCGGAAGCCGGACGGACGTCGATGTTCGTCATGAGCAGATCACCTCTTCTTCTTGGATATCAACGTGTTTCGGGCAGGATGGAGCGCGCCCGCGCGTTCCCGGCCGTGGTCGTCCGCGGTTGTTGACGGCGTGAACGGAGGGCAGTAAGGATGGGTGGCGCGGGGGAGGTCGGGCTTTCACGACGAAGGGAAGCAGGTGTCCATGGATTCCGCGGAACCCCAGGAAGACGTCACCGGGGCGAGCCTCGAACTTGCCAGGTTGGTCGATCTCGCAACACCTTTCGCAGTCCGGGTGGCGGTGACGCTGCGGCTGCCGCAGCTGGTGTCGGAGGGGACGACCGAGCTCGCCCCGCTCGCGGCCGCCGCGGGGGCGCACCGCGAGTCCCTGGAACGGCTGATGCGCCACCTCGTCCATATCGGACTGTTCACCGAGGTCGACGGTTCCTACGGGCTGACGGCGTTGTCCCGCCAGCTGCTGTCCGAGGATGGCGCCTGGCTGCGCGGCTGGCTCGACCTGGACGGGCCGGGCACCCGGATGGACCTGGCCTTCACCGGGATGCTGCACGCCATCCGCACCGGCAGCTCGGCCTACGGTGCGGTGCACGGCACCCCGTTCTGGGACGACTACCAGCGCAACGACGATTTGCGGCGCTTCTTCGGCGACATCATGACCGCCCACGCCTGGCAGACCGGTCCGGTGCTGGCCGCCGAGCACGACTGGGCCGACGTGCGGACCGTCATCGACGTCGGCGGCGGGCAAGGCGCCCTGCTGGCCGAGATCGTCCGCGCCAACCCGCACCTCGACGGCGAGGTGCTCGACCTGCCCGCGGTCGAACCGGAGGCGCGGCAGGCGCTGGCCGCAGCCGGTGTGGCGGGCCAGGTCTCGTTCGTGCCCGGTAGCTTCTTCGACCCGCTGCCGACCGGCCGGGACGTCTACGTGGTCTCCCGCGTGCTCACGGACTGGAACGACGAGGACGCGGTGCGGATCCTGCGGCGTTGCGCCGAAGCCGCGGGCGACGGCAGCCGGGTGCTGATCGTCGAGGTCCTCGCCGGGGTCGACCACGCCAAGTACAACACCTCCTTCGACCTGCAGTCCCTGGTGCTGCTGGGCGGTCAGGAGCGCGGCGTCGCCGACTTCGAGGCGCTGGTGGACAAGGCCGGGCTGGACCTGGTCGAGTCCCGCACCTGGCCCGGTGGCCTCGTCGTGGTGGAGGGCCGACCGCGGCGGTGAGCCCGGCGCGGCGCTGGCCCTCATGCCCACCGGGGCCGGCGCCGTGCCAGCGGGTCCGGCAGCAGCCCGAGCTGGCAGAGCCGGTCGAGCGGCGAGAGCGGGTGCAGGCCGAGACCAGCCAGGTTGTGCATGACGGTGAAGCTGAGACGCTGGTTGGTGCCGGTGTTGCGCAGCGCCCGCCGACCGAGCGTGCGGCCCACCCACGTCAGGTCGGTGAGCATGCGCGCGGCGTTGTGGCTGATCTTGCCGATCGTGACCAGGTCGGGCAGGCGCCGCTGCTGGTACTCACGCAGCGCCGAGTCCACATCGGATCCACCGGAGGACGGGGACCGCTCCGCGAGGCAGGTGGCCAGCGCGTGGGCGTCGTAGATGGCGCTGTTCATGCCTTGGGCCGCCATCGGGTGCACGGAGTGCGCCGCCTCGCCGACCAGCGCCATGCCGGGGGCGGACAGGCCGCTGGCGACGAACCGGGCCACCGGGAGCAGCTGCCGACCGGCCAGGCTGGTCCGCAGCTGCTCCTCGAACTGGGCCAGCTCGGGCAGCTCCGCGATCAGCCCGTCGCCCCAGCGCTGCAACGCCTCGTGGTCCATGCCGCGCAGCTCGTCCGGTTCGGCCTGGACGTAGAGCCGGATGCGGTCCCCGGGCAGCGGGTAGCGCATGCGCAGACCGCGGTCGGTGACGTGCGCGGTCACCTCCGCAGCGGCTCCGGGTACCCCGTGGATGTCGAGGGCGACCAGCCGGTGCGGGTAGTCCTTGCGATCCGCGTCGATGCCGGCCGCGCGCCGGAGCCGCGATGAGACCCCGTCGGCCGCGACCACCAGCGGTGCGCGGAGGTCCCGCTCAGCACCGGCTTCCCGCACCGCCAGCCCGGCGACACGCCCGGCGCTGTCGCGGACGGTCCCTCGGACCGACACACCGCGCCGCAGCGTGACGTTGTCCGGCAGGCTGTCGACGAGCGCCCCCAGGATCGACTCGTGGTCGGCCGCCAGCAGCCAGTTGGTCTCGTCCGGGAGCTGCGTGTAGTCCAGCGACATCCGGGCACCCGCGCCGCAGGCGACCAGCGCGGACAGCCGCACCGCGCCCCGGCTCTCCAGCAGCTTGCTGACCCCCCAGGTGTCCAGGATCTTCAGCGCGCCGGGTTGCAACACTTCGCCCTTGGGCACCCGGGGGATCCGCGCCTGCTTCTCCACGACCAGGACGCGCAGCCCCAGCGCACCCAGCGCGTGCGCGGCGGCCAGGCCGCCCACACCCGCTCCGCAGACCACGACGTCCGCAGACCCAGTGCTGGTCATGTCGGCTGAACCTCCTTGTCGGTGGGGATCTCGTGCGCCGACCGCATGGCGGCCTGGGTCCACAGGCTGAAGACCAGCGCCAGGACGAGCAGCGAGCCGACCACGAGCGGGGGGACGGTGCGCGCCAGGACCGCACTGGCGAGTACCAGGCGTTCAGCGACGAGGAACTCATGTGCCCGCAGGGCGCGGGCCTGGCTCAGCGTCGGCGCCAGGAACGGCAGCGGCAGCACCGCGAACAGCCCGACGCAAGCCGCCGCACCCAGCAGAACCGGGAAGCCGGGTCGGTGCGGCAGGAGCAGGCCGAGCGCGGCGGTGGCGATCGCCGCGCCGTACAGCACCGCGGCGAGCCGGGCGGCGTGGCGGACGCCGCTGCGCACGGGCACCGACCGGTACCCGGCGGCACGGTCACCGTCCACGTCGCGGAGCGTGCCGACGAGGTTGGACGCGGCGTCGTGCAGCAGGAACACGACGGAGAACGCGATGGCGGACCAACCGGGCAGCGGAGCCGCGACCATCGCACCGATCAGGAAGGCCAGCGCGGTGATCACGCCGCGCACCAGGTTCCCCGACAGCCCCCGCGCCTTGCAGAACCGGCTGTAGGCCACGATCCCGCCCAGCGCCAGCCCGACCAGCACCACGGTGCGCCAGTTCGCCCACGCCAGCAGCACCACCGCGGCGACCGCGAGCCCGATGCCGCAGGCCAGCGCCGTCCCGGCCGCCAGCCGCCCGGACGGGATCGGGCGCTGCGGCTTGGCGATCCGGTCCAGCTCCCGGTCGTAGTAGTCACCGATGTAGTGCCCGGCCAGCCAGCCGAACGCGGTCCCGCACCCGGCGACGGCGAACTCGGCGGGCCGCCGAAACCCGGGGTCTGGAACAGGTCGCGGGCGTAGGCCCACAGCACCGGCAGCTCGGTCAGCTTGTGCCGGTTGCACTTGAAGTGGCCGT
>NZ_JBEPDU010000101.1:0-7079 GCF_040300525.1 Saccharopolyspora sp. NPDC000359 | reverse complement strand
GCCAGGCGGGCCAGCTCCACGCCGATCCGGGTGCGCAGCGCCGCGACGGCGTCGCGGACCGGCGCCGGGTAGCGCAGCGCGACGTCCAGCCGGACGCGCAGCGCGTCGTCCGGGCCGGACACCTGGGCGCTCGCGCCGTGCTGGCCGAGGCCGAGCCCGGTGATCCGGCGGCGCATCCGCGCGCAGCCCGGGTCCTGGTCCGCGGTGTGCTCGGCGATCTTGCGCAGCACGGAGCGGCTGATGTGCAACCTGCCCCGGTCGCCCGGGTCGGCGCGCTCGGCGGTCTCAGCGCTCATCGGTCCCGCCCGCGGCCCAGGATGTCGCCGATCTCCAGCTCGCCGTCCAGCAGCCGACCGACCACCAGCCCGAGCGCGCCGACCAGCAGCGCGATCAGGAAGCCGGTGAATCCGCCGAGCGCGGCGGTCGCGCCGAGGATGAGCCCGGCGAGCAGGCCGGTCTGTGTCCAATTCATCTGGCAAACCCTCCAAGGGCTCTCGGTTGTCGGCTTGGTCGAGGTCCGCTCAGCGGACCCGGGGTGGGCGGGTGCGGCGGGCGCGCCAGGCGCGGAACCGGTGCACCAGGCTGCGGACCCCGCGCGGGCGGTGCACCACCACGACCGGCGCGTCGAAGCGGTCGGGGCCCGCGCGCAGCGCGGCGAGCCCGGCGGCGAACACCTCCGGGTCGCCCCCGACGTCCGGGTGGTGCGCCCGGGCGAACGCGCGGACGGCGCGGCGGGTGTCCGGATCCTGCGGCACAGCGACCATCATGCGCCCTCCGCCGGATCGGCAGGGGTGATCACGTCCGCCACGGTGATGTCCACCGGGACCCCACCGGCGGCCGCGGCCAGCTCACCGCGCAGCTCGGCCAGCACCTCCGGCAGCGGCCGGTCCAGCCGCAGCACCACCGCGACCTCGACCGCGCGGTCGCCCACCCGCACCCCGGTGATCCGCTGCCCGGGCTGGTAGGTGGCGATCTCGCCGTACTGACCGCCGTGCAACCGCGCCACCGCGGGGTGGGCCAGCACGCGGTCGGCCAGTTCACTGGCGGAAACCTGGTCCGGCATTCGGTGGACGTCCTCCTGGGCCGCTGGGTGCTTACCGGGTGGTTATTCGACGCGCGAGGGGGCGGGCTGGCCGTTCTCCTCGCCGTCCTCGTCGGGCAGGTGGATGTCGTTGACCGCGATGTTGACCTCGATGACCTCCAGCCCGGTCATCCGTTCCACCGCGGTGATCACGTTGCGCCGCACCGCGCGCGCCAGGTCCACGATGGACGCCCCGTACTCGACCACGAGGTCCAGGTCGACCGCGGCCTGCTTCTCGCCGACCTCGACCTGCACGCCGGAGGTGGAGGAGGTGCCGCTGCCGCCCGGGATCCGCTCCCGGATCGCGCCGAAGGCCCGGGAGACCCCGCCGCCCATCGCGTGCACCCCGGAGATCTCGCGGGCCGCGATCCCGGCGATCTTCTGCACCACCGACGCCGCGATGGTGGTCTTGCCCTGGGAGGTGTCGTCGGCCAGCCGCGCCGGTGCCGCGCCGGTCCGGCTCTCCGGGATCCGCCGCCCCTCGGCGCCGCGCTCGGTCGTGGGCTGCGCGCTCTGCGTGCTCCCGCTGTTCTGGGTCATGAGGATGACGCTCCTTCTGGTTGCGCCGGTGCCGCCGCGGCCCGGCTTGCACTGGTGTGGATCGGATGCGCGCACCCGACCTGGTGTTGCGCGACTGTGGGCCGCACCACCATTGTCCCGCTGTTCTCGCCGGTTCGACGTCGGCGACGCGCCCCCAGAGCTCCGCGCGCAGCTGCCGCGTCAGCACCACCCCCAGCGTGCCGCCGCGGGGCGAGGTCGAGCGGTGCCGCACCGAACCCGCTGCGAGCCGTCAGCGGGGCGCGCTCCACCAAACCGTGCGGTGGGTCGACCGGGATGCGCGCGGCGCGCTGCACAGGCGTCCATGCGGATTCGAGCTCGGCTCGGCGGTGCGGGCGGGCCCCGATGGCCTCGTCGGTGCTGGCCCCAACAGTCACTCGCGCATTCTCGCGTAACGCAGGAGGAGCAGCGATTCCGCGTGCAGGACCGACTCCAGCCGCATCGCCCGGGGCGGCTCAACACCGGCGCCCACCGCGATCCGACCGGCGTCTCCGCTGGTCAGCAGCGGGGAGAGGGTCAGGCACAGCTCGTCGACGAGGTCCTGGTCGACCAGCGAGCCGAACAACCGGGGGCCGCCCTCGCAGCCGATGCGGCGCAGCCCCCGCTCGGCCAGCGCGTCCAGCGCGACCCGCAGGTCCACCTCCGCGTCGCCGGTCACCACGACGTCGGCCCCGGCGTCGGCGAGCTCGGTCCGGCGCTGCGCGGGCGCGGACTCGGTGGTGAGGACGATCGGCGGCACCACCGTGTCGGTCAGCAGCGGCGAGTCCAGGGGCAGCGAGGCGCGGGCCGTGACCAGCGCGATGGGCGGGACCTCGGACAGGCCGTGGCGCGTGCGGCGCTCGGCGCGGACCTCGCTGCGCTTGATGCCCCGGTAACCCTCGACCACCGCGGTGCCCACCCCGACCAGCACCACGTCGGAGAGGTCCCGGATCAGGCCGAGGACCCGCTGGTCCACCGGCGCGGACAACCCGCGCGAGCGCCCGCCCACGGTGACCGCGCCGTCCAGGCTGGAGACGAAGTTGACCCGCACCCACGGGCGTTCCCGCTGTTCGGGGTAGGCGTAGAACCGCTCCAGTTCGTCGTCCACCTGCTGCGCGCCGTCCACCGGCCAGAGTTCGTCGACCACGCGTCAATCCCACCACGTCCGGCGCTTCGGCGGTGACTAGGAGCACGCGCCCGCGCGCCCTGGATGCGGGGCACCCGGTTATAGAGTCGGCGCATGAGTTCTCCGCGCCTGGTCGACCGCCGTCCTGAGCTGTCCCCGGACGAGCTGGTCGAGGCGATGACCCCGCCGCCGATGTTCGACGCGGTGAGCTTCGCCAGCTACCTCCCGAACCCGGACGAGCCCAGCCAGGCGGCGGCGGTCCGGGAGTGCGCGGCGTTCGCCGAGCGGATCAACGCCGACGGCGGCGGGTCGTGGCTGCGTGGGGTGTTCGGCCGCAAGAAGGCCGACAGCGGCAAGCGGGGGCTCTACCTCGACGGCGGGTTCGGCGTCGGCAAGACCCACCTGCTCGCCTCGCTGTGGCACGCCACCGAGGGCCGCAAGTCCTTCGGCACGTTCGTCGAGGTGACCGGCCTGGTGGGGGCGCTGGGCTTCGCCGAGACCGTCCGGCGGCTCTCCGAGCACAGGTTGCTGGCCATCGACGAGTTCGAGCTGGACGACCCCGGGGACACGATGCTGGTCACCCAGCTGATCGCCAAGCTCACCGACGCGGGCGTGCACGTGGCGGCCACCTCCAACACGCTGCCCGACAAGCTCGGCGAGGGCCGGTTCGCGGCGGCGGACTTCCTCCGCGAGATCCACGCGATGTCGGCCCGGTTCGCCGTGGTGCGGGTGGACGGCCCGGACTACCGGCACCGCGGGCTGCCCGAGGCGCCCCCGCCGATGAGCGACGACGAGCTGGTCCGCCTCGCGGAGGCCACCGACGGTTCGACGCTGGACGACTTCGACGAGCTGTGCGACTACCTCGCAGGGGTGCACGCCTCGAAGTACGGTCGCCTGGTCGACGGTGTCACCGCGGTCCACCTCAGCGGCGTCCACGCGGCACCGGACCAGGACGTGGCGCTGCGCCTGGTCGCGCTGGCCGACCGCCTCTACGACCGCTCCATCCCGGTGCGCGTCTCCGGTGCGGCGCTGTCGGCGCTGTTCACCGAGGAGATGTTGCACGGCGGCTACCGAAAGAAGTACCTCCGCGCGATCAGCCGCCTGACGGCCCTCTCCCGCGACCTCGCCGCCTCCTGACCCGTGAGCACCCCTTGGCGGTGCTCACGGGCCGGTGGGGTCAGCGGGCCAGCACCTCGGTGATCGCGTCGAGCCCGGTGTCGAGCTCGTCGCGGGTGATCACCAGCGGCGGGGCGAGGCGCAGGGTGCTGTCCTGGGTCTCCTTGCACAGGACGCCGCGCTCGAGCAGCGCCTCGCTGGCTTGACGGCCGGTCGGCCCGCCCGGGGCGAGCTCCACCCCGGCCCACAGGCCGCGGCCGCGGACCTCCACGACCCCGCGGCCGACGAGCTCGCCGAGGCGGGCGTGCAGGTGCGCGCCGAGCTCGCGGGAGCGCTCCTGGAACTCGCCGGTGCTCAGCAACCGGATCACCGCCCGGCCGACCGCGCAGGCCAGCGGGTTGCCGCCGAAGGTTGAGCCGTGCTGGCCGGGGCGCAGGACGCCGAGCACGTCGTCCCGGCCGACCACCGCGGACACCGGCAGGATGCCGCCGCCGAGCGCCTTGCCGAGGGTGTAGAGGTCGGCGCGGATGCCGTCGTGCTCGCTGGCCAGCAGTTCTCCGGTGCGGGCCAGCCCGGACTGGATCTCGTCGGCGATCAGCAGCACGCCGTGCTCGTCGCACAGCCGCCGCAGCCGCGGCAGGTAGTCGGCCGGTGGCACGACCACGCCCGCCTCGCCCTGGATCGGCTCCACCAGGATCGCCGCGGTGCGCTCGGTGATGGCGGCCTCCACCGCGGCCGCGTCGCCGTAGTCGGTGATGCGGAAGCCCGGGGTGTAGGGCCCGAACTCGTCGTGCGCGACCGGGTCGGTGGAGAACGACACGATGGTGGTGGTGCGGCCGTGGAAGTTGGACCCGGCGACGATGATCTCCGCCTGGTTCTCCGGCACGCCCTTGACCTGGTAGGCCCACTTCCGGGCGATCTTGATCGCGGACTCGACGGCCTCCGCACCGGAGTTCATCGGCAGCACCCGGTCGGTGCCGGTGAGCTCGGCGAGTTCGCGGCAGAACGGGCCGAGCTGGTCGTGGTGGAACGCGCGGCTGGTCAGCGTGACCCGGCCGAGCTGCTCGGTGGCGGCGGCGACCAGCGCGGGGTGCCGGTGGCCGAAGTTCAGCGCTGAGTACCCGGCCAGGAAGTCCAGGTGGCGCCGTCCGTCCACATCGGTCATCCAGGCGCCGGACGCCTCGGCGACGACGACCGGCAGCGGGTGGTAGTTGTGCGCGCTGTACTGCTCGTCGAGGGCGCGGAGGTCGGCGGCCTTGGACGAGGTCTCGAGGTGCGACGGAACGGCAGTCATAGGCACAAGGTTATGTCGCGAGTAGCGGAGATTTCAGCCGCGAGGTGTTGCTTGCGACGTCACTTCGTTGCGTGGTCAGCCGTCATGTCGTCCATTCGTTGTTCCGGTGCGGGAACTGGGATCATGGTGGCGGCAGGTGGTCCGCGGCTGCGGGAGGTGGGACGTCCATGCCGGACGAGTACCGGGTGTACCTGGGTGCCTACACGGGCGCGGATTCCGCGGCCGACGGCATCCGGTTGGCCACCGCGGACGACGCCGGTGCGCTGCGGTGTACCGAGAGCGTCGCCGAGGTGCACGATTCGTCGTTCCTGGCGCTCGCCCCGGACGGGTCGACGCTGTTCGCGGTCAGCGAGCAGCGCGACGGCCGGGTCTTCGCGCTGGAGGTGCGCGACGACGGGACCCTCCGCGAGCTCAACTCGCAGCCGACGCTCGGCTCGGACCCGTGCCACCTGAGCGTGCATCCGTCCGGCGGGTACCTGCTGACCGCGAACTACCAGTCCGGCAACGTGGTCGTGCACCCGATCGACGCCGGTGGCGTGCTGCGCGAGCCGTGCCACGTGGTGCAGCACAGCGGCAGTGGTCCGAACCCGCAGCGCCAGGAGGGCCCGCACGCCCACCAGGTGCTGCCGGACCCGGCTGGCCGGTTCGTGCTGGCGGTGGATTTGGGCACCGACTCGGTCCACGTCTACGACTTCGACGTCGAGACCGGGCACCTGGCGCTGCGGCACGAGGTGGCGCTGCGCCCCGGGGCCGGGCCCCGGCACCTGGCGTTCCATCCGGACGGCGAGCGCGCGTACCTGGTCAACGAGCTGGCGTCCTCGGTCACCGAGTTCGGCTACGACCCGTCGACCGGCGAGCTGGAGCCGGGGCGGACGCTGAGCGCGCTGCCGCCGGACTACGGGCGGCCGAGCCTGGCCGCCGAGGTGGTGGTGACCCCGGACGGGCGGTTCGTGCTCACCTCCAACCGCGGCCACGACAGCATCGCGGTGTTCCAGGCCGATGCCAGCGACGGCGAGTTCCGGCTGCTCGGCATCCACCCGGCGGGGGTGGCCGAACCCCGGCACATCGCGCTGTCCCCGGACGGCCAGGTCCTGTTCGCCGCGGGCCAGCGCAGCAACGACGTGCAGGCGTTCGCGATCTCCGCGGGTGGGGAGCTGAACCCGGTCGGCGATCCGGTCCCGACCCCGACGCCGGTGTGCGTCCTCCCGGTGCCGTGATGGTGCCACCGGTGGTTCATCGGTGAGTTGACGCAAGTCGCTCGTGGGTGTGGGGTGGTGGTAGGCGTCCTCGCCCGAAACCGTGGTGCCAATCTGGCTTGCGGTGGTGCCACGGTGGTGCCATGATGGCGTCATGGACCTCACGACGTACGTCGACAACCTGCGCCACCAGCTCACCGTCGCGGCCGAAGCGAGCGGGGAGGACGCCCGGGCTCTGGCCGAGCGCCTCACCGCGCCGCTCGACGCGGCCGTCCGGATGACGTTGCTGGACGCGTTGTCGGCCGCTGCCGACGAGATCACCCGGGACCTCGCCCCGGGCTCGGTCGACCTCCGGTTCCGCAGCGGGAACCCCGACTTCGTCGTGACCCCGCCACCAGTCGAGGAGGGGGCCGAGGCCGACGTCGAGCAGCCCCCGCCGCCCCCGGCAGACGGCGACGAGGGGGCCATGACGCGGATCAACCTCCGCCTGCCCGAGAACCTCAAGGTCCAGATCGAAGCGGCCGCCCAGCGCGAGGGGTTGTCGGCCAACGCCTGGCTGGTGCGGGCCGCGACCACTGCCCTGGAACCCGGCCGCCGCACCACCCGCCGCTCCGCGCGGAGCGGCCCGCGCTACACCCGCTGGGGGCGCTAGCCCACCCGGGGCCGCACCACCACACCGCCCAAACCCCACCCGCGGGGGGAAAGGAAGAGCACAACACAGAAAACCAC
>NZ_JBEPDU010000100.1:0-8055 GCF_040300525.1 Saccharopolyspora sp. NPDC000359 | reverse complement strand
CGGTAGCTAAGCTCCCCAGCGCTGATGGTACTGCACTCGACAGGGTGTGGGAGAGTAAGACACCGCCGACACACTACATGGGAGAAGGCCTTCTCCCTCCTGGTTCCGACCGGGAGGGAGAAGGCCTTCTTCTTTTCACACACCCGGAGCTCGGCGAACACGCGGTGGCGGGTTGGCGCAAGTGGTCGGGGTTCGGGGATCCAGGTCGTACGCTGGCGGCATGGGTGGTGTGCGGATTCTTGTTGTGCAGCTGTCGAAGAACGACCCCCCGGGCCCGCTCGGCGAGTGGCTCGTGGCGGCCGGGGCCGAGATCGACGTGGTCCTGCCTGGCGAGCAGGAGTTGCCCGCCGACTTCAGCGAGCACCAGGGGGTGGTCGTCCTCGGCGGCGAGATGGGTGCGTACGACGACGCGCAACACCCTTGGTTGGCCGGGGTTCGGGGCCTGCTCAGCAAGGCCGTGGGCGAGCGGGTGCCCGTCCTGGCGGTGTGCCTCGGGGCGCAGCTCCTCGCCGCGGCCACCGGCGGGCAGGTTCGAGCGATGCGCAAGGGGCCCGAGGTCGGCACGCTGCTCATCGCGAAGCGGGATGTCGCGGCGGAGGACCCGTTGTTCGGCCCGGTGCCGCTGACCCCGGACGTGCTGCAGTTCCACTTCGACGAGGTGGCCGTGCTGCCGCCGTCGGCGCAGTTGTTGGCCTCCTCGCCCAAGTGCGAGAACCAGCTCTTCCGCGTCGGCGACTGCGCCTACGGGTTGCAGGGCCACATCGAGACGACCACGGACCTGGTGCTGCAGTGGGCGGAGGGGTCGCCAGAGGGGACGGCCGCGGCGCGGCCGGGACAGCTGGAACGGGACCACCTCGACGAGTTCCACGCGGACCTGGCCGAGACCTGGCAGCCGGTGGCGGAGCGGTTCGCGCGGTTCGTGGCGACCCCGCCGGAGGACCGCAAGGCCAGCAGGTTCCTGCCGCTGGCGTGATCCTCACCAGGTCGGGTCCGCATGGGGAAGCCGGGCGGACTACGGTCGGGTAATGGCCAACAGCAACTCGTCGCGCTCGGGTTCGGTGCCGTCTCCCGCTCGTTACGGGTTCACCGACGCGTCACGTGCTGAGGCCCAGCTGCGGCGTGCCGGGTGGTGGTCGGACCGCGGCCCGGAAGGAGCCGAGCCGATCGTGACCGCGTTGTCGCGGACCCCGGACCCGGACCTGGCGCTGCACTCCCTGGACCGCTTCCGGGATGCTGCGGACGCGGGGTGGGCCGAGCTTTCGCGGGCGCTGGGCGGTGATCCGGGCTTGCGCGCCCGCTTGTTCGGCGTCCTCGGGGGGTCCACCGCCCTCGCTGATCACCTCGTCGCGCACCCGGAAGACTGGCGGCGGCTGCGCTCGGACGCCTCGCCGGCGCGCACGCTGGAGGAGCGGACCTCGGAGCTCCTGGCGGCGGTGGGGGCTGAGGGCAGCGGGGCGCCGGGGACTCCCGGCGGCCCGGTAGCGGAGGTGGAGGGGACGGACGCGGTCAGCGCGCTCCGCCAGGCGTACCGCGGGCTGTTGATGGACGTTGCCGGGCAGGACATGGGCAGCGTCGTCGATCCAGCCCAGCCCGGTGTGCCGTACGAGGACGTGGCCGCCACGTTGTCCGATGTCGCCGTCGCTGCGCTGCGCGCAGCGCTGTCGGTCGCGGTGGCCGAGCTGAAGAGCTCAGGTGTGGACGAGGTGCCGCGGCTCGCGGTGATCGCGATGGGCAAGTGCGGTGGCCGGGAGCTGAACTACGTCAGCGACGTCGACGTCGTCTTCGTCGCGGCCGAGGAGGCCGATGTCCCGGCCGCGACCCGGTTGGCCAGCCTGGTGATGCGGGTGGCCGGTTCCGCGTTCTTCGAGGTCGACGCGGCGCTGCGCCCGGAGGGCAAGGCCGGGGCGCTGGTGCGAACCCTCGAGGGGCACCTGAGCTACTACCGCCGCTGGGCGCGCACGTGGGAGTTCCAGGCGCTGCTCAAGGCCCGGCCGGTGGCCGGGGACGCCGAGCTCGGGGCGGACTACCTCGCCGCGGTCCAGCCGTTGGTGTGGACCGCCGCCGAACGCGAGGGTTTCGTGGCGGATGTGCGGTCGATGCGGCGCCGGGTCGAGGACCACGTCCCCTCCGAGCTGTCCGAGCGGGAGCTGAAGCTCGGCCGGGGCGGGTTGCGGGACGTGGAGTTCGCCGTGCAGCTGCTGCAGATGGTGCACGGTCGCAGCGACGACTCGCTCCGGCTGACGTCCACATTGGATGCCCTGCGCGCGCTGGGCGAGGGCGGTTACGTCGCCCGCACCGATGCGGCGGACCTGGTGGATTCCTACCGGTTCCTGCGCACGGTCGAGCACCGGTTGCAGCTGCGGCAGCTGCGCCGGACGCACCTGTTCCCGGCCTTCGACGACGGTGAGGCGCTCGGCGTGCTGGCCCGGGCGGTCGGGTTGCGCGCCAGTGGCCGGAACTCGGCGGCCCAGGCGTTGGTCGCGGAGTTCCGGCGGCACAGCAACCGGGTTCGGCGGCTGCACGAGAAGTTGTTCTACCGCCCGCTGCTGGAAGCGGTCGCGAAGGTGCCGACCGCGGCGTTGCGCCTGACGACGTCGGCGGCGGTGGAGCGACTGGCCGCACTCGGTTACACCTCGCCGGAGGGCGCTTTGCGCCATATCGGTGCTTTGACGTCCGGAGTGTCCAGGCGGGCGAGTATCCAGGGCACGCTGTTGCCGATGCTGTTGGACTTGCTGGCGAACACACCGGACCCGGACGGCGGGCTGCTCGCGTACCGGAAGGTGTCCGAGGCGCTGGCCGAAACCCCTTGGTACCTCCGGTTGTTGCGAGATGAAGGAGTGGTGGCCGAGCGGTTGGCGCAGCTGCTCGGCACCTCGAAGCTCGTCCCGGAGCTGCTGGTGCGCGCTCCCGAAGTGCTGCGGCTGCTGTCGGACACACCTGCGCTGGCCGAACGCGATCCCACGGAGGCGTCGGTTTCGCTGCGCAGCACCGTGGCGCGTTACTCGGAACCCGCGCGTGCCGCCGCTGCGGCGCGGTCGTTGCGCCGTCACGAGCTGCTGCGGATCGCCTGCGGTGACCTGCTCGGCCTGGTCGAACCGACCACGGTGTTCCAGGCGCTGTCGAACATCTGGGTCGCTGTGCTGGAGTCGGCGCTGGACGTGTCGACGCGGGACACCGCGAAGTCGATGGGCGGTGTCCCGGCGCGGATCGCGGTGATCGGCATGGGGCGCTTGGGCGGTGCGGAGCTCGGTTACGGTTCGGACGCCGACGTGATGTTCGTGTGCGAGCCGGTCGACGGGGCCGACGAGACCACGGCGGTGCGGTTCGCGACCACCGTGGTCGAGCAAGTCCGGCGGTTGCTGGGCGCGCCGAGCCAGGACCCCCCGCTGGAGGTCGACATCGACCTGCGGCCGGAGGGGCGCCAAGGCGCGCTCGTGCGCACGCTGGACTCCTACCTCTCGTACTACCGCAGGTGGGGCGAGGTCTGGGAGGCGCAGGCGCTGCTGCGGGCCCGGCACATCGCTGGTGACCAGGACCTGGGGGAGCGGTTCTGCCGGGCCGTCGACCCGATCCGGTACCCGGAGGGCGGGCTGGACGAGACGAAGGCCCGGGAGATCCGCCGGATCAAGGCGCGGGTGGATTCCGAGCGGTTGCCCCGCGGCGCGGATCCGGCCACGCACACCAAGCTCGGCCGCGGCGGTCTGGCCGACGTGGAGTGGACGTTGCAGCTGCTGCAGCTGCAGCACGCCCACGAGCACCCCGGGCTGCGCACGACCTCGACGTTGGACGGGCTGCGGGCCGCCACCGAGGCGGGTGTGCTGGACGCAGGTGACGCCGACGAGCTCGCCCAGGCGTGGACGCTGGCGATGCGGGTGCGCAACGCGGTGATGCTGGTGCGCGGCAAACCGGGGGACCAGCTGCCCAAGCAGACGCGGGAGTTGAACGCGGTGGCCGCCGCCCTGGGGTATTCGGCGGAGGTGGACACCGGGGAGGTCGTCGACGACTACCTGCGCGTGACCCGGCACGCCCGCGCCGTCGTGGAGCGGGTGTTCTACGGCTCCTGAAGGGCCTAGGGTGGTGGTCGTGGTGGAGCTGCGAACGGCCGAAGAAGCGGATCACCCGGTGGTCGTGGCCGCCATCCAGCGGTGGTGGTCCGATTCGCGCAGCCCGGAGGCCGCCCGCGAGCTGTCGCTGCTCGTGCCCCGGCTGTTCCTGCAGCACTTCTCCGGGACCAGCTTCATCGCGGAGCAGGACGGCCGGATGGCGGGATTCCTTATCGGCTTCGCCTCCGCCGACCGCCCGGTGGAGGCCTACATCCACTTCGTCGGGGTCGATCCGGAGTTGCGCCGGTCCGGGCTGGCGCGCCGGTTGTACGGGCAATTCTTCGCCGCGGTGGCCCGATCTGGTCGCACCCGCGTGCACTGCGTCACCTCGCCCGCCAACACCGGTTCGATCGCCTTCCACCGGAGCATGGGTTTCCAGCTGCGCCCGGGGGATGCCGAAATCGGCGGAATTCCGGTGCACCGCGATTACGACGGGCTCGGCCACGACCGGGTTTGCTTCGTGCGGGACATCGACCCGGCCGCATTCCGCTGATCCGCCGCGGTCGGGAATTCGGCCGCGTGCAGGTGTCCTGGTGGTCCGAATGGTGCAACCCGGTTCGGCATGCGGTCCACGCCGCCCCATTTTCGCGGCGCCGCAGCGATTCTCGCGGTCCCCTGTTCTGGTGCGGTGGGAAAAGGGGCGCACTGGTCGGGTTTTCGGCGAACCCGGTCGGCGGTCCCGAATTGCTGAATTCGCCAGTACCCTCCGCGGAGGAAGGCAGGGCGGCGAACAGGGGACTGCCGATGTCCGAGGACTTCGAGGTGCTCGTCGACCGTCAGGCGATGTGCGGGGCGAGCCCGTTGTGGATGCCCGCGCTCAATTGCGTGCACTGGGTGGATCTGCTGCGCCGGGAATTGCACACCTACCACCGGGATTCCGGTGCGGACGAAGTCCGGGTGCTGCCGGGTCCGGTCACGGCGCTCGGCGCGACGCGGCACGGTCAGCTGATCGCCGCCGCAGGACGCGGGTTCGCGCGGGTGCACCTCGCGCGTTCGGCGCTGGAGCCGGTCGTCCAGGTCCGCAACGGCGACCGCATGGGGGTGGGCGCCTGCGACCCGACCGGGCGGTTCGTGGCGGGCACCCTGACGCACTCCCGCGAGTTCCAGGCCAGCGGGCTGTACGTGCTGGACGGCAACCGCGCGCGGTTGCTGGTCGACGGGGTGACCGCGGCTGGTGGGGTGGCGTGGAGCCCGGACGGCAGGCGGATGTACCTGGTCGACGCGCGCACCATCTGGGTCTACGACTACGACCCGGAGCGCGCGCTGGCGGTCTCCGGGCGGCAGTGGGTGGTGTGCGCGGAGGTGGAGGGCAACCCGGAGGGGATCGCGGTCGACGCCGAGGGCTGCGTGTGGGTCGCGATGCACTGGACCGGGCGGATCCACCGCTACGCCCCCAGCGGGGACCTGGAGACCGTCCTGTGGGCGCCGACCCGGCGGATCACCAGCCTGGCCTTCGGCGGTTCGCGGCTGGAGGAGATGTACGTGACCTCGGCGTGCTACGGCTACGACGAGCCCGCGCTCCTCGAGGACCCGTGCGCCGGTGCGCTGCTGCGCTTCAAGCCGGGAGTGCTTGGGGCCGCCCTGCAACCCTGGCAGGGCATTTGAGCCACTGATATTAGCCGATCATGGCATTCGCCATCACACGGTCGCGGCGAGACGGGGCAGCGCCTGGCCCGGGCCTCCCAGGCGGGGCGGGAACGAGCAGTGGCCCGCCAGCCGGAGCTGACGGGCCACCACGTGCTCAGCGCATCACACGTCGAAGTACAGCGAGAACTCGTGCGGGTGCGGGCGCAGGCGGATCGGGTCGATCTCGTCCTCGCGCTTCAGGTTGATCCAGGTCTCGATCAGGTCCGGCGTGAACACGCCGCCCTCGAGCAGGAAGTCGTGGTCGGCTTCCAGGTTGTCGATGACCGCGGCCAGGTTGTCCGGGACGGTCGGGACGTTCTTGGCCTCTTCCGGCGGCAGCTCGTAGAGGTCCTTGTCGATCGGCTCGGCGGGCTCGATCTTGTTCTTCACGCCGTCCAGGCCGGCCATCATCATCGCGGCGAACGCCAGGTACGGGTTGCCCGACGGGTCCGGGCAGCGGAACTCGACGCGCTTGGCCTTCGGGTTCGCGCCGGTGATCGGGATGCGCATGCAGGCGGAGCGGTTGCGCTGCGAGTACACCAGGTTCACCGGGGCCTCGTAGCCCGGCACCAGGCGGTGGTAGGAGTTCACCGTCGGGTTGGTGAAGGCCAGCAGGCTCGGCGCGTGGTGCAGGATGCCGCCGATGTAGTGGCGGGCCATGTCCGACAGCCCGGCGTAACCGGACTCGTCGTAGAACAGCGGGCTGCCGTCCTTCCACAGCGACATGTGGCTGTGCATGCCGGAGCCGTTGTCGCCGAACAGCGGCTTGGGCATGAAGGTGACGGTCTTGCCGTGCTGCCACGCGGTGTTCTTGATGATGTACTTGAACAGCTGCAGGTCGTCGGCCGCGTGCAGCAGCGTGTTGAACTTGTAGTTGATCTCGGCCTGGCCGCCGGTGCCGACCTCGTGGTGCGCCCGCTCGATGGTGAAGCCGGACTGGGTCAGCTGGGTGACCATCTGGTCGCGCAGGTCGGCGAAGTGGTCGTACGGCGAGACCGGGAAGTAGCCGCCCTTCATCCGGGTCTTGTAGCCCCGGTTGCCGCCCTCCTCGTCGCGGCCGGTGTTCCACCAGCCCTCGATCGAGTCGACCTCGGCGAAGGTCTTGTTCGGGGCCTCGCCGAACTTGACCGAGTCGAAGATGTAGAACTCGGCCTCGGCGCCGAAGAACGCGGTGTCGGCGATGCCGGACTCGTTCAGGTACTGCTCGGCCTTGCGCGCGATGTTGCGCGGGTCACGGCTGTAGGGCTCCAGCGTGAACGGGTCGTGCACGAAGAAGTTCAGGATCAGCGTCTTCTCGGCCCGGAACGGGTCGAGGCGCGCGGTGTAGGGGTCGGGCAGCAGCAGCATGTCCGACTCGTGGATGGACTGGAAGCCACGCACGGACGAGCCGTCGAAGGCCAGCCCCTCGGTGAAGGCGTCCTGGTCGAACGCGGCGGCGGGCACGGTGAAGTGCTGCATGACGCCCGGCAGGTCGCAGAACCGGACATCGACGAACTTCACGTCCTCGTCGGCGATGAAGCGCAGGACCTCGTCTGGATTCTTGAACAAGCTCGGTGGCTCCTTCAGCACTCGATACAGCTCACCGACGCCACGTCGTACGCTTCCGCCGCCGGCTCGGTTCTCACCGTATGTCGTGGGTGTTGCTCCGTCGTCACCCGAATGTTTCGCCGGCGTTAACTGCGACCTGTTCGGGTGGTCGAGGTTGCGCGAACCGGGCGAACGTGGTGCTCCGGTGGGCGGCACGTACCCTGGATGACGTGCGAAGAGTCGGATCGTGGCTGGACGCCCCGAAGAACGCGTTCAACCACGCGCGCGAGCAGGCGAACGAATCCCGGCCCAAGTGGCGCGGCGAGAAGCTGGGGTTGCCCGAACGCGGTCCCGGTTCGGCGGCCCCGGTGGGCAAGCGCCTGGGGGCGTTCCTCATCGACATCGTGCTGGCGGCCCTGGTCGCGGCGCTGTTCACCATGCCGGACTACCCGGGGAACTGGAGCCTGGTGGCGTGGGCGGTCATCACCGTGGTCCCGGTGAGCTTCTTCGGCACCACGCCGGGCATGGCCGCGCTGCGGATCTGGGTGGCGCGGGTCGACGGCGCGGTCATGGTGGGGCCGCTGCGGGCCGCGCTGCGCTGCGTGCTGACCTTCCTGGTCATCCCGGCCGTGATGTGGAACTTCGACGGCCGCTCCTGGCACGACCGGCTCAGCGGCACCATCGTGCTGCGCAGGTGACCTGACGAACGAGGAGCGGGCCCGGGGATCCGGCGCCTGCCTGGTGCTGGCCCCGGCGCACCGCCTGCTGCCTGGTGATGCGCTCGCCGAACTCGTCGCGC
>NZ_JBEPDU010000099.1:0-8253 GCF_040300525.1 Saccharopolyspora sp. NPDC000359 | reverse complement strand
CGCGCCTCGGCGGTGCTGGTGCTCAACGACCACGACACCGGCTACCCGTTCGCCTGCCTGGAGAGCTCGGTCATCAGCGCCACCCGCACCGCGGCCTCGGCCGCGCTGGCCGCCGACCACCTGAGCCGGGACCGGGGCCGCCCGCGCCGGATCGGCTTCATCGGTGTCGGCCTCATCGCCCGCTACGTGCACGAGTACCTGCACGCCACCGGCTGGAGCTTCGACGAGATCAGCGTGCACGACCTGTCCGCCGAGCACGCCGAGGGGTTCAAGTCCTACTTGGAGCGCGTGGAGGACGGCCCGAGCATCGCGGTGCACGACAGCGCCGAGAAGCTGATCCGCTCCAGCGACCTCGTGGTGTTCGCGACGATCGCGGGCACCCCGCACGTGCACGACCCGGCGTGGTTCGAGCACAACCCGCTGGTGCTGCACGTGTCCCTGCGCGACCTGTCCCCGGAGATCATTCTGTCCTCGGTGAACGTCGTCGACGACGTCGAGCACTGCCTCAAGGCCGACACCTCGCCGCATCTGGCCGAGCAGCGGACCGGCAACCGGGACTTCCTGGACGGCACCATCAACGACGTGCTCGCCGGTGAGCTGGCGGTGCCCGCCGACCGGCCGGTGGTGTTCTCCCCGTTCGGCCTCGGCGTGCTCGACCTGGCGGTGGGCAAGTTCATCTACGACCAGGTCACGGCGCACGGCGAACCCACCGTGGTGCCCGACTTCTTCTCGGAGCTGCGCCGCTACGGCTGACCGCACCGGATGCCCGGTCGTGCGGACCTCGCGGCCCCGCACGACCGGCCTCCCCCGGCAACGGGGCGGATGGCGCCGGCCCGCACCGCCGACCGCGCCGACCCCGCAAGAAGGTTCGTTCCGACAAGACGGAGACAGCTCGGTGCCCATCATCTCGCAGCCGCACGAATTCAACGAGGACGACCTCTACGTCGACCTCCGGCCCGCCTTCGGCGTCCCGCTGTACCTGAAGTGCGAGGGGTTCAACTTCGCCGGCTCGATCAAGCTCAAGGCCGCCGAGTCGATGATCGCCGCCGCGGAGCGCTCCGGGGCGCTGCGCCCGGGCTCGATCCTGGTCGAGTCCTCGTCGGGCAACCTCGGGGTGGCGCTGAGCATGCTCGCGGCCAGCAAGGGCTACCAGTTCGTGTGCGTGACCGACTCGCGGTGCAACCTCGCGACCAAGCAGCTGATGGAGGCCCTCGGCGCCCAGGTGCACACCATCACCGAACCTGCGGCAGAGGGCGGTTACCTGGCGGCGCGCATCGCCCACGTGCGCGAGCTCTGCGCGGACGACGACCGGTACCTGTGGCTGAACCAGTACGTCAACCCGGACAACTGGTCGGCGCACTACCGCACCACCGCGCCCGCCATCGACCGGGCCTTCCCCACCCTCGACGTGCTCTTCGTGGGCGCGGGCACCACCGGCACCCTGATGGGCTGCGCCCGCTACTTCAAGCGGTTCCGCCCGGATGTGCGCGTCGTCGCGATCGACGCGGTCGGCTCGGTGACCTTCGGCGGCCCGGCCGCCCCGCGGATGATCCCGGGCCTGGGCACCGGGGTCCGCCCGGCGCTGCTCGACGAGTCCCTGGTGGACGACGTGGTGCTGGTGGAGGAGGTCGACACGGTGCGCACCTGCCACCGGTTGGCCCGCCGGGGCTTCCTGTTCGGCGGTTCCACCGGCACCGTGATCAGCGGTGCCATCCAGTGGCTGGCGAGCAACGACGCCGGTCCGGACATCACCGCGGTGACCATCGCACCGGACCTCGGCGAGCGCTACCTGGACTCGCTCTACCAGCCCAGCTGGGTCCAGCAGGTCTACCAGATCGACCCCGCCGACGAGCTGGCGACGCAGCGCTGAAGCCGGGTCCGCCCTGGTCGTCGAGGAGGCCCGCTAGCGCGGCGGCAACGGCTTCGGGCTGCTCGTCGGGGACAAGAGTGCCCGGCTCCGGCAGCACTACCCGGCGCAGCTGCTCCTCCTGGTCGAGGTCGACACAGGCACCGCCGCCGTGGGCCTCCGGGAGTGATCCGACACCCCTGAGCCCGCATGCCATCTCGTAGCTGAACTCCGGGCACCCTGGTGGTGCCGCCTCCGGCGTGACCGGTGAAGTGCTGGCGCAGCGACGAACCTGGAGTGGCGCACGCGAAGCCGGGGCCCGGGGCTTCGCGCCCCGGACCCCGGCTGGTACCTCGTCAGCGGCCCATCGCCTCGATGAGGCTCTTCGGGCGGAGATCCGTCCAGTTCTGCTCGATGTAGTCCAGGCAGGCGTCCCGGGTGTCCTCGCCGTGGACCTCCGTCCAGCCCGCCGGGATTTCGACGAACGTCGGCCACAGCGAGTGCTGGCCCTCGTCGTTCACCAGGACCAGGTAGCGGCCTTCGGGGTCTTCGAACGGGTTCGTCATCTGCTTGCTCCCTCTCTGCCGAGATGTCGGTGCTAGTGCGTGCTCTCGAGGACCTTGGCCAGGCCACCGACCGTCGGGTGGTCGTAGAGCTGGTGGACCGCCACCCGCGTGGGCAGCGCCCCGTTGATCCGGGCGACCAGCTGCGCCGCGCGCAGCGAGTTGCCGCCGAGCTCGAAGAACGCGTCGTCGCGGCCGACCCGGTCCCGGCCCAGCACCTCGCCCCAGATCTCGGCCAACCGGCGCTCCAGGTCGGTTTCCGGTTCCGCGTAGCGCCGACGGCCCCGCTCGGCCGCCGCCCGTGCCACCGCCAGCAGTGCGGACTGGTCAACCTCGCCCGCGAGGTCCCGCGGGATCCGCGCGACGTGGGCGAACCGCACCGGGACCGGGCAGCGCGCCAGCACCGGTGCCGCCTGCGCGCGCAGGTCCTGCTCGTCCAGCGCTGCGCCGGTGTGGGCGACCACGATCTCCGTGCTGCGCAGGTGTTCCGGGGCCAGCTCGGCGACGATGTGCTCGTTGCGGCGGTCCAGGCCGATCAGCAGGTTCACCCGGCCCTGGCCCAGCGCGGCCAGCAGCGAGGACAGACCCGCGGCGTCGTCGATCGGCACGAATCCGCGCGAGGCCGCCGCTGCGGACGGGCTGCCCTGGTTCATCCCGCTGTCGGTCCACATGCTCCACGACAGGCAGCGGACCGGGCGGCCCCGGTCCCGCCCCCAGTGGTCGGCGAAGCCGTTGAGGAAGCTGTTCGCCGAAGAGTAGGCGCCGAAGGAGCTGCCGCCGAACTCGCCGTTGACCGAGGAGAACAGCACCAGCAGCGTGTCCGGCCGGTCCTGCAACACCTCGGCGATGGCCATCGTGCCGTGCACCTTCGCCCGGTAGGCCTCGGCGAACTCCCGGCGCGAGGCGCGGGCGATCGTGTGCTCCTCCAGGCGCTCCCACTGGCCCGAGACGTCGTTGCTGGCCAGGTGCAGGACGCCGGACAGCGGGCGGTCCCACCGCCGCTCGGCCTGCGCGACGGCGCTGTGCAGCGCGGCCGCGTCACCCACGTCGAGCGCGCGGTACTCGACCTCGCCGAGGGTGCGCAGGTCGGTGAGCCGTTCGGCCTTCACCGAGCCCTCGGCGACCGGGCTGCGGCCGATCAGCAGCAGCCGCGCCTGGTAGGTGGCGAGCAGGTACTCGGCGATCTGGTGGCCGATGCCGCCGAGGCCGCCGGTGATGGCGTACACGCCGCCCTGGACCAGCTCCGGGGCGGTGTCCAGGTCCAGCGGCACCGGGCTCAACTTCGGTGCCAGCCGGGTTCCGGCGCGGTGCGCGACCACGTCAGCGTCCGGTGCCGCGGCCAGCTCGGTCCGGACGATCCCGGCCCACTCCTCGGGCGCCCCGGCGGGCAGGTCCACCTGCCGCAGGAACGGAACCGCGCCTTCGGCGACGGCGGTGCGGACGAGCCCCGGCAGCGCCGCCTTGGGCACGTCGACGGTGTCACCGTCCCTGACCCGCAGGCCGTTGGCGGTGAGCACCTGCACGTCCGGCCGGTGCTGCGCGGAGGCGAGTTCGGCGATCAGCCGACGCACCGAGTGCGCTCCGACGCGCAGCCCGGCGTCCAAGGACGTGCTCGGGTCCGCCGCCCAGGCGTGCACGACGGCCTCGATCGGGCCGAAGTCGCGGGCCACCGCCGCGAACAGCTCGTGGTAGTGCGCGGAGTTCTCCGGGTCGATGGAGAACCGCGCGCCGTCCCGGGCGAACCGGGTGCCCGGCACCACCACCGCGGTGTGCCGACCGAACCGCTGCTCGTGCTCGGCGTCGGCGAACAGCACCCGGACGCCGTCGGCGCGCCGGGACCCGACGGCGGGCTGCTCGGTCCAGACCCGCTCGAAGAACCACTCCGAGCTGGACACCGGCTCGTCGGGCGCGTCGGCCAGGTCGCGCAGCGCGTCGTCGAACTTCCCCGCGCGCAGGTCGCTGAGCAGCTGGGAGCGCTGGATCTTGCCACTGCCGGTCTTCGGGAACTGGTCGCGCTCGACCGGCACCACCAGATCCGGTTGCAGACCGATCTCCCCCGCCAGCCGGGCCTTGATCCGCGCCACCGTGCCCGCCACGTCCGGTGCGGTGGGCACGAAGAACACCACCAGCTTGTCGGTCTCCGCGCCGCCCGCCGAATCACCGCAGGCCGCCACGAAGGTGACCTCGGTGCCCGGCACCTGCTCGACGACCGACTCGATGTCGAAGTTCAGGTAGTTCACGCCCTGCACCACGATGAGGTCGCTGTCCCGGCCGGTCAACGTCAACCGCCCACCGTGGACGAAACCCAGGTCGCCGCTGTTGAACCAGCCGTCCGCGGTGCAGGACCCCCGGTTGGCCTCCGGGTTGCGGTGGTAGCCGGTCATCATGGTGCGGCCGGAGAACTGCAGCCGCCCCACGTGGTCCTCGGGCAGCGGCCGGTCCTGGTCGTCGACGATGCGCAGCCGCAGCCCCGGCAGCGGGCGGCCGACCTCGGTGAAGGTGATGACCTCCGGGGAGTCCCGCGGCTCGACGACCCGCAACCGGCCGCCCAGCGAGGTCTTCTCGACGCTGATGGTGCCCTGCGCCGGGTCGTCGCCGGACAGCGTCGAGTAGATGACGCCCGAGGCGATCTCGGACATGCCGAAGGTGGGCAGCAACGCGTCGGCGGGCAGCCCGAAGGGCCGCAGCAGATCCAGGAACCGCTGGGCGGTCCGGGTCACCACGGCCTCGCCGCCGTTGCAGATGTGCCGCAGGCAGGACAGGTCCCAGTCGCGGTCGCCGACCCGCTCGGCGTTGTCGTTGAACAGGGAGAACGCGAAGTTCGGCGCCCAGGTGTTGGTGACGCGGAACCGGTGCACCCAGTCCATCCACGCCAGCGGATCCGCCAGGAAGGCGTCGGTCTCGACGTTGACGTGCTGGTTGCGCAGCACCACGTTGGCCACGTTGTGCATGATCACGCCGCCGACGTGGTCCAGCGGAATCCAGTTCAGCGACACGTCGTGCTCGTCGAAGCCGTTGGCCGCGGCGCTGGCCAGCGTGCGCGCCACGATGCTGGCGTTGGCGTGCCGGACGCACTTCGGCACCCCGGTACTGCCCGAGGTGAGCAGCTGCACGGCCGGGTCGTCGGGTTCGGCCGGGAAGAGCTCGGGCCGGGCACCAGCGCGGCGGAGTTGTTCGTTGCTGCGCGCGGTGAAGTCGGCGTCCCAGCCGAGCCCGGTGATCGGGCTGAGGAGTTCGGGGTCGGTGAGGACCACCGGGTGCTCCAGGAGTTCCCAGGCGTTGCGCAGCTTCCGGATGCCCGCGTTCTCCCGGTCGAAGCCCATCGGGACGCCGCACGGCGTCGGCACGAAGCCGCCGAGCACGCACGCCCAGAACGCGGTGGTGAAGTTGCGGCTGCTGGCGAACTGGAACAGCACCGAGTCGCCGGGCCGCAGGCCTTCCTCGCGCAGCCCGGCCAGCAGTTCGCGGGCCTCGGTGAACAGCTCCGCGTAGCTCTGGAACGTCTCGGCGCCGTCCGCCGCGAGGTGGTGCACACCGCGGTCCGGCGCGCGTTCGGCGGCCAGCCGCAGGGCCTCCACCAGCGTCTTCGGCGCGGTCGGGTCATCCGGCAGCTCGCCGCCGTGCACCTCGGCGATCGGCAGGTCACCGCCGCGGACCTCGCGCACCACCTCGGGTTCTGCCTCGGTGGGGCCGGTGACCGCGCTGCGCGCTTCCCTGCGGACCGCGCAGGCGACGTCGGTGACACCGGGCTGTGCCCGCACCACCTCGGCGAGCTCCGCCATCAACTCGTCGGACATCGAGCTGGACCTCCTCACTGCTCTCCGCCGAGCAGGACCCGTCCGATCTCCTCGGTCAGCCCGGCGGCCTGCTCGTTGAGGTAGAAGTGGCCGCCCGGGAACATCCGCACCCGGAACGCGCCGCTGGTCTGCTTCTGCCACGGCCGCAACGCGTGCTCCGGGGCTCGTTCGTCGTCGTGGCCACCGAAGACCGTCATCGCGGTCTCCAGCGGCGGTTCGGGGTGGTGCTCGTAGCGCTCGCCGAGGGTGAAGTCCGCGCGCAGCGCGGGCAGCAGCACCCGCATCAGCTCGGGGTCGCCGACGACCGAGCTCTCCGTGCCGCCCAGCGCACCGAGCGCGGCGACGAACTCCGCGTCCGGCAGCTCGTGGATCGGCTCGGCCACCGGCGGCTCGTCCGGCGCGACCTGCCCGCTGAGCAGCAGATGCGCCGGTTGCGGGCCGCCCCGGCGGCGCAGGGCCCGCGCCAGTTCGAAGGCCAGCAGCGCTCCCCCGCTGTGCCCGAAGAAGGCGAACGGCCCCTGCAGGTAGGGGCGCATGGTCAGCCCCAGCGTGCGCACCGCCACGGCGAGGTCGGTCAGCGGCGATTCGCCGATGCGGTCCTCGCGACCGGGCAGCTGGAGCGCGATCAGCTCGACCTCGGCGGGCAGCAGGTCCGGCCAGTCGGCGAACGCGGCGGCGCCCGCACCGGCGTGGGGGAAGCAGAACAACCGGAATCGCCGATCGGCGCGCCGGGCGCGCCGCACGAACGGCGACTCGACGGTGAAGGTGTCGAGCATGCCCCGAACCTAGGAAACCGCCTTATCACCGCGATATCGAGCCAATTCCGCCCGCGCGGGAGGGCCCCGGGGCCCAGGGCCCTCCCGCGCTGCTACCGGACGTCCAGGTGCTGGCCGAGCAACCGGGCGAGGGTGGCCACCGGGCCCGGGTCCAGCATCTCGTCGTGCGTGCACTCCAGGCGTTCGACCCGCACCTCACCGGTGACGTGCGGCGTCCAGTCCGCGCGGAGGTCCGGGTTCGACCGGGAGGTCACCAGCAGGACGTCGCCGTCGAGCACCGCCGGGCGGTGGCCCGCCGAGAGGTGGATGGCGTTGACGATGGCGTCCACCGTGGACGCCACCCGCTCGGCGGGCAGCACGTCGAGCACCCCGTCGCGCAGTACCGCGGTGATGCGGGCCCGCTGGTCGTCGGCGGTCCCGCGCTCGGTGTCCCCGACGACGTCGGCGAAGAGCCGCGCCAGCACCTCCTGCTCGTCCAGCCCGACGTCGGCAGTCGACGAGTCCAGCAGCGCGACCAGTCCCACGCGCTCGCCACGCGACTGGAGCTCGGTGGCCACCGCGTGCGCGATGTTGCCGCCCAGGGAGTAGCCGAGCAGGTGGTACGGGCCCTGCGGGCGGACCTTCTGCACCCGGTCGGCGTAGTCCGCGGCGAGCTCCGCGAGGCTGCCCGGCAGGTCGTCCCCGCCGCGCAGCTGCAGGCCGTAGAGCGGCATCGCGGTGTGCTCCAGCAGCCCCGAGTAGCACCAGGACAGCCCGGTCGCGGGGTGGACGCAGAACAGCGGAACACCTTCGCCACCGCGCAGTTCCAGCACCACGTCGAAGCTGTCGCCGCCGCCGTCGAGGTGCTCGGCGAGCTCGGCGACCGTGGACGAGCGGAACACCGTCTGGACACCCAGGTCCGCACCGAGCACCTCGCGGATGCGGCCGACCAGTCGCGCAGCCAGCAACGAGTGCCCGCCCAGCTCGAAGAACCCGTCGTCGATGCCCACTTCGTCGATGTCGAGGGCCTCGGCGAACAGGTCGCAGAGCAGTTCCTCGCGCAGCGACCGGGGCTTGCGGCCACCACCGGCCGCGGTGGACGGGCGGGGCAGCCGGGCGTGGTCGAGCTTGCCGTTGCGGGTCAACGGGATCTCCTCGACCGCCACGAGCGCCGACGGAACCAGGTGCTCGGGCAGCACTTCCCGGACGTGCTGCCGCAGGTCGGCCGGGTCTGCGGTGGCGACGACGTAACCGACCAGGCGCCGGTCGCCGGGCCGGTCCTCGCGCACCAC
>NZ_JBEPDU010000098.1:0-8395 GCF_040300525.1 Saccharopolyspora sp. NPDC000359 | reverse complement strand
TGCTGGGGCTCGCCCTGTGGCTGGCCGCCGACCTCGCCCGGGAGCTGGCCGAGGACCCTGCCGCGGTGAAGTCGCTGCGCGCCGAGCTGCTCGCGCGCGGCCTGTCCGTGCTGAGCCTCAACGCCTTCCCGCACCGCGGTTTCCACGACGAGGTGGTCAAGCACTCGGTGTACCGGCCGACGTGGGCCGAGCCCGCACGCCTGCGGTACACCGAGGACTGCGCCGTCGTGCTGAGCGGGCTGCTGGATGATGACGTGGAGTTCGGCAGCATTTCCACGCTGCCGCTGGGCTGGCGCACCGGCTGGACGGCGGTCGACGACGACCGCGCGACGGCCGCGTTCGAAGATGCCCAGGAGTTCCTGGCCGACCTGCGCGACCGGACGGGGCGGCCGATCCGCCTCGCGGTGGAGCCGGAACCGGGCTGCGTGCTCGACGAACTGCCCGACACCACCCGGTGGTTGCGCGCCCGGGTCGACCCGGACCTGGTCGGGCTGTGCCTGGACACCTGCCACCTCGCGGTCGGGTTCGCCGAGCCGGAGCGGGCCGTGTCCGGGATCGCCGAGGCCGGGCTGCGCGTGTTCAAGGTGCAGATCTCGGCGGCCCTGCACGTCGCCGACCCCGCCGATCCGGCCGCCGGGGCGGCGCTGGCCGAGTTCGCCGAGGCCCGCTACCTCCACCAGGTCCGGGAGCTGGGTGCGGACCGGGTGCGGTTCGCCGATGACCTGCCCGCACCGGATTTGCCGAGGCGGGGCCCGTGGCGGGTGCACGTCCACGTGCCGCTGCACCTGGTGCCGGACGGCCCGCTGGCCACGACCACCGAGGTGACCCGGCGGGCGTTGGCCGAGGTCGACCGAGTCTTCCCGGACCGCCCGCCGCACCGGGAGGTCGAGACCTACACCTGGTCGGTGCTGCCGAACCGGCACCGCCAGGACCTGGTGCGCGGGATCGCGGCCGAGCTGAGCTGGGTGCGCGACAACGCGCTGGCGATGCACATCGGAGGTGCCCGGTGAAGCAGCTGGTGGTGCTGGACGTCGTGGGCATGACCCCGGGACTGCTGCAGCACATGCCCAACCTGGCGGCGCTGGCCGACCGGGGCTGGCGGGCCGAGCTCGGCACCGTGCTGCCCGCGGTCACCTGCAGCGCGCAATCGACCTTCCTCACCGGGCTGATGCCCGCCCAGCACGGGATCGTCGGCAACGGCTGGTACTTCCGGGAGCTCGGCGAGGTGCACCTGTGGCGCCAGCACAACAAGCTGGTGGCGGGGGAGAAGCTGTGGGAGACCGCCCGAGCGGCGAAACCGTCCTACACCGCGGCGAACCTCTGCTGGTGGTACGCGATGGGCGCCACGACCGACCTCACGGTGACCCCGCGGCCGGTGTACCACGCCGACGGGCGCAAGTCCCCCGACTGCTACACGCGCCCACCGGCGCTGCACGACGAGCTCACCGACCGCTTCGGGGACTTCCCGCTGTTCCACTACTGGGGCCCCACCGCCTCGATCGACTCCACCCGGTGGATCGCCTCCGCCGCCCGGCACGTGCTCACCCGGCACGCCCCGGACCTGCTCCTGGTGTACCTGCCGCACCTCGACTACGACCTGCAGCGGTGCGGGCCGGAGTCACCGCAGGCCGTGCGGGCGGCCCGCGCGGTGGACGCCGAGGTCGCCCCGCTGCTGCGGGATGCGCGGGAAGCGGGTGCCGCGGTCGTGGCGCTGAGCGAGTACGGCATCGCGCCGGTCCACCGCCCGGTCGACGTCAACCGCGCGCTGCGCGCCGAAGGGTTCCTGGAGGTCTACTGCCAGGCTGGCATGGAGTACCTGGACCCGTGGACCTCGCGCGCGTTCGCGGTCGCCGACCACCAGGTGGCGCACGTCTACGTGGCCGACGAGGCGGATCTGGAGCGGGTCCGGTCGCTGGTCTGCTCGCTGCCCGGGGTCGACGAGGTCCTCGACCGCGCCAGCCAGCAGCGGTACGGGCTCGACCACCCGCGGGCCGGGGAGCTGGTCGCGGTCGCCGAACCCGACTCCTGGTTCACCTACTACTACTGGACGGACGAGGCGCGCCGCCCGGACTTCGCGCGGGGCGTGGAGATCCACCGAAAACCGGGCTACGACCCGGCGGAGCTGTTCTTCGACCCGGCGGACCGGTGGGCCAAGGCCCGCGCCCTGTGCGGGTTGGCGCGCAAGAAGCTGGGCCTGCGCTACGCGATGGACGTGGTGCCCACCGATGCCAGCTGGGTGCGCGGTTCGCACGGGCGGCTGCCGGACTCGGCGGCGGACGGGCCGGTCCTGCTGTGCTCGGAGCCGGAGATCCCGGCGCACGTCGAGCGCGGCGGGCGGGTGTCCGCCACGGAGGTCGCGAAGTTGTTGCTGCGCCTGCAGGGGTTCGAGGGCTGATGCCTCACAGGGCGTCGCGGGCGCGCAGTGCCGCGAACCCGATGGCGTAGCCCGCGACGGCCCAACCGATCAGTACGAGCAGCGCGGTCAGCGGACCGTAGGCGTTGAAGTCCGCGACCCCCGCCAGCACCATGCCAGCGGGTCCGGGGAAGAGCTCGGCCGCCGACACCAGCAGCGGGATCGAGGTGACCTGCAGCATCATCGGCACGCCGAAGACCACCACGATCGACACCGCGATGGTGCCCGCGACGTGCCGGACCACCGCGCCGAGCCCGACGACCAGAACACCGCTGAGCGCCAGATAAGCGCCGACCGCCACCGCCCGGCCCAGCACGCCCGCCGGTTCCAGCGGATCGGCGAACTCGCCCAGCACCACCGAGCCCGCCGCGACCCCGATTCCGGTGAGCAGCACCCCGCTGACGAACAGGATCGGCAGCAGCACCAGGGACTTCGCCAGCAGCACCCGGCGGCGCAGCGGTACGGCCTGCAGGGTGGGCAGGATGGTGCGGGTGGCGTACTCGGTGGTGATGACCATCGCGGCCAGCGTGACGACGGCGATGTCGGCGACGAACAGGACCCCGGTGGTGGCGTTGTCGAGCGCCGAGGTGATCGCGGTGTTCGGGCCACCGGCCGACTGCAGGGACCGCGCCGAGGCGGCCATGATGAGCGAGTAGGCGGCGGCCAGCGCGGCCGCCCCGGCCAGGCAGATCCAGGTGGAGCGCACCGACCGCAACTTCGTCCACTCCGAGGCGACGGCACCGCCCAGCTTGCCCGTTCGCGGTGGCGGGGCTTGCGAGGTCGAGGTGGGCACGGTCACGCTCCCTCCCGGGATTGGTCGGCGGGCACGGCACCGCTGTACTCCACGCTGCTGGAGCTCAACCGCAGGTACGCCTCCTCCAGGGACGGGGTCTCGTCGCGCAGCTCGTGCAACCGGACGCCCAGCTCGTGGGCGAGGTCGCCGACCTGCTCGGGGCTGGCGTCCAGCACCCGGAGCCCGTCGCCGTCGGCATCCGCGCGGAAACCGCTGTCGGCCAGGCGATCGCGCAGCGACGCCAGGGCGGACGGTTCGGGGCTGCGCACCACGACGCACCGGGTCGAGCTGCGCTCGATGACCTCGTCGACGGCGGCGTCCGCGATGAGCTCACCGCGACCGATGATGACCAGGTGGTCAGCGGTCAGCTGCATCTCGCTCATCAGGTGGCTGGAGACGAACACCGTCCGCCCCTCCGCGGCCAGCGACCGCGCCAGCGAGCGCACCCAGCGCACGCCGTCGGGGTCCAGCCCGTTCACCGGCTCGTCGAAGATCACCGTGTGCGGATCGCCGAGCAGCGCGGCGGCGATGCCGAGGCGCTGACCCATGCCGAGCGAGAAGGTCCCCGCGTGCCGCCCGGCAACGGCGGTCAGGCCTACCTCGTCGAGCACCTGGTCGACCCGGCCGCGCGGAATCCCGTTGCTGCGGGCCAAGGACAGCAGGTGTGCGTGCGCCGATCGCCGCGGGTGCACCGCGCGGGCGTCGAGCAGGGCACCGACCTCGCGCAGCGGGTAGGGCAGTTCGGCGTAGTGCTTGCCGTTGATGCGCGCCTCGCCGGAGGTGGGGCGGTCCAGGCCCATGATCATGCGCATCGTCGTCGACTTCCCGGCCCCGTTGGGGCCGAGGAACCCGGTCACCTTCCCGGCGGCGATGTCCAGGCTGAGGTCGTTGACCGCGGTGGTGGTGCCGTACTGCTTGGTCAGGTGCCGGAGGCTGATCAATCGCTCACCTCGTCGCGTGGGCGGCTACGGCGTTGATTGCTTGGCAGTATAGTCGGTCGCGCCACACTTCCAGCCGTCGGAGGGGCTGCGTGATCCGAGTACTGGTGGTCGACGACGAAACGTTGGTGCGCACGGGTTTGCGGATGATCCTGCAACCCGCTGACGACATCGAGGTGGTCGGCGAGGCGGCGGACGGCCGGGAGGCGGTGGAGGCCGTGCTGCGCCACCGCCCGGACGTCGTGCTGCTGGACGTGCGGATGCCGGTGCTGGACGGGATCTCGGCCGCGGCGGAGATCGGCGCGCAGCCTTCGCCGCCGCGGATCGTCATGCTCACCACCTTCGACCTGGACGACTACGTGCACAGCGCGCTCAAGGCGGGGGCGGTGGGTTTCCTGCTGAAAGACGCCCAGCCACACGAACTGGTCGCTGCGGTGCGGACCGCCGCGGCCGGCAACGCGATGCTCGCACCCACCGTCACCAAGAGGTTGATCAGCAGGTTCGCCGACATCAAACCGGCGGCGCGGGCGCGCTTGGAGGTGCTGACCGCGCGGGAGCGCGAAGTCGTGCTCTGCGTGGCGCGCGGCCTGTCCAACGCGGAGATCGGTCGCGAGCTGTCGATGAGCGAGACCACCGTGAAAGCGCACGTGAGCAGGTCGCTGGCGAAGCTCGACCTGACCAACCGGGTGCAGGCGGCCATCCTGGTGCACGACGCGGGACTGGCTTGATTTCACCGTCCTTGCAGGGTTTTTCGCGCTCCTCTTAAGTCGCGTGACGGGGCTGCGGCGCGCTGTTAGCGTGTGTTCCCTCGTTGCCCGAACCGCTTCGCCGCAGGCGGGATCCAGGCGCGCGCCGACGGTTTTCGGCGTGGTACCAGCGGGTTCGGGCCGGTTCGGCGATCGGTGGGGAGCTCGGGCGGATGAGCGGGTTTGATCGACGTGGATTCCTGGTGGGAGCTGGTGCGGCCGCGGCCCTGGGCATCGGGGCGCCCGCAGCGGCGAGCGCGGTCGCGCGGCCGCCGAAGTTCACCGCGGCGAACGGGGAGGTCGACTGGCGGGCGGTGCGCGAGCAGTTCCGCCTGGACCCGTCCGTGGTGAACTTCAGCGCCTTCTTCCTGACCTCGCACCCGCGCGTGCTGCGGGAGGCCATCGAGCACCTCGGCGCGCAGCTGGACGCCAACCCGATGGACGTCTACGGCCTGGAGCTGCCGGACGGGCCGACCGGTTACGAGCGGGTGCGGACCGCGCTGGCCGGGTTCCTGGGCGGTGCACCGGACGAGTTCGCGCTGACCCACAACACGACGACCGGGCTTGGTTTCGTCTACAACGGACTGAAGGTGAAGCCGGGGCAGGAGTTCCTGCTCACCGAGCAGGACCACGTGGCGCACGTCGGCTCGGCGGTGCTGGCCGGGGAGAAGCACGGTGTGACGACCCGGATGGGCAAGCTCTACGAGAACTCGGCGAACGCGACGGTGGACGAGATCGCCTCCCGGTTGCGGGCGGAGATCCGGCCGGAGACCCGCGCGGTCGGCGTCACCTGGGTGCAGTCGACCACCGGGGTGCGGATGCCGGTCGCGGAGCTCGCCGCCGTGGTCGCGGAGGCGAACTCGGGGCGCGCGGAGGAGGACCGCTGCCTGCTGGTCGTCGACGCGGTGCAGGGCCTGGCCGCCGTGGACGCGGACCTGCCGTCGCTGGGTGCGGATTTCGTCGTCGCGGGCACGCACAAGTGGTTCCTCGGGCCGCGCGGCACCGGCCTGATCTGGAGCCCGCGGGACGCCTGGCCGCACGTGCGCCCGACCATCGTGCCGGTGTTCCGCGAGGACACCATCGCCAACCTGACGCCGGGCACGTTCATCCAGTTCGACCACCTGTTCGCGATGCCGGTCGCGGTGGACTTCCACCAGCGGATCGGCCGGGCAGCCGCAGCCGAGCGCATCACGCAGCTGAGCCAGCAGCTCAAGGACGGGCTCCGCGGTGTCGAGAAGGTCGTCCTGCACACTCCGCAGGATCCCGCGATGTCGGCCGGTATCACCTGCTTCGAAGTCGAGGGCGTGGACGCGGAGCGGGTGGTGCAGCACCTGGCCGATCGCGGCCTGCGGATCAGCACCGCCCCGGGGCTGCGGCCGTACCCGCGCATCGGAACGAGCATCGTGCACTTCCCCGAGGAGGTCGACCGGGCCGTCGCAGCGCTCAACGAGATCGCCTAGCGACCTGATGAGGTTTTCCGACTTCGTTCCGGATGCGCAGGTGTCGTCCGAAGTGGACCCTACATCTGGACCTCGGAGCGGTCCCCGGCCCAGCGGGTGTGGAAGGTTCCTTCGCGGTCGGTGCGGCGGTAGGTGTGGGCGCCGAAGTAGTCGCGCTGGCCCTGGGTGAGCGCCGCCGGGAGGCGGTCGGCGCGCAGGGAGTCGTAGTAGGCCAGCGCCGCCGCGAAGCCCGGGGTGGGCACGCCCTGGCCGGTGGCCGCGCCCAGCACCTCGCGCCAGTCCTGCTGGGCGTCGGCGATCTCGGCGGCGAAGGTCTCGTCGGACAGCAGGCTCGGCAGGTCCGGCCGGGCGTCGTAGGCGGCGCGGATGCGGTCCAGGAACGCGGCGCGGATGATGCAGCCGCCGCGCCAGATGCCCGCGATCGCACCGAGGTCGATGTTCCAGCCGTACTCGGCGCTGCCCGCGGCGATCTCGTGGAAGCCCTGCGTGTACGAGACGATCTTGGACGCGTACAGCGCCTGCTCCACCTGGTCGGCGAACGCGTCGGCCGCCGCTCCGCTGAGCGGTCGGGCGGTCGGCCCGGCCAGCCCGCGCGAGGCCTCGCGCAGCGCGGTGTGGCCCGACAGCGAGCGGGCGAACACCGCCTCGGCGATGCCGGAGACCGGCACGCCGAGTTCGAGGGCGAGCTGCACCGTCCAGCGGCCGGTGCCCTTCTGCTCGGCCTGGTCGGCCACCACGTCCACGAACGGCTCGCCGGTGGCGGAGTCCACGTGGGACAGCACCTCGGCGGTGATCTCGATCAGGTAGGAGTCCAGCCGACCGGTGTTCCAGGTGCGGAAGACCTCGGCGATCTCGGCGGGGGAGCGGCCCCCGACGTCGCGCAGCAGCTGGTAGGCCTCGGCGATGAGCTGCATGTCGGCGTACTCGATGCCGTTGTGCACCATCTTCACGAAGTGCCCGGACCCGTCGGGGCCCACGTGCGTGACGCAGGGCGCGCCGTCGGCGGCCTTGGCGGAGATCTTCGCCAGCATCGGGCCCAGCGATTCGTAGGACTCCGCGGAACCGCCCGGCATGATGCTGGGGCCGTGCAGCGCGCCCTCCTCGCCACCGGAGATGCCGGTGCCGACGAAGTGGATGCCCCGCTCGCGCAGGTCGCGTTCCCGGCGCCGGGTGTCCGCGAAGTGCGCGTTGCCGCCGTCGATGATCACGTCGCCGTCCTCCAGCAGCGGCGCGAACTCCTCGATCACCGCGTCGGTGGGGTCCCCGGCCTTGACCATGATCACCAGTCGGCGCGGTCGCTCCAGCGCGGCGACGAACTCGGCGGCGGATTCGGCGCCGATGAACTCGCCCTCGTCGCCGAACTCCGCCAGCAGCTCGCGGGTGCGCGACGGGGTGCGGTTGTGCACGGCGACGGTGTAGCCGTTGCGGGCGAAGTTGCGCGCCAGGTTGCGGCCCATGACCGCGAGCCCGGTGACGCCGATCTGCGCTGAGGTGCCCATGTGAAACTCCTGCGGGTTGCTGGTGAGCGCCGGTGGGGCGGCCGCTGGCAATTCTCGGCCAGCGGCCGCCCCGGCGCAGGGAAACGGGCGGGTTCACCCCGCGGTCAGGTCCAGCAGGACCTTCGAGGCGGCGGTGCGGTCCCCGGCGATGTCGAAGGCGGCCACCGCCTCGGACAGCGGGAAGGTGTGGGTCAGCACCGGGTCGACCGGCAGCCCGTCGGCCAGCAGGGACAGCGCGTCGTCGAACTCGCGGTCGAAGCGGAACGCGCCGAGGAGCTGCAGCTCGCGGGTCACCACGACGTTGCCGAGGAAACCGGTCTCGCCGGGCGGCAACAGGCCGAGCAGCACCACGGCACCGCCGCGCCGCACGGCCCGCACGCACGTGCTCAGCCCCGCCGCCGACCCGGAGGCCTCGATGGCGACGTCGACCTGCTCGGGGTCCCCGCGGTCGGCCCGGATCGTCGTGGTGGCGCCGACCCGGGCGGCGATCGCCAGCGGCGCGTCGAGCAGGTCGGTGACGACCACCCGGCCGCCCCGGCGCTCTTG
>NZ_JBEPDU010000097.1:0-8453 GCF_040300525.1 Saccharopolyspora sp. NPDC000359 | reverse complement strand
CACCCGGCGGCCCGTCGACGTCCGGCGGGCCGTCGCCACCCGGCGGCGTCTCGTCCAGCGGCGGCGGATCCAGGTCCGGCGGTTTGCTGTTCCCCCCATCGACCGGGGTGACGTTCACCGACCCCGGGTCCGGGACGTGCCATCCGTAGTTGCCGGAGAGCTGGATGAGCACGTTGCGCATGGCGGTGGTCATGGCCTCGACCACCTCGGGGTCCTCGCTCACCGTGACCAGGTCGTCCTCGGTCTTGCCCACGCCGCGGGCCCTGGCGACGGCGGCGTAGTGGTGGTCGATGGTGTTCACCGCGTTCTGCGCCCAGGCGAGCCAGTTCCCGTTGTCGTACAGCTTGATCCGCACGTTGCTGTTGTCGCCGGTGCCATCCTGGCCGCGCAGCACCTCCGCGTTCGCCTCCAGGTGCTGGGCGAAGGTCTGCATCTTGGCGAGGAACTGCTTGGCCGCCGGCCCCTTCCAGGCGCCGTCCTCACCCGCCAGCGCCTCGGCGTGCTGGCGGAGGCTGGTGGCGACGTTCTCCATCGTCTTCTCGGCGTGGTCGAAGTACGTCGAGGCGACGCGCAGGGTCTGCGGGTCGATGAGGTCGAGGAGCCGGGCGTCCTGATCACCCGCGACGGCGGCGCCGCCGGTGATCGCGGCCTTGATCGTCTTCCAGTCCCACGAATAGAAGTCCTCGTTCTCCGACTGCCCGTCGCGCTTGGCGAAGACGCCGTCGTCCTCCCTGCTGACGTTCGTCTGCTCTTCCTCGTCGGCCATCGCTCCCACTCCTCAGAACTTGCTCGCTGCACCGCGAAAACGCCCCGGCGACCGGGGGAATCACCGGGCCGTCGACCGACGGCCGCCACCGCGCGGCAGTTAGGCCTGCGCCCCGCCGTTGCCGCTGGACTTCAGGTTGTCGATGCTTCCGTAGAGCTCAGCCATCTCGGGGGCGATCTTCTCCGCGGTGAGCTTGTTCAGCTCCTCGCTGTCCTCGTACTCCCGCGCGATCTTGGTCATCGTCTCCTTGATGTCGAACAGGGTCGCGGCGGCGTTGGTCATGAAGGTCTCGACCCCGTTCTTCAACTTCCCGTTCACCTCGGTCCGCAGGCTGTAGGCCTTGCTGAACGCACCGGGCTTGACGTCGACACCGCCCACGTAGTCCCGTGATTCGACGATGAGCTGCCGCAACTTCTCCGCCACACCGGCGAACTGCCGCATGGCCTCCTGGTTGACCACGACCTCGTTCGCCCGCGCCCCGGCACCGGCATGACCGCCGAAGTCCGGTGCCTTGGGCACGTCGGAGACCTCCGGGGCCTTCTCGTCAGCGAGGTCGGAACCATTGTTCAGCGAGTCGAAGTAGTTCTTGTCCGGGTCGTAGTCCCCGCCGTAGTTGGCGTCGGGGATGTACTCCTGGAACTTGTCGTAGGCCTCGCCGATCTCGGGCCACGTCTCGGGGCCGATGTCGCCGCCCCCCGGACTAGCCATCAGGCTGCCGTAGGCGTGCAGGAGGTCCCGCTCGCGCTCAGTGAGCCACCCGTTCTCGACGTAGGTGTCGACGTTGCCCCAGTCGATGGCCTGGTAGCTCTTCCACCCCTTGTCGTCGTACATCCAGTACTCGAGGTCGCTGCCGTCCCTGGCCACACCGTCCTCCTCATCAGTTCCAGTCCGGGCGCGGACGGGCTCGCCCGCGCGGGTGGCCGCCGGTGCGCGTCGCGCGCTTCCGGCGGCCAGGTCCACACACCTTCCAGGTCAGCTGAAGTTGCTCCAGCTCTGCGCCGCGCGCACCTCGGTCGTGCCGTAGCCCTCGGAGATCGTGCCCAGCGTCTGCTGGGCGGCCCTGAGGTGCTCGGGCATCAGCGCGGCCTGCTTGTTCCACTCCGCCTTGGCCGCCGCGTAGGCCTGCTTGGCCGAACCCGTCCAGTCCGCGGTGCTGGACTCGACGGCGGCCTGCATCTGGTCCAGGGCCTGCCGGACGTGGGTGTTGACCTGGTGCATGTCTTGCAGCGTGGTTTCGGCGATGTTGAAGTCGAACCGGTAGTCGGACATGCTCGTTCCTCTCTCGTGCGGGGAAGATCAGACGCCGGGCAGCGGCGGCAGCGCGGACGCGAAGGACTGGGCGGTGCTCGAGGCCTCGTCCTCGGCAGCCACGTACGCCTTGGTGTTCATGCCCATCTCCTCCATCATGTAGAGGAGCTTCTCGATGATCTTGCTGAAGGAGCGCTCCCAGTTGTCCATCGCGGTGTTGAAGCTCTGCGACGCCTGCCCGTGCCAGGACGCCTGCAGCGAGGCCATCGTGCTGTTCACCCGCTGCAGCTGCGTGGTGAAATCACTTGCGGTCTCGGAGAAGTGCTGCGCCGCCTTCTGCATTCCCGGCGTGGCGGTCTGCACCATCTGGTTGGCCATCGAGTGAACCTCTCTTCGATCGGTGTTCCTGCACCACTCGGATCGCCCGAGCCACGGGTGCAGTCCAGTGTCGGCACCCGACCGGGCCCGCGGGCAACGGATCTGCGGGCGGCTGCCCAAAAGTTCCCGATCTCTGCCCCTTCGCCGACGCCCGCGCCCGCGGGATCGCGTTCGCGCGCGCGAACCGGGAGGCTCGGGGTGCCCGGAGGTCGGGATCGCGAGGAGGCGTGCGGACAATGGCAGTCGGTTCGAGCCGGGATCTGGTGCGGACGCGGACCGAGGACAAGGTCGTCCAGCTGGTGAACGCGGAGCGGGCGAGGCGGCGGCTCCAGCCGCTGACCATCGACGAGCGCCTCCGCCAGGCGGCGCGCTGGCACAGCGCCGACATGGCCCGGCGCGGCTTCTTCGCGCACCAGGCGACGCGTGGTCCCTCGCCCTTCGAGCGGATGCGCGCCGCGGGTTTCGAGGAGCCCGGCGGTGAGAACATCGCGGCCGGGCAGCAGACCCCGGCCGCGGTCGTGCGCGCCTGGATGCAGAGCATCCCGCACCGCGCCAACATCCTGCACGCGGACTTCCAGCACATCGGCGTCGGTGTCCACATTGGCCCGGACGGTCCGTGGTGGACGCAGAACTTCGGCTTTTGAGGGTGTTTTCGGGCAGACGCGGTTACCGCATCGGCTCAACAGACCTCGCGAGTACCGACCGCGCGCCGGAACACCGGTAGGAAGGACGGGTCCGCAACCGGAACTGGCAGATTGGATCGACAACGATGCGGAAGACCGCTTCGAGCCGAATGGCCCGCGCAGCTGGCGTGGTCGGTGCCCTCGGCGTGGCGCTGACCCTGTCCACCACCGGGATGGCGCAGGCCGCCACCCCGGGTCACCTGACGATCTGCAACCACCAGGGCTCCACGGTCACGGTGAAGTTCCCGGGGCGCGGCGGGCGCAGCTACTCGCCCCGCCTGGGCCCGACCTGCAGCACCTTCAACAGCGCCGGCTCGGGCAACGAGCGGATCGACGTGTACGCCGGCAACCGCTTCCTGGGGTCGAGCATCTACAACGGACAGCGCGGCACCGAGGTCCACGTGGTCGCCGGTCCGAGCTTCTACGTCTCCTGAGACCGCGCGGGCCACCCCGGACACCCCCCGGGGTGGCCCCATCGGGAGGAGGGGGTTCAGCCCGCCTCGGCTCCCGGGAGGTCGAACCGGTATCCGACCCCCCACACGGTCTTCAGCAGCACCGGCTGGGACGGGTTGTCCTCGATCTTCTCCCGCAACCGACGGACGTGCACCGTCACCGTGGAGGCGTCCCCGAAGTCGTGCGACCAGACCTCCCGCATCAGCTCGTCCCGCCGCACCACCCGACCCGCGTTCTGGATCAGGAACACCAGCAGCTCGAACTCCTTGACCGGCATGCCCAGCTCGCGGCCGGCCTTGCTGACCACCCGCGCCGTCCGGTCCACCAGCAGATCACCCGCGCGCAGCACACCATCGGGACGCGCCGCGGGGGCCGCGTGCGTGCGCCGCAGCACCGACTGCACCCGCAAAACCAGCTCGCGCGGGCTGAACGGCTTGGTGAGGTAGTCGTCGGCGCCGAACTCCAAGCCGCGCAACCGGTGCTCCTCCTCGCCCAGCGAGGTGAGCATGATGACCGGCACCTGGCTGGCCCCGCGCAGCTCGCGGAGCACCTGGATGCCGTTGAGGCCCGGCAACATCACGTCGAGCACGACGAGGTCCGGCGCGATCTGCCGCGCCAGCTCCAAGCCCAGCGCACCGTCCGCCGCGTGCACCGGGGTGAACCCGGACCGCTGCAGGTAGCCGGTGACCACCTGCGCCACCGTCGGGTCGTCCTCCACGACCAGGACCCGCTGCCCGCTGCCCGGCGGGCGACGCTCCGCGCTTCGATCAGCCTGAATCATCCCTGGAACCTGCTTCTCACCGTCGACCTCCTCCCACCCTAGTCCGGCGCACCGGGCCGCTCCCCGGTCGGCAGAACCGCCGCACCCGCTGGACCTGGGACTATCGCGGAGAGCAGGTCTTCCCGTGACGAAACTATCGAAGAACTGTTACGCACCAAGGCGCGAAGCGCTCACCTGAGCACAGCGCGGAACCGCGCCGTCGCCGTCCGCAACCCGTCACGGCGCGGGCAGCCGCACCTCGAACCGGCAGCCGCCCGGGACCTCGCGCACCGACAGCTCGCCCCCGTGCTCCCGCACGATCCCCTGCACGATCGCGAGCCGGAGCCCCGCTCCCCGGTGGTCGGGCACCGGAACCTCCACTTCGGACTGCTGGTCCGCACCGCCGCTGGGTTCCGCGCAGACCGACACGGTGGTCCACGCCTCGCCGCCCCACGCGTCCACCGAGACCGTGCCGCCGCTGCCCGCGCAGCGCACCGCAGTCGCCAGGAGCTGGTCGACGGCGCGGGCGATTTCCGCCCGGTCCACCGCGATGACCTCCGGTTCGACCCACCCCGCCCACACCCGCACCCCGCCCTCGGCAGCGACCGACCCGGCGCCCTGGACGGCGTCACCGACGAGTTCACCGAGCCCCACTGACGTGCGGTGCAGGCCGCCCCCTCCGGCCTGGACCCGGGCCGGGGCGAACAGCTCGTCGACCACCTCCGCGAGCCCCTGCACCTCGATGCGACCGCGCAGCAGCTGCTGGCCGTCCCGCATCACCGGCACGCAGAGCAGCAGTCCAGCACTGATGCCCGCCACCCCCATCGAGATGATGACCACGGGGTCCGCGGCGATGTGCTCGGGCAGCCCGCTGGTGAGCATCGCGGTGCCCGCGGTCATCGCGATCACGGTGATCACGATGACCGCGGCGAACGGGACCGCGACGGGGAAGGAGCGCAGCAGCCGCAGCACCACGGCGCCGACCAGGCCGATCCCCACGAACTCGCAGGCGGCGAACAACACGATGAGCAGGGTCGATCCAGTCATGACTCCGCCGTGCCGCCTCCGGTCGACAACCTCGCCGCGCTCATGCCGCGCGCCAGCCGCGCAGCGCGGTGGCCCCGCGACGCCGGGGTGCGGTCGTCACGAGCTCGACGCGGGACCGGCAGCCCGTCTTGGCGAACAGCCTGGTCAGCTGCCGCTCGACGGCCTTCTCGCTGAGGCCGAGCCGCGCGCCGATGCGGCGGTTGGTGAACCCCTGGCTGACCAGCTCGACGATGCGGGCCTCGGTGTCCGACAAGGACCACGCAGCTGCGGAACCGATGCTGCGCACCACCGGGGACGTGCGGAGCTCCCGCTGCGGGGCGGGCAAGCGCGGTGTGGCAGCGTGGCCCGCGACCGACGCCGCGAGCGCCGGGCAGAGGCACCGCAACCAGCCCCGCGGGTCGGACACCAGCAGGCCGTGCTCGACGAGCAGGTCCAGCGTCCGCCCGCACTCGGCGACGTCCGAACCCAACGCATCGGCCACCGCCGCCAGCTCGTCCACGTCGAGCTCCCCGCGCCTGGCCGCCGCGGCGAGCAGCCGCGGGCCGAGGTGGCCCAGGCTCGCCGCGCGGCGCAGCAACTCGTGGTCCTCCGGCAGCTTGATGGGAGCATCCGGATCGACCAGCCGGAAGCCGGTGTCGCCAGCCATGATCTGCTCCTGGTCGACCAGCTCCGCCACGGTCGCCAGCACGGTTCCCGGGTTGCCGTACAGGGGGCCGAGGGCGGCGCGCAGCGCTTCGTGCGCACTCGCGTCGAGGTCGCCGACGATCCGCTCGATGTGCTCGTCGGCGAGCACGTCCAGGTCCAGCACCTCGTCGGCCATGCCCAGCAGTTCGGTGGCCGCCGGGCCCGGTGCGTCGTCGCGTACCGAGGCGATCACCACACAGCCGGGGCGGCGAGCCGCCAGCAGCAGCGGGACCGGGTCGGGGACCTGCAGCACGTCGTCGATGAGCACCGCGACCGTCCCGAGGCTCCCGATCCGGCCGAACACCCAGTTCAGCTCAGCCGCCACCGCGGCGAACCGCGGTCCGGTGACCGCGGCCTCGCCCTGCTGGAACCGCGCCAGCTCGCTGATCGCCTCGACCAGCCCGCAGTCGCTGAACTGGTCGAAGTCCCGCCGGAGCGCGTCGACCAGCGCGCCCACGCCGTGCTGGTCGGGCCGGTCCGGGTCGGCCGCGCTGGCCCGCAGGTGCGCCACCCGCACCCCCCTCGACCGCCAGCGCCGGGCGGTGGCCTCCAGCAAGCGGGTCTTGCCGAGGCCGGCCCCGCCCCGGACGACCACCAGGCGGGGCGCGTTCGCGCAGTCCCGCAACGCCGACCGCAGCGCGGCCCGCACGTCGTCCCTGCCCTCGATCGACATCTGTTCCCGTCCCACGACGTTCCCGTCCTTCGTCCTGGCGCCCTCACCGCACTTGCGGAGCCGGACGTTATCCCCGGGACGAGCCGGAAGCCCTGGTCGGAAAGCCACCTGAACGACAGATTTTAGATTTGCGCAAGGATTCGACGGCGGCGCGCACCCCGGCAAGGAATCTTTAATGATTCGCTCATGGATCGAGAACGGATTCGGCCGGATGTCGTGGCAATACTGGGGATGTGCTGACCTCACGTTCAACGAACCACCCGCACCGCGCGACGGTCCCCACCCTGCCGCAGGGCGCGGCGCGGCGCAGCCCCCTGGACACCAACGCTGCCCGAGCGACCGGGTCGGTTGCCTGTTCGTCCAACCACGAGGAGCTCGTCGACCGCGTGCTCGACGTCTGCGCGCAACGCCCGGGCACCCCGCTCGTGCTGGTCACCGGGCCAGCCGGGATCGGCCGCAGCCGGGTGCTGGAGCAGGTTCGCGCGAGGCTGACCGGTCAGCGCACCACCACGGTGGGCATCCAGCTCTCCAGCGGGGACCGGGACCTCCCGAGCCTGGCGACGAGGATCGCCACCGAGCTGGGCGAGCCGCCCGCGCGCGGCGAGTCCAGCGCGTCCGTCCTGCGGCGGCTGCTGGCGTCCCTGACCGGGCGGCGCCGGACCGTGATCTTCCTGGACGACGCGCACTGGCTCGCCCCGCGGTGCCTGCCCACCGTGCTGTCGGTGCTCGGCTCGTTGGCCGGTTCCCAGACCACGTTCGTCTGCGCCGTTCGCACCCCCGCCACCGCCACCGGCCTGGCCCAGCTGCGCGCCAGCGGGTTGGTGCACGAGGAACGGGTCCGACCGCTACCGGTGTCCGCAGTGGAGCACCTCCTCACCTCGCTCCTCGACGCCAAGCCCGCGCCGGGGTTGGCCGCCGAGCTCCGGAACGCCTGCCGGGGCGTGCCCGCCCTGGTGCGCGCCGCCGTCGAGGGCTACCTGGAGTCCGGGTGCCTGCGGGTCGTCGACAACCGCGCCCACCTGGTGCCCTGCGGGGCGCCGCAGTTGCCGGTCACGCACCCGCTGTTCGCGGCGCTGCGCGACCCGGCCACCTGGGCCGTGGCCAAGGTCCTCTCGGTGCTGCACCCGCTGGGCGATGCGGCACCCCCGCTGGTCTCGGCGGTGACCGGCCGCAGCGAAGGCGAGGTCCTCGAAACCCTGCACCAGCTCCGCGCGTCGGGGGTGCTCATGAACCGGAACGGCTGGCGGTTCCGGGCGCCGATGCTCGCCACGCTGCTCGCCGGTTGCCTCGGCCCCTACGAACGGCGCACGAGCGCGCAACTCGCGGTGACGGCGATCTGGGACGGCGCGGCCGACCCCGGTCGCGGCTACCTCGCGGACCGGATCGTGGACGCGGGCAAGCTGGTGGACGCCGAGCGGGCAGCCGCGGAGCTGCTGGCCCGCGGCGAGGCCGAACCGGACGATCCGCGCGCCGCGCGGTGGCGGTGGGCGGCGTGCTCGCTGATCGCTGACCCCGGGCAGCGCGCCGCCGCACTGCACCGGCACGCGGTGCTGTGTGCCCGCCACCAGCGGCTGGCCCTCGCGGCCGAGGCCGCCGAGACAGCACTTCGGGACCACCCGACCATGCTGGAGGCGGATGCCGAGCAGGAGCTGCTGGTCATCGCGCTCGCCGGGTTGGCCAGCAAGTCCAACGTGGTCGCGCTGCGCCAGTTCGCTTCGACCGGCTGGCGTTCGCCGGGCCGCGGAGCGAGCGGGTCCGTGG
>NZ_JBEPDU010000096.1:0-9086 GCF_040300525.1 Saccharopolyspora sp. NPDC000359 | reverse complement strand
CGCCGCGCGAGCCAGCCCGTCCGGCTCGGGGTGCGCAACGCGGCGCGCGACCCGCGGCGCAGTTCGGCCACCGCCACCACGCTGATGGTCAGCCTGGGTCTGGTGTGCGCGTTCGCAACGCTGAGCGCCAGCCTGACCAGCCTGGCGACCTCGTCGATCAAGGTGAACATCCCGGCCACCACCGCGATCCTGCAGCCCGCCGCGGGCGGCGCGGCCACACTGGCGCCAGGGGTGCTCGACGAGGTGCGGTCGCTGCCCGGGATCACCGACGTGATGGCCTCCCGGGACTCCTTCGCCGAGATCCGCCACGCGGGCGGCGCCAGCAAGCGGATCGTCTCGGCGATCGACCCGGAGGGCGTCGGCACCGTGCTGACGCCGAAGATCACCGCGGGCACCGCCGAGCTGTCCAGCGGCGCGATCGTGGCGCAGAACGAGGCGAACCTGCTCAAGATCGGCCCCGGGGACGACATCGAGGTGGTGCTCGACGACGGCACCGCGGTGCCCACCCGGGTGGCCGGGGTCTACGAGGCGACCGAGGCGCAGGCCAGCATCTTCTTGGACGAGGCGCTGGTCTCCCCCCGCCTGCGCGACCACATCAACTCGATCTACGCGGGCGGCCCGGACCCGGCCGCCGCCGAGGCCGCTCTGCGCACCGCGTTCGAGAACCGGCCCGACATCGCCATCACGGACCGGGACGGGCTCGTCGAGCAGCGCGTCGAGACCTTCCGCTACGCCCTGCTGGTCATGTACGCGATGTTCGCGGTGGCCGTCGTCATCGCGGTGTTCGGCGTGGTCAACACGCTGGGGCTGTCGGTGATCGAGCGGACCCGGGAGATCGGCATGCTCCGCGCGGTCGGCGCCAGCCGCCAGCTGGTCCGCCGGATGCTGCGGGTCGAGGGCGTCGTGATCTCCCTCTACGGCGGCGTTCTCGGCCTGGTGGTGGGCATCGGCGTGGGCACCGTCATGCAGCACACCATGCTCGGCCAAGAGCTGTGGCGGGTCAGCATCCCGATCCCGGCGGTGCTGCTGGCGCTCGTCGGCACCGTCGTGGTCGGCGTGGTCGCGGCCATCTGGCCCGCCAAGCGGGCGGCCGGGACGCCCATCCTGGACGCGATCGACGCGCAGTGAACCACCCGCGGGCGGAGCCGCGCACCGGAACCACCGGCGGCGGCTCCGCCCGTCTCTTCCACAGTAGACATATTTGCAAATGGCTAAAGCTCGCAGGAACCCGCTGATCTGCGCGAGGATCCGCTTGATTATGCCCGCGGACTGATCCAGACTGCGGAACCAGCCAGTCCGCGGAATCCGATCGCGACGGCCGGACCCGCGCGGTATTTCCGATCCGCTTGCCGCAGGAAGGACAGCGCCGCATGCCAGCTGCGAGCACGCCGAGTCTGCTGGACCTCCACCACCCGGATTGGACCCGCGACCCCTACCCGCTCTACCACCGGATGCGGCAGCACGCACCGGTGCTCTGGGACGAGCTGATGCGCAGCTGGATCGTGCTGGGCCACCAGGAGATCGCCCGGCTCAGCAAGGACGAACGGCTCTCCGGTGCGCGCATCCGCGACTTCCACGCCCAGCTGCCACCGGCCGCCCGCGGCGACCTGGAACCGCTCGCGCGGGCGCTGTCGGACATGATGCTGTTCAACGAACCACCCCGGCACACCAGGCTGCGGCGGCTGATCCGCCCCGGCCTGACCCCGCGGTTCATCCGCGAGATGCGCCCGCTGATCGAATCCACAGTGGACTCCCTGCTGAGCGGGGTCGCCGACCGGGGCGAGATGGACGTCATCCGCGACTTCTCCGAACCCCTGTCCCGCGACGTGATCGCCCGGCTGGCCGGGGTGCCCGACCACGCCGCCGGGCTGCTGGAGAACTGGCAAGGTCTGCTGCACGAGTTCTTCTCCCAGTCCAGCGCGCAGGTCCCGCGGGTCAACGCGCTGCGCGCCGCCTTCGACGAGGTCGCAGAACAGCGCGAGCGCGGCCAGGCCGAGGACGTGTTCAGCCGGATCATCGCCGAGCAGCTCGCGGCCGAGGAGTTCACCGAGGACGAGGTCTTCGCGAACTTCCTGCTGCTCATCGACGCCGGGCAGGCGACGACCACGCACCTGATCGGCAACGCAGTCTTGGCGCTGCTGCGCAACCCGGACCAGCTGGCCCTGCTGCGCGAGGCCCCGGAGCTGACCCGCGACGCCACTCACGAGCTGATGCGCTACGACAGCTCGGTCCAGTTCACCTCCCGGGTCGCGCTGGCCGACCTGGAGATCGCCGGTCAGCACATCCGGCAGGGGCAGACGGTGATCCTGGTGCTGGGCGCGGGCAACCGCGATCCCCGCCGCTACCCCGATCCCGACCGGCTCGACGTCCGGCGCAAGGCCACCGACCACCTGTCCTTCGGCCACGGCATCCACTACTGCCTGGGGGCATCGCTGGCCCTGGCCGAGATCGAGATCGCCGTGCGGGAACTGCTCCGGCGCACCGAGGACCTGCACCTGGCCGAACCCGAACCGTCCTGGATGGACAGCATCAACTTCCGCTTCGCCAAGGCGCTCCCGGTCCGGTTCCGCCCGGCGGGCCGCGGCCCGGCCACCGAGGCGGCGCAGTCGGCCACCGGAGGGCAGCGGTGAGCTACCTCGGGCATCCCAGGCTGAACTTCGCGGGCACCTTCCAGTCCGATGTGGCCACGGTGAACAACGCGGCACCCTACTTCGACAACAACGCGTTCGAGCCCCGCTACCGCTGGCGGATGAACCTGCCCGACATCAACGGGTTGTGGAACCCGGTCGGCACCAACGCCTTCCGGCTCACCGACGTGGCCATCACCAGCGGCTGCTACCCGGACGGACGGACCGAGACCTACCGCGGGGTCGACCCGGTGCTGGAGGGCCGCCTCGCCGACGACGACCTGCGTGCGCACGGCCGGTTCGTCGACCTGGACCCGCAGAACCAGCTCGTCTCGGAGCTGTGCGGGGTGCGGGTGCGCCTGCTGGACGCCACCGGCGCGCAGCTGCTCAAGGCGACGTTCCGAACCGCGGCGATGGACGACATGTGGATGCGCGCCGACCTGCCCTCCGGGCGCAAGGACCCGGCCGCCTGCTACCAGTCCGTGCTCACCGACCTGGAGTGGGCCGACCCGCTGCCCTCACCGCTGCTGCGGGCCCTGCGGGAGACCACCCGGGACGGGCGGCTGTCCATCAAGTTCAACGTCGACGGCGTCGAGGACGGCGTGGAGCAGTGGCCGGACAACATCACCTTCGGGCGCATCGTGGGCTCCATCGGCCCGCACCTCACCGGCGAACCCGAGCACGCCGCGGGCGGTCGGCGCCGCCTGCTGCGCGTCGGGGAGGGACCGCTGAACCACGCCCCCTGCCGGGTCGAGGAGTCCGGGATGGTCTTCGTCGACCTGGGCAACAGCATCCCGGCGACGCGGCGCGGCGGCCCGCTGGCCGACGTCGGTCCGCTGCGCCTGGCGGTGCTGCGAACCGACGGCACCCCGGAACCGCTGGCCCCGCTGGACGGCATCGACCCGCAGTTCTACGAGCGCTCCGCCGGGATCGCCACCGCCCGCCTCGGGCCGCAACAGCGGGCCGCTGCGGCGCAGCGACCGCTGGCGGTGATCGACGCGGCCGACCCGCCCGCGGTGCTGCTCGCCGAGGCCCCCGACGGTCTGGCGGTGCACGCCGAGCGCTTCGTGTTCCGGCTCTACCCAGAACCGCCCGAGGACTCCGCGTCCGCGGTGCTCGTGGCCACCCGGTTCGGGCGGCCCGCCGCGCAGCTCCCGCTCTTCGTCGGCAACGACGAGCAGACCCCCGCGTTGAGCTTCCCGCGCGAGGTCACCACCGGTGCCGACGGGCGGGCCGAGGTGGTGCTGCACGCCACCGACCCCGGGCACCCCCGCCCGTTCATCGACGGGGTGGTGGCGCGGGTGCCCTTCGGGATCGCCGCGCGGCCGGACGCCCCGGCCGGGAACCTGTCGGTGCGGGTCTTCGACCGCCACCCGGTGCCCGAGCGGCCGACCTGGTTCCGCGACGTGCAGCCGATCTTCCAGCAGTACGCCAACCTCTTCCCCGTCATGCACGACGTCTTCGACCTGGGCAACTACAACCACGTGGTGCGGCACCGCACCTACATCCGGCGAACCATGCTGGCCCCGCTGGACTCGCCCAACCACATGCCCGTGACCAGGGACCTCTCAACAGGGAAACGAGACATGATCGTGAAATGGCTGGAGTCCGGACCGCAGCCGCCGGTGCTGGAGATCAACACGCCCGAGGAGCTCCGCACCGTGCTCCAGCACGCGGTCTGGTTGGAGCAGGCGACCATCCCGCCGTACCTGACCGCGCTGCTGTCCATCAGACCGGGCTTCAACGTCCGGATCGCCGAGCTGATCCGCGGCGTGGTGCTGGAGGAGATGCAGCACATGGCGCAGGTCTGCAACATCCTCAACGCGATCGGCGGGAAACCGCAGATCGGGCGCCCGGGGCTGGTGCCGACCTATCCCGGTCGGCTGCCCGGCCCGGTGCTGCCGGACCTGGTGGTGCGGCTGCGCAAGCTGTCCCTGGAGCACGTGCGGGACGTGTTCATGGCCATCGAGCAACCCGAGCACCCGGTGGTCGACGGTCGCGAGTTCCGCGGCCGCGTGCTGGATCCCAGCACCGTCCGGCTGGACCGCGCCGGCAACGTCCTGTCCGCCGACGACGCCGCGATCCGCCGGCTGGAGGAGTGGTTCACCAAGGCCGAGTACACGCCGCAGACCATCGGCTGGTTCTACAACCAGATCGCGCGGGCCATCTGCCGCCTCGACGACGGCGGGCGGCTGTTCAGCGGTGACCCGGCGCTGCAGGTGAGCTGGCCGGACGCGCCGGGGACGCTGTTCCGGGTCACCGACAAGCGCTCGGCGCTGCTGGCCCTGCACCAGATCATCGAGGAGGGCGAGGGCAGCCCGCACGACCTGGACGACGACGGGATCGCCGACCCCGACGAGCTCGGCCACTACTACCGGTTCCAGGAGATCGTCAACGGGCGGCAGCTGATCCGCAACGACCGCGGCGAGTGGGTCTTCGAGGGCCCGGAGATCCGCTTCCAGGCGGAGGGCGTGTTCCCGATGGTGGACGACCCGGACACCTACCGGCTGCCGGCCAATTCCGCCGCGCGCCGGGACTCCCAGCTGTGCGACGAGTCCTACACGAACATGATGACCGGGCTCAGCCGGGTGTTCAACGGGCACCCGGACGAGCTGGACGACGCGGTCGGCCTGATGTACCAGCTCCAGGTGCAGGCCCGGAAGCTGCTCACCACCCCGTCGGGCCCCGGGGAGCAGACCGTGCTGGGCCCGGCGTTCCAGTCCCCCGGCGTGGAGTTCTGACGTGCCGCCCCGGGAGTTCTGGGCGGCGGTCGTGGAACGGCGCGGCACCCCGCTGCCCCGCTGGGCGGACCGGGGACCGGCCACCGGCGACACCGCCGTGCACGAGGTCCAGCTCGCACCTGGTGCCGCGCGCGGTGCGGCGCGGGCGCTGGGTGTGCCGGTCGAAGTCGCACTGCTCACCGCGCACGTCAAGGTCATCGCCGCCGTCACCGGCGAACCGCAGGTGCTGACCGGCTACCGACCGGCGCAGGTCGTGCTGCCGTGCTCCGTCGCGCTGTCCGACGAGGACTCCTGGCGCGCGCTGGCGTCCGCGGTGCACGACGCGGAAGCCGACCTGCGGGCGAACGAGCCCTGCCCGTCGGACTTGCTCGACAGCGGGTCGCCGATCGACGCAGTCCTGGACCTCTCCGACGGCCCCGACGCCCTGCCGCACCCGCTGCGGGTGCGGGCCGACGCCGCTGGCGACCGGCTGCGCTTGTCCTTCCGGACCGGGGAGTTCAGCGCCGACCAGGTCGAACGGCTCGGCGAGTACTACCGCGCCGCGCTCGACCTGATGACCCGGCAGCCCGGCGAACGCCACACCAGCGCCTCCCTGCTCCCGCTCGCCGAACTGGAGCTGCAGCTCGACGGGCTGGCCGGACCGGACCGGGACCTGCCCGACCGGCGCCTGCACGAGCTCTTCGAAGAACGCGTCCGCGCCCACCCCGACCGGATCGCGGCCGTGCACCGCGGCACCGAGTGGAGCTACCGGCAGCTCGACGAGCGCGCCAACGGCATCGCGCGGGAACTGCTCGACCGGGGGCTGCGCCCGGAGGACGTGGTGGCCGTGGTGTCCGACCGCACGCTGGACTGGATGGCGGCCGTGCTCGGGATCTTCAAGGCGGGCGGCTGCTACCTGCCGGTGGACCCGGAGTTCCCGGCCGCCCGGGTCGACCGGATGCTGCGGCGCAGCGAGTGCCGCATCGCGCTGACCGGCGAGGCCGCGCACGCCGACTTGGGCGACGAGGTCGTCGCCGTGCCGCTGGCCGGGATCGGCGACTCCGCCGAGCACCCCGGGCAGCGGGTGGCCGCCGACCAGCTCGCCTACATCTACTTCACCTCCGGCTCCACCGGGGAGCCGAAGGGTGCCATGTGCGAGCACCTGGGCATGCTCAACCACGTCCTGGCCAAGATCGAGGACCTCGGCCTGCGGGAGGGCGCGGTCATCGCCCAGACCGCGCCGCAGTGCTTCGACATCTCGCTGTGGCAACTGGTGGCTGCGCTGCTGATCGGTGGCCGCACCGTGCTCGTCGAGCAGGCGACCATCGTCGACGGCGCCCGCTTCGCCGACCACCTCGTCGACCACGGCGTGGAAGTGGTGCAGCTGGTCCCGTCCTACTTGGACGTGGTGCTCGACGAGCTCCGCCAGCGCGCCGACCGCCTGGCCCTGCGGTGCGCGTCGGTGACCGGCGAAGCGGTGAAGAAGGAGCTCACCGAGCGCTGGTTCGGGGCGCTGCCCCAGGTGCGGCTGGTCAACGCCTACGGCCTCACCGAGACCTCCGACGACACCAACCACGAGGTGATGACCGAGCCCCCGGCCCACGACCGGGTGCCGCTGGGCCCACCTGTGCGCAACACCCGCGTCTACGTCGTGGACGAGCAGCTGCGGCCGGTGCCGCTGGGCGCCCCCGGCGAGATCGTGTTCTCCGGGATCTGCGTCGGGCGCGGCTACATCAACGACGAGGAGCGCACCCGCGCGGTGTTCCTGCCCGACCCGCACCGGCCGGGCAACCGCCTGTACCGCTCCGGTGACCTGGGGCGCTGGCTGCCCGGAGGCAAGCTGGAGTTCCTCGGCCGCCGGGACGCCCAGGTCAAGATCCGCGGCTTCCGCATCGAGATCGGCGAGATCGAGAACGAGCTGCTGCGCATCCCCCGGGTCGGCGACAGCGCCGTGGTCGTGAGCACCGACCCGGGCGGCGGCAAGCACCTCGTGGCGTTCCACACCGGACCGGCCAGGCCCGCAGAGCAGCTCGCGGCCCCCCTGGCGCAGGCGCTGCCCGACTACATGGTCCCCGAGCGCTTCCACCACCTCGACGCGCTCCCGGTCAACGACAACGGCAAGATCGACCGGAAGGCGCTGACCGAGCTGGCCGACCGCGCCTCGGCCGACGCGCCGCACGCCCCGCCCGAGACCCCCACCGAGCAGCGGCTGGCGCTGCTGTGGTCCGAGGTGCTGGGGGTACCGGCCGACCAGATCGGCCGCGAGGACGACTTCTTCGCCCGCGGCGGCACCTCGCTGTCCGCGATCCAGCTCCTGACCCGGCTGGAGCAGCGCATCGCGCTGCGCGACTTCGCCGACGCACCCGTGCTGGCATCGCTGGCTGCCCTGCTGGACGAGCGGCCGACCGGAAAGGCATCCCCGTGAAGATCTTCGAGGAGGCCGGGCGGACCCCGGTCGTGCAGGCCCCGGACGCACCGGCCGGACCGGGGTGGGTCGCCGAGCACCGCGCCGCGCTGCACGAGCTGGTGGACGATCTCGGCGCGTTCGTGATCCGCGGCACCGGAGTGTCCACTGTCGACCACGCGGTGTCGGTGAGCCGGGCGCTGGCCGCCCCGCTGCTGCCCGAGAAGGAGGGGTTCGCCCGGCGGCGCACCTGCGCCGACGGCGTCTACTCCTCCTCGGAGTGGCCCGCCAACCAACCGATGTGCATGCACCAGGAGCTCAGCTACGCGCTCCGCTGCCCGGGCCTGCTCGTCGTGACCTGCCTGCGCGCCCCGGAGTCCGGGGGTGGGACGGGGGTGGCCGACGCCGGTGCCGTGCTCGAGGCCCTGCCCGCCGATCTCGTCGACCGGTTCGAGCGGGAGGGCTGGCAGCTGGTCCGCAACTACGGCGGCGCGATCGGCATGCCGTGGCAGGATGCCTTCGGCACCGAGGACCGCTCGGAGGTCGAGCGCTACTGCCGGGACAACGCCATCGACTTCGAGTGGGACGGCGACTCCGGGCTGCGCACCACCCAGCGCCGCCGCGCGGTCATCGCGCATCCGCGCAGCGCCCGCCGCCTGTGGTTCAACCAGATCGCCTTCCTCAGCGAGTGGACCATGCAACCCGAGGTCCGCGAATACCTGGTCGCCGAGCTCGGCCCCGACGGCCTGCCGTTCACCAGCCGCTACGGGTCCGGCGAACCGATCGAGCCCGACGTGGTGGACCTGATCAACGAGGTTTACGAGAAGCACACCCGCTGCACGCCGTGGCAGGACGGCGACGTCCTGGTCGTCGACAACCTGGCCTGCGCGCACAGCCGCGAGCCCTACCGCGGCGACCGCGAAGTGCTGGTCGCGATGGGCTCGCCCCAGCAGCTTCCCGCCCACTCCCCGACCACCGCGTCCGCTTGAGGCGCTCGACCGCACACGGAGCTCCGGCCATGTCAGCACACGTCCAGGTCCCGCCCTTCGTCGTGATCCCGGGTGGCCAGGTGCAGCAGGTGCTGCACGAACGGCAGCAGGAGGTCGTGGACATCGTCGCGGACACCTACCGGCAGCACGGCGCCGGTGGCACCGTCAACCCGCCGTCGTACTTCCTGCGCTTCCCCGACCGGCCCAACTCCCGGATCATCGCGCTGCCCGCCGCGCTCGGCGGCGACGCCGCGGTGGACGGGATCAAGTGGATCTCCAGCTTCCCGGACAACGTCGCGGCGGGCATCCCGCGCGCCTCGGCGGTGCTGGTGCTCAACGACCACGA
>NZ_JBEPDU010000095.1:2928-9111 GCF_040300525.1 Saccharopolyspora sp. NPDC000359 | reverse complement strand
ACGATGCCCATCAGCAGCGCGGGCAACCGCACCCACGGCGTCGCGGTGGAGACCTGCACCCACAGCGCGTACAGCTCGTAGAACCACCCGAACGGGGCTTCTGGACCGCCGAACCAGCGGTAGTAGTTGCTGACGTACCCGAAGCTCTCGCGCGCCCGCGCGATGTTCAGGATGTAGCCGTCGTCGGAGGTCATGGCGCCCATGGCCCACCAGACGACGAGCGCCCCGATCACCGAGGCGTCGCGGAACGTCGGCTTCCACCAGCCAGCCGGGGCCCACTTCGGGGGACGGCGCCCGGCGCGCACGTCCAGCCGCCGCAGGCACACCACCGAGCCGATGAACGCCGCCACGGCCAGCGCCATCGTGGCCAGCTTGATGGCGGTCGCCTGGCTCTCGTAGCGGTTGTCGACGCGGGCCTCGAAGGACAGGCCGCGCACGTCGTCGATGGTCTCGTTGAGGCCGGAGTAGATGCCGGTCAGCTGCGGGCGCTGGTCACCGGTCAGCTTGGCCAGCGACTCGGTGCCGACGGTGGCGGTGGTCTCGTAGGCGTCGGAGTGCAGCGCGATGGTGCAGTCGCCCTCGGGCAGCGGCACCGTGCCGATCTGCTGGCCCTTGTTGAGCAGGGTCAGGTGGTTGTTGTCCACCTGGAGCACCAGCCCGGTCAGGTTGCCGTAGTCCGACGACGGCGGGTTCGTGCTCAGCAGGGTGCCGGGGCCGTTGGTGCGCTCGTCGAGGCTGTGCGCCGAGGCGCACGAGACGTCGGCCTTGAGCCACACCGGCGAGTAGCTCATCAGCGGTGCGGACACCGACTTGGTGCCCTCCGCCGTCGGCCACTTCAGCGTGGTGATGTCGTAGTTGACGGGGAGGAAGGGCACCGCCAGGGCGAGCACTGTGCCGAGCAGGCCGAAGACCGTCGCGAACAGCTTGAGCCGCTTCGCGGACGGGTGCGGGTTCGTCTCGGTGCGCGCCGACGCATCGTCCGTTCGGCGGCTTTCCTCCTGGCCACTGAGCACGGGGTGGAGAATAGTAGTTGCTGGTCCGGGCCCATTCGGTGCGTTCCGCGGGTGTGCAGAGGAACACCTCGGCCGACCCCGTGAGCTGCGGACTCAGGTTGCTCTCAGGCCACTCTCAGTCTTTCGTGACCACCGGGTGACCGGATCGCCACCCCGCCGCGCGTGGGGTCGTGAGTGCGTAACAGTGTTCGAACACTGTTACGCACTCACGACCCGTCAGCGGCGGAAGAACCGCTCCCGCTGCCCCTGGCGGACCAGGCGCAGCCATTCCTTGAAGGCCTTCGGGTCGCGCTTCTGGCCCACGAAGTACAGGCCGAAGCGGACCACCTCGAGCGCGCCGATCTTGCGCATCCCCGGCTGGGACAGCAGGTATCCCCGGTTCCGGTAGGTGTAGTAGCGCTTGTTCGCGTCCGACGGGTCCTGCGCGTGGAACCGGCCACCCAGCATCGGCTTGAACTCCGCCGAGCCGTCCGGGTGCAGGAAGCGGGTCTTCAGCGTGGTGCCGAACGGCAGCCCCGAGCGCAGCACCCGCCGGTGGATCTCCACCTCGTCACCACGGAAGAACAACCGGTAGTCCGGCACGCCCACCACGTCCAGCGTCGAGGCGCGGAACAGGGCGCCGTTGAACAGCGAGGCGATGCCCGGCAGGAAGTCGCCGTCGCCGAGCTCGCTGACCCGCCGCTTCCAGGTCAGCCCGCGGCGCAGCGGGAACGCCAGCTTGTCCGGAGTGTCGATGTTGACCACCACCGGCGACACCGCGGCCAGCCGCCGCTTGGTGGCGACGTCCAGCAGCGTCTCCAGCGCGTGCTCGTCGGCCGGGCGGCCGTCGTCGTCACCCAGCCACACCCACTCGGCGCCCAGCGACAGCGCGGTCAGCATGCCGAGCGCGAAGCCGCCCGCACCGCCCAGGTTGCGCTGCGAACCGATGTAGGTGGACGGGATCGCGCAGTCCGCCACCACGTCCTCGGCGGACTGGTCCGGCCCGTTGTCGACCACCACCAGGTGATCGGGTAGCCGGGTTTGGCTCGCGATGACCTTCAGGGACTCGGCCAGCAGCTCGCGACGGTGCCTGGTGACGATCACCGCGACTACGGACCCGGCAGGCAGCTGCTGTGCGGAGTCGGTGCTCATGCGCCCTCTTTGCTCCCGATCGTGGCCGCGGACTCGCCGATCCGGGCCAGGGTTTCCTCGCTGAGGTGCTCGAAGGGGTCGTACCCCTTGTAGTGCGTCAGGACCTCGCGCAGCGACCCCTGCTCGCGGATGCCGCCCTTGTCCATCCAGATGGCGCTGCTGCACAGCTCGATCAGGAACTCGTCGGAGTGCGAGGCGAAGACCAGGATGCCGGACCGCTTGACCAGGTCGTTGAGCCGGTCGCGCGCCTTCTCCAGGAACTCCGCGTCCACCGCGCCGATGCCCTCGTCCAGGATCAGGATCTCCGGGTCGATCGAGGTCACCACGCCCAGCGCCAGCCGCACCCGCATGCCCGTGGAGTAGGTGCGCAGCGGCATCGCCAGGTAGTCGCCGAGCTCGGTGAACTCGGCGATGTCGTCGATCCGCTTCTCCATCTCCTTGCGGGACATGCCCAGGAAGAGGCCGCGGATGATGATGTTCTCGTAGCCGGAGATCTCCGGGTCCATGCCCACGCCGAGGTCGAACACCGGCGCGACCTTGCCGACCACCCGCGCGCTGCCCCGGGTCGGCTCGTAGATGCCGCTGAGCAACCGCAGCAGGGTGGACTTCCCGGCACCGTTGTGGCCGACCAGGGCCACCCGGTCGCCGTGCCGCAGCGACAGGTCGATGTCGTGCAGCGCCTCGATGATCGGCACCCGGCTGTCGGTGCCGATCTTGCCGCCGGCCTTGCCGAGCACGGCCTTCTTCAGCGAGCGGGACTTCGCGTCGAAGATCGGGAAGTCGACCGCTGCGTTCCAGACGTCAATGCTGACCACAGTTCGGACCTCACTCAGACCCAGTAGGCGACACGTGCGCGGTAGTTGCGCATGACGAACAGCGCCAGCAGCCAACCCCCGACGGTGAACCCGAGCACGACGGCCCAGTGGTGCCAGGACTGGTCGGTGCCCAGCATCGGAGCCCGCGCGATCTCCACGAAGTGGTAGATCGGGTTGAGCTGGGCCAACCAGGCGCGCGGCCCGGCGTTCTGCTCCAGCACGTCGATCGGCCAGACGATCGGCGACATGAAGAACAGCAGCTGCATGAAGCTGCCCACCACCGGCGGGATGTCGCGGAACCGGGTGCTGGCGACGCCGAAGAGCAGCACCACCCAGCCGCCGTTGAGCAGCAGCAGGAAGAACGCGGGGATCGCGGTGATCACGGTCCAGGTCACCGGCGGCTGGAAGATCACCAGGATGATCAGGTAGACGACGAGGTTGTGGAGGAACAGCAGGAACTCCCGCCACACCGTGCGCAGCACGTGCACGCTGATCGGTGCGGGGAGCTGCTTGATCAGGCCCTCGTTGTGGATGAAGACCTCGGTACCGGACAGCAGGCAGCCCTGGATGAAGTACCAGATCATGAACCCGACGGTCATGTACGGCACGTAGTTGGCCGGGTCCTGGCCGAAGATCGTCGAGTACATCAGGCCGAGGCCACCGGCGGTGACGCCCATGCCGATGGTGATCCACAGCGGGCCGAGTACTGACCGGCGGTAGCGCTGCTTGATGTCCTGCCAACCGAGGTGCGCCCAAAGCTGGCGCTGCGAGAATCCGTCGCTGAGGTCCTTGGCTGCCTTGCGCCAGCTTCGCGACGAAGTTTCCGGGGGCGCCGGGGGGCGGTCTACCGTGCTCGTGGACTGCACAGTGCGTCAGAGTACCGATCGGTGGAGTGCACTCCGGGCCAGGGCATCACTCCACGGCGCAACCGCCCGGAACGGCACCCCACGCGCTGTGCGCGACCCGCCCCGAGGGGCCGCAGTTTCAATTGAAACTGCGAAAGCCCGTGGGTGGTGTTCGCAGTTTCAATTGAAACTGCGAACACCGGTCGCCGGGGTGGCTCACAGGTACTGGCCGGTACCGCGGGTGTGGCCGCCGTGGTCGTCGCCTCCGGCAGCGCCGCCCGACGGCAGGCCGCGGCGCATCTGCTCCAGCTGGGCGCGGGCCGCCATCTGCTGGGCGAACAGCGCCGTCTGCAGGCCGTGGAACAACCCCTCCAGCCAGCCGACCAGCTGGGCCTGGGCGATCCGCAGCTCCGCGTCCGACGGGGTGGACTCCTGGGCGAACGGCAGCGACAGCCGCTCCAGCTCCTCGATGAGCTCCGGGGCCAGGCCCTGCTCCAGCTCGCGGATGGAGGACTGGTGGATCTCCTTGAGGCGGCTGCGGCTGGCCTCGTCCAGCGGCGCCGCGCGGACCTCCTCCAGCAGCTGCTTGATCATGGTGCCGATGCGCATCACCTTGGCGGGCTGCTCGACCAGCTCGTTGATGTCCTCGCCGCGCTCGGACTGCTCGCCTTCGGCCATGGCGCCGAGCGGCTTGCCGTCCTCGCCGACCACGAACACCTGCGGCCTGCCCTCACTGTCTTCGCGGGTCATGTCTCCATCCTGGCGCGTTGCGGGACGCTTCGAGTGCGCGACGACCGGTGCCGACCTGTTCGGTCCGCCACAGGTCGCGGCCCGTTCCCGGACCCGCCCCGCCTGGTCGGGCACCGCCGCGACGGCGGGAGGTCGGGGACGGGCGCTCGATTACACCACGTCACCCGGCCGGGCACACGGGTGACGAAGTGGTGCGATATCGACCACCCGGCAGCCGGTACCGCCCGCCCCGTACGTAACGTGTTCCCCATGGCGTTCGACGTCGCGGCGGTTCGCGGGCTCTTCCCCGCGCTCGGCGACGGGTGGGTGCACCTGGACGCCCCGGCAGGCATGCAGGTTCCTGAACAAGTGGCGACCGCGGCGTCGACGGCGCTGCGGGCCCCGGTATCCGGTCCGGGCGGGATCTTCCCCGCCTCGCAGCGCGCCGAGGCGATCGTGGAAGCCGCCCGTCGCGCAATTGCTGACCTGGTCGGGGCGAACCCGGCCGGGGTGGTGCTCGGTCCCAACTCCGCCGTCCTGCTGCAACGGCTGGCCGACGCGCTGGGTGATGGCTGGATGATCGGTGACGACGTGGTCGTCTCCCGGCTGGACCACCCGGCCAACGTCGCGCCGTGGCAGCGGGTGGCGCAGCGCTCCGGCGGCACGGTGCGCTGGGCCGAGGTCGACATCGAGACCTGCGAGCTGCCCACCTGGCAGTACCAGGAGCTGGTCACCCCGCGCACGAAGGTGGTGGCGATCACCGCTGCCTCCGGCGCGGTGGGCACCCGGCCGGACGTGCGGCAGGCCGCGGAAGCAGCGGCCGAGCACGGCGCGCTGGTCGTGGTGGACGCCTCGGCGGCGGCGCCGTTCGTCCCGCTGGACATCACCTCGATGGGTGCCGACGTGGTGGCGGTGAACGCCTCCGCGTGGGGCGGGCCGCCGGTGGGCGCGCTGGTGTTCAAGAACGCGGCGATGCTCGACCAGCTCCCGTCGGTGGCGCTGGAGCCCGGCGCGCGCGGTGCGGAGCGCATGGAGCTCGGTCCGCCCGCCTACCCGCTGCTGGCCGGGCTGGTGGCGTCGGTGGACTACCTGGCCGGGTTGGACGACGCCGCGGTGGGGCCGCGCCGGGAGCGGCTGCTGACCTCGCTGGGCTCGGTGAAGTCGTACCAGGCGGGGCTGCTGGCGAACCTGACCAACGGGCTTCGCCGGATGAACCACGTGATGCTGATCGGCGACGCGATGCGCCGGGTTCCGTCGATGGCGTTCACGGTTTCCGGGGTGAAGGCGGTGGACGCGGTCGAGCACCTCGCGGAGCGCGGGGTCTGCGCCTTCGCCGACCCCGGCACCCACGGTGTCTTCGCGGTCCTCGGTGTCGGCGAGGTCGGCGGCGCGGTCCGCGTCGGCCTGGCCCACTACACCAATGCCGACGAGGTCGACCAGCTCATCCGCGCCGTCGCCGAACTCACCTAACCACTCGTGAGTGGCGATGGTTGTGTGGGCCACCGTTGCCGCTCACGAGGTGGTTGCGTGGGGTCGTGAGTGGGGATGGTTGCTTGGGCCACCGTTGCCGCTCACGAGGTGGTTGCGTGGGGTCGTGAGTGGGGATGGTTGCTTGGGCCACCGTTGCCGCTCACGAGGTGGTTGCGTGGG
>NZ_JBEPDU010000095.1:0-2830 GCF_040300525.1 Saccharopolyspora sp. NPDC000359 | reverse complement strand
GGGTCGTGAGTGGGGATGGTTGTGTGGGCCACCGTTGCCGCTCACGGGTCAGCGGACCAGGAGGATCTTGCCGCGGACGTTGCCCGCTTCGAGGAGGGCGTGGGCGCGGGACGCCTCGCGCAGCGGGATGCGGTCGTGCACCGGGGTCCGGACCCGGCCCGCCTCGACCACCGGCCACAGCCGCTCGCGCACGTCGCTGACGATGGCGGCCTTGCCGTGCGGGCCCGACAGCGGTCGGCCGCGCAACCCCAGCACCGACAGGTGCAGCCGCTTGACCAGCATCTTCCCCAGGTCCAGCTCGGCCTTGCGGCCGCCCTGCATGCCGATGACCGCCAGGTGCCCGTCGGGGGCCAGCGCGGAGAGGTTCCGGTCCAGGTAGGACGCGCCCATGTTGTCCAGTACGACGTCGGCGCCGCCGAGCTCCTTCACCACCGGGACGAAGTCCTCGTCCCGGTAGTTGATCACCGGGTCCGCGCCGAGCTCGGCACACAACTGGCGGCTCTCCGCCGACCCCGCGGTCGCCGCGACCCGCGCGCCGAGGGCCCGGCCGACCTGGATCGCGCAGGTCCCGATGCCGCCGGAGCCGCCGTGCACCAGCAGCAGCTGTCCACTTCGGAGTCCGGCCTCCATCACCACGTTGGACCAGACGGTGCAGCACACCTCGGGCAGCCCGGCGGCCTCCACCAGGTCGACCCCGGCGGGCTTGGGCAGCACCTGCGCGGCGGGCACCGCGACGCGTTCGGCGTAACCGCCGCCGGCCAGCAGCGCGCAGACCTCGTCGCCGACCTGCCACTCCTCGACGCCCTCACCCAGTTCGGCGATGGTGCCGGAGCACTCCAGGCCGAGGATGTCGCTGGCGCCCTTCGGCGGCGGGTAGTTCCCCTCGCGCTGGCTGAGGTCCGCGCGGTTGACCGCGCTGGCGACGACGTCGATGAGCACCTCGCCCGGACCCGGTCGCGGGTCGGGGTGCTCGGTCCACTCCAGGACGTCGGGTTCGCCGGGCTCTCGGATCGCGATCGCGTACATGTCCGCGACGGTAGTCCGAACCGGACGGTCCGCGCGGTGCGCGGGGCGGGGATCAGCCGCACAATACGGTAAAAACGGGAATTCATCCCTGGTTCTTAACTCTTCCCGGTAGAGCCTTGACTTCGCAGCGTGATCCTCTCAAGGCTTGCCGCCAGGAAATCCACCCGAAACGGGGAGCATGATGAGTTTGCGAACCATCACATCCAGGCGTTCGATCACTGCTCTGGCCGCGGGCTGCGCGGCCGCGGTGCTCGTGGTGAGCCCGGCCAGCGCGGCCCCGGCGAACCTCGGTGAGAGCATCGACGGCAACGCCGTCAACCGTCACCTGATCGCGTTGCAGCGGATCGCCGACCAGAACGGCGGGAACCGCGCCTCCGGTCAGCCGGGTTACGAGGCCAGCGTGGACTACGTCGTCGGCAAGCTGCAGCGCGCCGGGTTCGACGTGTCCACCCCGGAGTTCACCTACGAGGCCTACTTCAAGGACTCCTTCAGCCTTTCCGTCGCTAATCAGCCGACCGAGGGTGACGCGCTGGAGTACTCCCCGGCGACCCCGCAGGGCGGGCTGACCGCTCCGCTGGCGGTCCTGCCGGTCGACGACACTCCGGGTTGCGAGGCCACCGACTTCGACGGCACGGACGTCACCGGGTCGGTTGTGCTGATCTCCCGCGGTTCCTGCGATTTCGCGCTGAAGCAGCAGCTCGCGTCGGAGGCCGGTGCGGTGGGCGCGATCATCTACAACAACGTCGAGGGGCCGCTCAACGGCACCCTCGGCGACTCCGAGGCGGGGCGCATCCCCACCGCCGGGGTCACCAAGCAGGTCGGCGAGGCGCTGTCCGGGCAGGTCGGGGCCGAGGTGCAGCTGGACGTGCAGGCGCGCTTCGAGTCCGTGACCACCCGCAACGTCATCGCGCAGACCAAGACCGGGCGCACCGACAACGTGGTGATGGCCGGGGCGCACCTGGACGGCGTGCCGGAGGGCCCGGGCATCAACGACAACGGCACCGGCAGCGCCGGTCTGCTGGAGACCGCGCTGAAGCTGGGCGGCAGCCCGGACGTGGAGAACGCGGTGCGGTTCGCCTGGTGGGGCGCGGAGGAGTCGGGCCTGGTCGGTTCGACGAAGTACGTGCAGGGCCTGAGCTTCGAGGAGCAGCTCGACATCGCGCTGTACCTGAACTTCGACATGATCGGCTCGCCGAACGCCGGGTACTTCGTCTACGACGGTGACGGCTCGACCGGTGGCCCGTCGGGGCCGCAGGGCTCGGGTCAGATCAAGGACGACTTCCTGGCGGCGATGGCCGAGCAGGGCATCGAGTCGGAGCCCAGCGAGTTCAACGGGCGCTCGGACTACGGCGAGTTCATCGCGGTGGGCATCCCGTCCGGCGGCATGCACACCGGTGTCGAAGAGGTGAAGACCGAGGAGCAGGCCGCCAAGTGGGGTGGCACCGCGGGCATCGCGTTCGACCCGAACTACCACAGCGCGCAGGACAACCTGTCCAATGTGGACCGGGTGGCGCTGGAGCGGATGACCAAGGGCATCGCTGACGTGGTCCAGGCCTACTCGCAGAGCACTGAGGCGGTCAACGGCATGCAGACCCGCGCGGAGCGCGCCCAGCTGCGCGCGGCGCAGAGCACGATGATGGCCCAGAGCTTCGACCAGGGCCCGAAGGTCGCCCACGGGCACGACCTGTCCTGACCGGTCGACGTGCGGGGTGCTCCCGGGCACCCCCCCCCACACCCCCCCCAGAGGCCGCCGGGGTGGTAACATGGGGGCCAGACCACCCGAAACAAAGAAACAGAAAAAAAA
>NZ_JBEPDU010000094.1:0-9564 GCF_040300525.1 Saccharopolyspora sp. NPDC000359 | reverse complement strand
TCTCCCCCCGGCCCGCCCCCCCCCCGCCCCGCGCGGGGTTTTTTTTTTCTAAACTTTTTACCCCCCCCGTTACGCACTCACGACCCCCTCATGCCGGGCAACGCGGGCAGGAGCGGGGTGTGCCCCGCCAGCCCTCGCGGCGCAACACGGTGACGACCTCCCGCGCCACGCCGCAGGGATCGGTGTGGACGTCGTGCCAGCCGTAGGTCAGCCGCGCCCGCTGCGCCAGCTCGGCAGCGTTGTCACGCCGCCGGTCCCGGAAGGCGATGCGGCGCGACTCGTGGAACTCCCGCCCGTCCAGGCGCACGGTCAGGCACACACCCGCATCGTCGTAGACCACGTCCTCCCAGAGGACCAGGTCGTCCACCACGAACGGCGCCTGCCGGTGGGCAGCCGGCAGGCCGTGCGCCTGCTCCACGTCCCGCAAGTACTCCGCCTCCAGCACCGACAGCGCACCACCGGTCAGCAGCTGCAGCGCGTCCTTCAACGCCTTGCGGTAGCGGTACGGCGGCCGGAACTCGAGCTGCGCCTGCACCCGCCACACCGCCAACCGGTTGGAGCCGACCAGGTGCACCAAGCGGTCCCGCGCCGCGGCGGCCGTCGGCTCGGCGACCGCCACGTCGATCACCGTGTCCTCGCGGTTGGTCCGCGGTGGTTCCGAGTGGGCCACGATGTGGCGGAACGCGCGGGACCGGTGCACTTGGACGACCGGCCGCTGGGACACAGCGGAATTCCCGTACGGCACGGTGATGTGCACCGGTTCGCCGTCGGCGATCGGCAGCATCCCCCACTCCTCGGCGGCGGTCCGGTGGCTCAGCACGGCCCAAGGTCCGCCGTAGCACAACGCCGCGCTGATCAACGACGACCTGGGCAGCGGCCCGGTGAAGACCGCGAACACGTCAGGCACGACTCGTTGCCAACGCCGTGCCTCGATCTGCGCGTTCGCGAAGTCCTGGGACAGGCCGAAGTCGCGGAGCTGCGCATTGGAGATCACGCCGTGCTGCGCGTCGAGCGCCTTCTGCCAGCGCTCCTCCTCTGCTGGGGACAACGACACATGACGGGACCACTTCGAATTCGTTGGCATGCCCTCGAAATCGGCAGTCGGCTCCGCCGCCCGCACCCCGTGGCCGAAATCTGTGGATGAACTCGTCAGTTGTGGACAACTGACAAAAACCCAACGGACGTCTCACCAACCTACGCAGTCACGGTCCGCACCGGTTTGTCGTGAGTGCGTAACAGTGTTCGAACACTGTTACGCACTCACGACCACGCGGTCAGCTCTCGCAGCAGTGGGAGCCGGTGCTGGGGTTGGGTGGGACGTCGAGGGTGGGGTTGCGGTCGAAGAAGCCCACCGGCTTCAGGGTGAAGCCGCAGTAGTCCACCGGCATGATCGGCCAGTCCTCGGGGCGGGGGAAGTGGGTCAGGCCGAAGGTGTGCCACAGCACGATGTCCTCGCCGTCGATGCTGCGGTCCGCCGCGGTGAACGCCGGGATGCCCGCACCGCCGTGGCTCTGGTTCACCCACTCCCCCGCCGGGTAGCGCTCGTCCTCGGCGTGCTGGGTGACCCACAGGTGCTTGGTCGCGAACGCGGCGCGCTGGGCGATCGAGGACTCCGGGTCGGCCAGCAGCACCGGGGTGCCCTGCGGGAGCAGCGCGTAGCCGACCGGCTGGCCGAGGCGGTTGGTGCGCTCGGTGTTGACCACGTGCCAGGCGCGGCCCGCGGCCGGATCCGCCTCGCGCCCGCCATCGCTCTCCCGCGCCAACCGGGTGACGCTGCGGGTGAAGGCGTTGCCGTGCGGGTTGTCCGCGCTGATCGGCACCCGCTGGGCCGCCACCTCGTCCACCGCGTTGCGGGTGCCGTCCACCATCATGTCCAGCCGCGCGCCGAACAGGTGCTGGTGGTACGGGGCGCCGAGGCCGGGGGCGAGCTCGTTGGCCCAGCGCGTGCCCTCCTCCGGGTAGGCCGAGGTGAACACGATGCCGGTCGCCTTGGTCTCCAGCTGGATGGTGCCGTCCAGGTAGAGGTACCAGTAGAAGCCGTAGTCGTAGTTGCCGACGGAGACGAAGAAGGACACCACCAGCCGCCGCTGCCGCCGGGTCTCGGCCGTGCCGGTGAACACGTCGGTGTGCTTCCACAGCACCCCGAAGTCCTCCTCGTGCATGCACACCGCGTTGCGCAGGGTGCGCGGCGTGCCGTCCTCCTGGGCCACCACCGCGTCGAAGTAGCGGATCTCGCCGAGGCAGTCGCAGCCGAGCACCAGCTCGTTGGCGAGCTTGCCCAGCGAGTACTCGCCCGAGTCGAAGTAGTTCTGCCAGAACCGGGCCGGCGACGGGTCGCCGTAGTTGACCACCATCTCGCCGATGGAGGCCCGGTAGACCACCGGCCGCTCGCGGTCGCCGTCGCGGAACGACAGCTGGTGCAGCACCAGGCCTTCGCGCGGGTCGAAGCCGATGCGGAACCGCCAGTTCTCCCACCGCACCTCGTGCCCGTCGACCTGGAAGCTGGGCCCCTCGGGCTGGGTGATCTCGATCGGGCGCAGCGTGTCGCGCAGCGGGCCGGTCACCGCCTCGTCGGTGTAGTCGCCACTCTCGGCCGGTACCGGGAACTTCCGGTCGTCGACCACCTCCAGCACCCGCTGCTCGATCACGTCGACGTAGGCCACCAGTCCGTCGATCGGGTGCGCCCAGGGCAGTTCGTCCGGGCTGTTCTGGGCGAAGGCCAGGGCCCGCAGCATGCGGCGGCCGCTCTCCTCGGCGACGCCGAACCACCCGGCCGACAGCGGGCACACCCGCACCTTGGTGAGGTCGTCGAAGCCGCGGTCGCGGATGGCGCGCTGCCAGGTCTCGTCGTCGCGCACGACGCGCTCGACCAGCTCGTACTCGTCGAGCATCACCGGCGGCTGGCCCTGCTCGACCGGGTTCACCACGGCCTTGCCCACCACTTCACCGCTGGTCAGCGAGACCAGGGTGGTGGTCAGCTCCCCGGTCTTGACGTCCAGCAGCACCGAGCGCGCCCGGCGCTCCACCGGGTCGCCGTCGCGGTGCGCGAGCACGGTGGCCTTGTCCGGTTCCGCCAGCTGCACCAGGGGGAAGCGGGTCGACTCGCGCAGCAGGCCCGCCTGCTGCAGGACATCTCGGTTTCGCAGGACCTCCGCCGCGCTCAGCGGTTCCAGCGGGTGCATCGTCATGGCGCCCAACCTCTCGAAGTTCCGATCTGCACTGCTCAACCCAAGTTCACCCAGACTCCCTTGGTCTCGGTGAATTCGTCCAGCGCGTGGGCACCCATCTCCCTGCCCCAGCCGCTGGACCCGAAGCCGCCCCACGGCGCGGCGGGGTCCAGCAGCGGGAGCATGTTGACGAACACGCTGCCCGCCCGGATCGCCGCGGCGGTGCGGTGCGCGGTGGCCAGGTCCCTGGTCCACACGCAGGCGGCCAAGCCGTACTCGGTGTCGTTGGCCCGCGCCGGGAGTTCCTCGGGGTCGTCGTAGGGCAGCACCGACAGCACCGGCCCGAAGATCTCCTCCCGGGCGATCGTCATCTCGTCGGTGACCCCGGAGAACACGGTCGGGCGGAAGAAGTGGCCCGGCCCGTCGCCGCGGCTGCCGCCGGTGACCAGCTGGGCGCCCTCGGCCAGGCCGGTTTCGACGTACCCGGCGACGTGCTCGAGGTGTTCGGCCGAGACCAGCGGGCCGAGCTCGGTGTCCGGGTCGAGCCCGGCGCCCAGCCGCAGGCCCGCAGCGACCTTTGCGATCTTGGTGGCGAACTCGTCGACGCGCTTGCTGTCCACGTAGAAGCGGGTGTAGGCGGCGCACACCTGGCCGGAGTTGAGCAGCGCGCCCTGCAGGTTGCCGGCCACCGCGGCGTCGATGTCGGCGTCGCGGGCGATGATGCTGGGCGCCTTGCCGCCCAGTTCGAGGCTGACCCGTTTGAGGTTGCCCGCCGCGGCCACCACGATCTTCTTGCCGACCTCGGTGGACCCGGTGAACGACACCTTGTCCACCGCCGGGTGCTCGGCCAGCGCCCGGCCCGCGTCCGGGCCGCCGGTCAGGCAGTTCACCACCCCGGCGGGCACCCCGGCCGCCGCACACAACCGCGCGAGCTCTACTGTGGACAGAGGGGTCTGCTCCGCGGGCTTGAGGATCGCGGTGTTCCCGCACGCCAGCGCGGGGGCGAGCTTCCAGGCGGCGATCATCAGCGGGAAGTTCCACGGCGTGATCAGCGCGCACACCCCGACCGGCTCGCGGCGGGTGTAGTGCAGCGCGCCGGGCACCGACACCGGGGAGGTGGCGCCCTCCAGCTTGGTGCACCACCCGGCGTAGTAGCGGAACACCTCGGCGGCCATCGACACGCTGACCCCGCGTGCCACGCCGATCGGCTGGCCCTGGTCTCGCGTCTCCAGCTCGGCGAGGTCGTCGGCGGAGCCCTCGATGAGGTCGGCGATGCGCCACAGCAGCCGCGCCCGCGCGGCGGGCGGCATCTCCCGCCAGCCCGGGTCGGCGAAGGCCTCGCGCGCGCTGGCGACCGCGCGGTCGACGTCGGCCGCACCGGCGTCGGCGCAGCGGCCCAGCAGTTCGCCGGTGGCCGGGTCGTGGGTGAGCAGCTCGGCCCCGTCGGCGGCAGGCACCCAGCTCCCGCCGATGAACAGTTGTCGGCGCACGGTCTCCTCCTGGTGGCTGGCGACGCCGACCACTCTGCGGGCCTACCCGCCCCCGCTTCTTGCCCGCGCGTGAACACCACTTGTCCACCCGCGCACGCGCGGCGACCGCTCAGCCGCCGAGGTGCGCCGCCCGGTACTCGCGCGGGGAGACCCCGAAGGTCGCCTTGAACAGCCTGGAGAAGTGCGCGGCGTTGGGCAGACCCCAGCGACCCGCTATGGCGCTGACCGGCAGTTCCGCCAGCTCCGGGTCGGCCAGGTCGCGGCGGCAGCGCTCCAGGCGGCGGGCCCGGATCCAGCCGCTGACCGGGACCCCGTCGGCGGAGAACAGCTTGTGCAGGTAGCGCACCGAGATGTGGTTCTGCGCCGCGATCGCCTCCGGCCCCAGCTCGGGGTCGGCGAGGTGCTCCTCGATGAACGAGCGCAGCCGCCCCAGCAGGTCACCGCGCGCCGCGGCGGGCTCGGCGCTGTCCTCCACCGCCGCGGCCAGCACGTCCAGCACCGCGTCGCAGATCAGCAGGCCCGAGCGCGACCCGGCTGCGTCCTCGCGCACGCACAGCTCCTGCACCAGCGAGCGCACCAACCGCCCGGTGCCGTGACGGCCGTCGAAGCGCCGGGCACGCAGCCCGGCCAGGTCGCTCGGGCGCAGCCGCAGCAGCTCGCGGGGGAACATCAGCACGATCGAGCGGAACGACTCGTCGAAGTTGAGCGTGTAGGGGCGGCTGGTGTCGTAGAGCGTGAAGTCGCCCGGCGCGAGCAGGGTTTCGCGACCGTCCTGGCACACCACCGCGTTGCCGCGCAGCTGCAGGCTGACCTTGAGCTGGCCCGAGTCGCCGCCGCGGATCAGCTTCGAGGTGCGCGAAACCCGGTGCGGCGAGGCGGAGATCTCCGACAGGTGCACCGCGCCGACGTGGTGGGACCGGATCCGGGCCCGGAAGCGGGCCTGCTGCGGACCGCTGGCCCGCAACGGCACGAACGCACCCGAGATGACCTGCTGCCAGGCGTCGAAGTGGTTCGCCTGCACCGCCGCACCGGCGCTGAGCACAGCCGACATCGAGACCTCCACTGGTCGATGCCGAGCACGGTACAAAGCCGACCGGCAAAACACCACGGTTGCCACCCAAGTCGCAACGCGGCCGGAACTCACCGCCCGTCGAAGCCGCGCCGCTGCTCACAAGGCGCGCCGATCAGGTCGTCGGCGCCCCGAGGCCGCGTTCGCGCAGTTCGCCTTGAGCACGCTCGGCGGCGGGGTCACCGTCAACCACGTGCCCGCGATGCTCCGGCGTGCCAGCGGCACACTGCCGCTGACCACCGGATGTCGTCGATGGTCCCGGCGCCGTTCGTCGGCAACGTCGGGCTGGGCGGCGGGCCCCCCGCGCACTGCACCTGGATCTGGCGCCGAAGGGGTGCACGCCGGGGCGATCACGATCGCCACCGGCATCAGCACCGACAACGCTGAGGAGCGCTACGCGGAGCTGGCCGAGCGCCTCGACCGAGCGGGGGAGTCATCGGCGATCCCTCGAAGCCCTCGCCGGGGGTGGCCGGCGCGTTGGTGGCCCGGTCGCCGGGGGATTTGCGACCGGGCCGCCTCACGGGATGGGCGTCCGGGGGTTGACGGCGCCCATCGGTCGCGCGCTTCCGCGGCCTGCGCCTCAGCGCCGCGGAATCACGCGATCACCAGCGGGATTCCGCTGGTCAGCCACCGCTCGGAAGTGGCAGGAACGTGATGTGGGACATGCTGCCCGCGCGCACCGGCGTTGTCGCGCTTTTGCCACTATCGGCACTTCTGTCACTTGTGTAACCGGGCCCAGCGGGCGGTGTTCGGGTCTCGGACCAGGTACGGGTTAACGTTCCCGCACCTGGTCGAGGCGGAGGTGACCATCGTGCTGCGGGTGCAGGCGTCGCTGTCCCGGCAGCTGCTCAGCTGGCAGCTGCTGATCGTCTTCGCGCTGCTCACCTCGGTCGCGGTGTTCTCCGTGGCGCAGTCCGACATCGCCTTCCGGGCCACCGAAGGCCGCCGGATGCTCTCCGTCGCCGAGGACCTGGCCGCCACCGACGGCGTGCGGGTCAGCCTGCAGAACACCATCCGGCGCGACGCGCTGCCGATCTTCGCCGAGAGCGCCCGCAGCCTCTCCGGTGCCGACGACGTGATCATCGCCGACCACCGCGGCATCGTGCTCACCTCGCCCGACCCCGGCCAGCGCGGCAAACCGCTGCCACTGGGCGACAGCACGGTGCTGCAGGGCCGCTCGTGGGTCGGCGAGGTCCGCACCGACGGCGTGGAGTCGCTGGTGGCGCACGTGCCGGTGATCTCCGACGACGCGCACATCATCGGCGTGGTCGCAGCCGGCAGCAACACCCCCGACGTGCTCCAAGGCCTGCGCGAGGCACCCGAGAACCCGCTGGCGCTGCTCGCCTTCTCCACGTTCCTCGGGGTCGCCGGATCGGTGCTGCTGGCGCGCCGGGTCAAGCGGCAGACGCTGGGGCTGGAGCCGCGTGAGATCACGCGGCTGGTCGAGCACCGCGAGGCGCTGCTGCACGGCGTGCGGGAAGGCGTGCTCGGCGTCGACGAGCAGAACCGCATCACGCTGGTCAACGACCAGGCGCGGCAGCTGCTGTCGCTGCCCGACGACTGCGTGGGCCGCGACATCGACTCGCTGGACCTCAACGACCGCGCCCGCGACGTGCTCACCGGCCGCACCGACGGGGTGGACCAGATCGTGCTGCGGCGCGGCATGGTCGTGGTGCTCAACCGGATGCCGATCTCCTCGGTCGGCGCGGTGGTCACCATGCGCGACCGCACCGAACTCGTCGACCTGCAGCGGGAACTCGCCGTGCACCGCGACACCACCGACACGCTGCGCGCCCAAGCCCACGAGTTCAGCAACCGGCTGCACACCATCTCCGGGCTCATCGAGCTGGGCGAGTACGAGGAGGTGCAGCGCTACGTGCTGCGCACCAGCCACGACCACGAGCAGTGGCACGCCGAGGTCACCGCGCGCATCCACGACCCGGCGACCGCAGCGCTGCTGATCGCCAAGGCCAGCCTGGCCGCCGAGCGCGGCGTCGGGCTGCGGCTGGACGAGGGCAGCTACCTGCCCGAGATCGACGAGGAGCTGTCGGCCGACCTGGTCACGGTGCTGGGCAACCTCGTGGACAACTCGCTGGACGCGCTGGAGGGGTCGACCGGCGCCGACCGCTGGATCGAGGTCGACCTGCGCAGCACCGACGAGGTCGTCGTGGTGGTGCGCGACTCCGGTCCCGGGGTCGCCGCCGAGATCGTCGAGGAGGTGTTCCGGCACGGCTTCACCACCAAGGCCGCGCGCGGCGGTGATCGCGGGCTGGGGCTGGCCTTGACCAGGCAGATCTGTCATCGTCGCGGCGGCTCGGTGCAGGTGCACAACGCACGCGGCGCGGTGTTCACCGCGCGGCTGCCGCTGGGAGGACCGCAGGCATGATCAAGGTGTTGGTGGTGGACGACGACTTCATGGTCGCCAAGGTCCACAGCGGGTACGTGGCGCGGGTGCCCGGGTTCGAGGTCGTCGCGGCCGCGCACACCGGGACCGAGGTGGTGCACGCGGTGGAGGAGCTGCGCCCCGACCTGGTCCTGCTCGACATCTACCTGCCCGACGTCGACGGGTTGTCGGTGCTGCGGCAGCTGCGCGCGCACCCGACGGCCGACCCCGACGTCATCGTGATCACCGCCGCCCGCGACCTGGACACGGTGCGCGGCGCGATCCGCGGCGGCGCCCTGCACTACCTGATCAAGCCGTTCAGCTTCGAGGCGCTGCGCGACCAGCTGGAGGCGTTCCGGGCGCTGCACACCAAGCTCAGCGAACTGCCCGGCGACGCCCCCGCCGAGCAGCAGGACGTCGACCGCCTCTTCGGCACCCGCACCCGCCGCGCGACCCCACCGAAGGGCCTGACCAACGAAACGGCGGACATCGTCGAGCGCATCCTCCGCGAAGCGACCGAAGCGGGCGGCGACCTCTCGGCAACGGAATGCGCCGAGGCCAGCGAGCTCTCCCGCGTCAGCGCCCGCAAGTACCTGGAGCACTTCACCGACACCGGCCGCGCCGAGGTCCGCCTCCGCTACGGCGGCACCGGCCGCCCAGAACGCCGCTACCGCTGGTCCACCTGACCCCGGCGCGGCACCGGAAGATGCAGTTCCGAGGGAGGTCAGAGATCTGACTTCCCTCGGAATTGCGATCACCAGAACCCCTGGTCCGGACTCCGGGACCATTTCCCCACCCGACGCCGCAGGCGAGCACACTCTTGACCGGAACTGGGATCTCACCCGGGACTGGCGCGGATCCAAACGGAACTCCGATCCGCACCAGGCCTCGGGCGCAGTCCGCACCGGATCAATGGACGACCTCGAACACCGAGCACCGTTCCCAGGGAAGCTGAGCGCAGGTTCGGAAACGATCGCAGTTCCTGGTGAAACCACGACCCACCCCAACCGCTCACACAGTCCCACTTGGAACTGCGTCCCCAGGTACGGGTTGCAGTTTCAATTGAAACTGCGATCCGCCCTGAGGCCCAACCGCAGTTTCAATTGAAACTGCGACCGACTCGGGGACTGGAGGCACGCTCCCAACTGGAACCGCACCCCGAGGCGCCGACTGCAGTCCCGGTGGAGACTGCGCCCCGCCGAAGCTCGAACATGGCCCAATTGGAACTGTGTCCCGAGGTACGGGTTACAGTTTCAATTGAAGCTGTGGTCCACCGCGGAGGGCTCCGACCACAGTTTCAGTTGAAACTGTGGTCTACCCCGAAGGCTCGGGTTACAGTTTCAGTTGAAACTGTGGACTCGCCGGGTGCCGGGTGCCGGGTGCCGGGTGCCGGGTGTTCGGGGTCGGTGGGGTCAGGTGGTGGGGAGGCGGAGGCCGTTGTAGCCGGCTCGGGCT
>NZ_JBEPDU010000093.1:0-9666 GCF_040300525.1 Saccharopolyspora sp. NPDC000359 | reverse complement strand
GCCCCCGGGGGGGGGGGCGCCCCCCCCCGGGGGCCCCCCCCCCCGCCCCCGCCGGGGGGGGGGGGGGGGGGGGCCCCCCCCCCCCACCACCACTGCTCAGTCGGCGTCCGGGTAGCCGAGCTCGACGTCGTGCGTGCTCGTCTCGCCGGACAGGCGCAGCGACGTGGCGACCGGCGGGTAACCGGTGGCGATCACCGTGTACTCACCGTCGGGCAGGTCGGTGAAGGTGTAGTTGCCGTCGACGTCGGTGGTGGCCGCGCCGACGACCGCCCCGCCGGAGTTCAGCAGGGTGACCCGCGCGTCCGGCACCGCGACCCCGAGGTTGGCCGACCGGACCACGCCGGTCAGCTGCGCCCCGCTCTGCAGCACCACGTCGGCGGTGGTCTGCTCGCCGTCGGTCACCGTCACCGAGTTGGCCACCGGCCGGTAGTTCGGCGCGGTGACGGTCAGCGCGTACGAACCGCCCACCAGGTCGCCGAACGCGTAGTGCCCGTCCGCGGCGGTCGCCGTGGTGGCCACGACCTCGCCCCGCACGTCGGTGAGCACCACCATCGCCCCGCCGACCCCGACACCGCCGACGTGCACCAGGCCGACGAGCCGACCGGCACCGAGCAGCTGGACGTCGTGGCGCACCGGGCGGTCGCCGACCACCACCATCGACGCGGTGGGCTGGTAGCTGCCGCCGGAGGCGATCAGCACGTAGGTGCCGCCGTGGGTGACCGCCAGCTGGAACTGGCCGTCCTGGTCGGTGCGGGTCCGCTCGACCTGCCGCCCGTTGGCGTCGGTGAGGGTGAGCACCACCCCGGCCACCGGGCTGCCGACCGAGTCCTGCACGGTGCCGTGCACGAACAGGCCGTCGCCGCCGAGCTCACCGGCCAGGTGCCTGCCGTTGGTCGCGTACCGACGCGGCGACACCGGCTCTGACCAGGCCTCCGATCGCCTGTCCACAGAGTTGTCCACAGGCTCGGCGGCCAGTCGCGCGGTGCGCGGGCCGGGGTCCCCAACCTGCGGAGAGCCGTTGACCGCGGCGCCGGCCCCCGACGAGTTGTCCACAGGACGGGTGAGGTTGTCCACAGCGTCGTCGTGCGCGGCCACCGCCACCGCCTCCCTCTCCTCGTGACTGTCGATCGTGGTACGCAGCGGGGTCTCCCGCACGAACAGCACCGTCAGGAAGGTGACCACCGCGATGCAGGCGGAGACGAAGAAGATGTCGCCGATCGCGTCGCCGTAGGCGGCCCGCACGATGACCTGGATCGGCTCGGGCAGGCTGTCGACGTCCAGCGAGGCGGCCCCGCTGCCACCGGCCGCCTGCGCGGCGCCGGGGATCTTGGCCAGGCCCTGCACGATGTAGTCCGACACCTGGCTGGCCAGCACCGCGCCGAGCACCGAGACGCCCGCCGAGCCGCCCAGGGTCCGGAAGAAGGTGACCACCGAGGTCACCGACCCCATGTCCCGGGCGCTGGTCGCGTTCTGCACCGCCAGCACCAGGTTCTGCATCAGCATGCCGACGCCGGTGCCCATCAGGAACAGGTAGACGCCGACCAGCCACAGGTTGGTCTCGTGGTCCATGGTGCTCAGCAGGTACATCGCCGCGACCATGACGATCGACCCGACCACCAGGAACGGCTTGATCTTGCCGGTGACCCGGGAGATGACCTGACCGGAGATGGTCGAGGACAGGAACATCCCGCCGACCATCGGCAGCGTCATCAGCCCCGCCTCGGTGGGCGTCATGCTGCGCGAGATCTGGAAGTACTGGCCCAGGAACACCGAGCCGCCGAACATCGCGGTGCCGACCGCGACGGTGCCGATGGTGGCCAGCGTGACCGTGGAGTTGCGGAACATCCGCAGCGGCACGATCGGCTCGCTGACCTGCGACTCGATGATCACCGCGATGATCAGCGCGACCAGGCCGCCGCCGACGTAGAGCGCGGTCTCCACCGACCACCAGTCGAAGGACTTGCCCGCCAGCGAGACCCACACCAGCAGCAGGCTCACGCCGCCGACCAGGAACAGCGCGCCGAACCAGTCGATCTTGACCGGCCGCTTGATGACCGGCAGCTTCAGCGTCCGGCCGAGCACGATGAACGCGATCACCGCGATCGGCACGGTGACCCAGAAGCACCAGCGCCAGCCCAACCAGGAGGTGTCCACGATGACGCCGCCGACCAGCGGGCCGCTGACCGTGGCCACCGCGAACGTGGCGCCGATGTAACCGCTGTAGCGGCCGCGGTCGCGCGGCGAGACCATGGCCGCGATCACGACCTGGATCAGCGCCTGCAGACCGCCCATGCCGATGCCCTGCAGGGCCCGGAAGCCGATCAGGGTCTCCATCGACTGCGCGAAGCCACCGGCGACCGAGCCGACCGTGAAGATCACGATCGCGAGCTGGTAGAGCAGCTTCTTGCTGAACAGGTCGGAGAGCTTGCCCCAGATCGGGGTGGACGCGGTGGAGGTCAGCAGCATCGCCGTGACCACCCACGTGTACTGGCCCTGGGTGCCATCGAGGTCGGCGATGATGCGCGGCAGCGCGTTGGAGACGATCGTCGAGCTGAGGATGGCGACCAGTAGCGCCAGCATCAGCCCGGACATCGCCTCCATGATCTGCCGGTGCGTCATCGGCGAATCATCGGCGGACCCGTGCGCATCCCGCCGGGCCGGTGCGTCCCGCACCGCCTCCGTCGAGCTCGTCATCGAGTTCCTTCCCTGGTAGCGGGGTCTGCGTGGCAGATCCCCTGGTCGATCGTGCGGCGGCGGATGTCGTTCGCCGCATCCCCCAGCAGCCGGGTGAGCTCGCGGACGTCGGCGTCCTCCCAGTCCCCCAGCGCCTCGGCGATCCACTCCGCCTTCCTGCGCTCCAGCTCGGCCACCGCGGTCTCGCCCTCGGGGGTGGCACGCAGCAGCGAGACCCGCCGGTCGGCGGGGTCGGGTCGGCGGCTGATCAGCCCGGCCTGTTCCAGCTGGGCGACCTGGCGGCTCACCACGGAGGCGTCGACGACGCGGTGGTGGGCGAGCTCGGAGGCCCGGCATTCGCCGCGGAACACGAGTTCGGTGAGCAATCCGGCCGCGGCGTAGGGCACCTGATCAGCGACGTATCCCCGTTGCAGGGCGACCTGCTTGAGCCCCATCAACGCCCGCAGCGGGCGGAGCAGTTCACCGCAGGTCTCGAGTTTCGGTCCCATGCGAACCCAATCCTTTAGTTGCTGAACGCAACGGTATCCCCGTTTGGTTGTAGCACGCAACTTGTCACCCTGTGACCCGCAGCACCTCAGACACCGGACACCCCACCAAACCCGACCACCACTCGCACACAGGACAAAACGACCAGAACGCCACGACCCCAGGGAGCCCGCACGCGACATACCCCACTCGCCACCACCCACGGCGCCGTCCTCCCGACCGGGCGCGTGGACCCGCCGCCCGAGCCGGTCAACCGCAGTTTCAATTGAAACTGCGGACTCCAGGCACGGCTGATCGCAGTTTCAATTGAAACTGCGGGGCTGGGTGAGGGGTGACGGGCAGCTTCAGGTGGAGCTGCGGGGAGCGGGGGTCACATCATGCCGTTGAGCTTGGCGAGGAGCCTGGCCAGGTCCTTCAGGTCCTGGGTGGTCCAGCTGGCGAACTGGCCGTGCAGGTGCTTGCGGCGCTCGGCGCGGACCTGGGCCAGGCGCTCGCGGCCCAGGTCGGAGAGCTGGATGCGGCGGGCGCGGCCGTCATCCGGGTCCGGGACGCGCTCCAGGAGGTTCAGCTCCACCAGGGTCGCGATCTGGCGGCTCACCGTCGACTTGTCCAGCCCGGTGCGGCCCGCCACGTCCATGCCCCGCAGTGGTCCGGCGTCGTCGATCATCAGCAGCAGGCTGTAGGACGCCGGGTCGAGGTCCGGGTGCACGTGCGCGGCCACCGTGGTCGAGAGGTTGCGGGCGCGGCGGAACATCATCACCAGCTCGCGCTCCACGGTCTCCGCCGCGGCGCGCCGGTCCACGCCCTCCTCGCGCACGCCGTCGGTCGCCCGCGCCTCATCCTGCTCGATCACAGCTCTCCCGCCCGCGCCTCCACCCGCCGAAGCGCACCCGCAGCACCCGATCAGGCCCAAGCTCCACGTTAGTCCGTTTCGCCTCACTCTAGGAGGCCGTCCCAGAACCGCTCCGCGTGGCGGGGTGGTCAGTTCGCGGAGACCGGTTCGACCGGGTGCCAGGGCCGCGGCGTGCCCTTGGCCTCGAAGTAGTCGCCGCCCTTGCGCTTGACGTCGTCGGTGCCCCAGGTGCGCTGGCGCAGGACCGGGACCATCCGCGGGATGTGCTTGCGGCAGTGGATGTAGGCCTCCTCCACCTGCACCACCACCCACCGCTCGGGGGTGCGGCCGCGGTCGAACTCGGCGGGCAGCGCGGGATGGATCGCGCGCAGGTCGGAGTCCTCCACGATGCGGGCCCTGCCGTTGACGTGCAGCCCGATCAGATCCGTTGCGAAGTCGACCAGCAGGATCCCGACGTGCGGGTTCTCGCTGATGTTGCCGAGGCTGGCCATCACACCGTTGCCCCGGTACTCGGGGTAGCAGACGTGCCGGTCGTCGAGCACCTCGATGAAGCCGGGCGGGCCGGCGCGCAGGCTGGAGTCGCACTCGCCGCGGGCGTCGGCGGTGGCCACGAAGGCCAGCTCCATCCGGCCGATGAACGCCTTCATCTCCGAGTTCAGGTGGTCCAGCACCTGGTCGTCGTAGAAACGGCGGGCCCGCTTCTCGGTGCCGTAGGCCTGCTGCAGCAGGTGCTCGCCCGTCGAACCGGGCAGCGGGACCGGGCGGTCGTCCTCGAGGAACGGGTCACGGGGCACGGCGTCCAGGCTGTGGTGCTGGAGAGGGGTGCTGACCTGCCACGGATCGTTCGGGGGCGGCGGATCGGACAGCTCCAGGTCCAGCAGCGCCTCGTCGGCGGTGCCGGTCGGGGTCGGGTGGTCGGGGCTCACGCGCCTCACCGTGTCACGCCTTCCTCTCCACTCACAGGGGTGGATACTAGGTTCCCCCGACGGGTTCATGCACCATCTACCAGTAGTAGTTAAGAAGCACTCAAAAGTGGCATCAAGGCAGACGTTCCCCGGGCCACGAGTTAGGGTCAGCCCAGTGTCGGGGGACGCAAGCAAGTAGCGGTGCGCCCAATCGGGTACCGCCGCCAACGTGGAGAAGACTGCACCCGAACCATGACAGCGAACGCCGTACTGAGCCCCGGACCACCCCCGAACCGCGAGCCGTCCTCTGGTGTGAGCAAGATGGTTCGCCTGATCCGCGAGAGCTTCGAGGTCGTCGAGCCGCAGATCGACGACGTGGCCAAGTTCTTCTACGGGATGCTCTTCAGCCTCTCCCCGGCCACCCGAGAGCTGTTCGCGGTGAACATGGAAGTGCAGCGCAGCCGCCTGCTGCGGGCGCTCGTACACGTGATCCAGATGGTCGACAAGCCCGACGAGCTGCTGCCGTTCCTGCACCAGCTCGGCCGCGACCACCGCAAGTTCGGCGTGGTCGCCGACCACTACGAAGCGGTGGGCACCGCGCTGCTGGCCTCGATCAAGAGGCACGCCGGTGACGCCTGGAACGACACGGTGGAGCGGGCGTGGGCCGAGGCCTACACGGTGATGGCCTCGGCGATGACCGAAGCGGCCGCCGCCGACGACGGCCCCGCCTGGTACACCGGCGAGATCATCCACCACGAGCGGCTGAGCTGGGACGTCGCGGTGATGCGCGTCCAGACCGACCACCCGGTGCCCTACCTGCCCGGGCAGTACGTGAGCGTGGAGGTGCCGCAGCGGCCCCGGCTGTGGCGGTACCTGACCCCGGCGAACGCGCCCGCCGAGGACGGGATCATGGAGTTCCACGTTCGCTCGGTGGAGGGCGGCTGGGTGAGCCGCGCGCTGGTCGGGCACGCCCGGATCGGCGACCAGTGGCGGATCGGCGCGCCGATGGGCCGGATGACGGTGGACCGCGAGGACTCCCCGGACGTGCTGATGATCGCCGGTGGCACCGGGATCGCCCCGATGCGGGCGATCATCGACGAGCTGGCCCAGTACGGCGAGAACCCCCGGGTCCAGGTGTTCTACGGCGGCCGGACCCGCGAGGACCTCTACGACCTGGAGAACCTCCAGCGCATCGCGATGCACAACCCGTGGCTGACGATCACGCCGGTGCTGGAGGACGACCCGAACGTCTCCGGCGTCGAGCACGGCACCCTCCCCGAGGTGGTGACCCGCTACGGCGCCTGGCAGGACTGGGACGTCCTGGTCAGCGGCTCCCCGGGGATGATCCGAGCCACGGTCTCCAAGATGCTGGTAGCCGGAACCCCCCTCGACCGGATCCGCTACGACCCGTTCACATTGGACTGAACTCCGTTTCCAGTCCCGCCTTGCGCAGCGGTGCCGGTAGCGGAACCGCTGCGCCCGCATGGGTACTGGGGGCCCTGGCCCAGGCATGCTCGATGCACGACGTCAGGGCCGTCCCCGCCAGGCGAACGCTGAGAACCCGCAGCGGTGCAAGCTGCGAGGGTGGGCTGTGCGCCTGCGGCGCTGCGACACCTCCACATCAGCGCCGGACGCCCGTCGCGGTCGCTGTTCACCGCTGGAAGCGGCTTCGCCGTTTGCTCGACGATGGCTGACCGCCGACCCGGCCTCACCACCGCGGGTGGGAGGTGCGAGCAGTTGCTTGGTGCGCACGCCGACCGTGGTCGAGATGCGCAATCGCCCCACCGGCTCTTGCTCGGTGGGGCGATGGGTTCCGTCAGCGCTTGCGGTGGGGTTTCCAGACCACCAGGGCCGTTTCCTGCCTGACCGGGACGAGGTCTCGGCGGTAGGAGGCGTGGATCTGGGCTGCTGCTTGTTCCGCTGCCGCGTGGGCTGCGGCTACTTCTTCGGCCAGTTCCTGGACCTTCGCGCGGAGCGCGTCAACCTCGTTCTCCAGATCGATGATCCGCTTGATCCCGGCCAGGTTGACGCCTTCCTCCTGGGACAGGCGCTGGACCTCGCGCAGCAGCGCGATGTCGCGGAGGGAGTAGCGGCGGCCGCCCGCCGGGGTTCGTCCGGGCGACACCAGGCCCAACCGGTCGTAGCTGCGCAGGGTCTGCGCGTGCAGGCCGGAGAGCTGGGCGGCGACCGAGATCACGAACATCGGCGTGTCCTCGTCGGCCCCGGGTGGGAACCCGAAGCCCGGATCCGACGTGCGACCACCGGCCATGACTACCTCCCGAGCAACTCGTTCAGGTCCTGACGCGGATCGTGGTCGGCGGTCGCCTTCGCGTAGTCCGCCAGCGCTTCCGCCGCCTTGCCGTCCAGCTTGGACGGAACGGCGACCTGCAAGGTGACCAGGAGATCCCCGTTGCTCCCGTCCTTCTTGCCGACGCCCTTGCCGCGCACCCGGAAGGTGCGGCCGCTGCTGGTCCCGGGCGGGACCTTCAGCGTGACCTTCCCGTCCAGGGTCGGCACGGTCAACGTAGTGCCCAGCGCCAGCTCCGGGAAGGTCGTCGGCACCGTGATCGTCAGATCATCACCGGAACGTCCGAACACCCGGTGCGGGTTGACGTGCACCACCACGTAGAGGTCCCCGGCGGCGGCGCCCTGCCGACCCGGTTCGCCCTGGCCCGCCAACCTGATCCGCTGCCCGTCGGAGACCCCGGCCGGGATCCGCACCGTCAGCGTGCGGCTGCGGGTGCTGACCCCCTCACCTGCGCAGTCCGGGCACGGGCTGTCGATCAGGCTGCCGCGGCCGCGGCAGTCCGGGCACGGCTCACTGAACGCGAAGGCGCCCTGGTTGCGGGTGACCAGGCCCGCGCCGGAGCAGGTGCCGCAGGTGCGCGGCCGGGTGCCTGGCTTGGCACCGGAGCCGCGGCAGGTCTGGCAGGTCGCCGGGCTGGACAGCCGCAGCGGCACGGTCGCGCCGCGCACCGACTCGGTGAAGTCGATGCGGACCTCGGTCTCCACGTCGGCGCCGCGCTTGGGCCGGCTGGCCGTGGACGCACCGGGACGGCGGTTGCCGAACAGGCCGCCGAACAGGTCGCCCAGTCCGCCAGCACCGCCCTGGGCACCGCCGAAGAGGTCACCGATGTCGAAGCCGCCCTGGCCGCCGAAACCGCCGAACCCGCCCTGGCCACCGCCGCTGAACCCGCCGGAGCCGAACAGCCGACGGGCCTCGTCGTACTGCTTGCGCTTCTCCGGGTCGGACAGCACGCCGTACGCCTCGGAGACGGCCTTGAACTTGGTCTCCGCCTGGGCGTTGCCCGGGTTGGCGTCCGGGTGGTTCTCCCGGGCCAACTTCCGGTAGGCCTTCTTGATCTCGTCCGCTGAAGCGTCGGAGGAGACGCCCAGTTCGGCGTAGAAATCCTTGTCCAGCCATTCCCTCGCACTCACCGGACGCCCCTCCCTTCGCTCCTGATCAACCCTGCTCGGTCTGGCTGTCGTCGGCGGCCGCAGGTTCCGCCGACGGTTCGTGGTCGGTCACCGCGACCATCGCCGGTCGCAGCACGCGGTCGCCGAACCGGTAGCCGCGACGCAGCACGGTGGTCACGGTCGGGCCGCTCACGTCCGGGGAGGTGCTGTGCTGCACCGCCTCGTGCACGGACGGGTCGAACTCGTCGCCCTCCGCGCCGAACGCCTCCAGCCCGGCCGAGTTCAGCGTCGCGACCAGCTTGTCGGCCACCGCCTTGAACGCACCGTTGAGGTCACCGTGCGCCTCGGCCCGCTCCAGGTCGTCGAGCACCGTCAGCAGGTCACCGGCCACCGAGGCCTTGGCCCCGGCGATCACCGACTCGCGGTCGCGTTCCACCCGCTTGCGGTAGTTCGCGTACTCCGCGGTGACCCGCTTGAGGTCGGCGGTGAGCTCGTCGACCTGCTTCTGCAGGCCAGCGGGCTCGCCCTGGGCCGGTTCGGCGGCGGACTCGGAGCCCTCCGCCGACTCCTCGGCCTGGGTGACCTCCTCGTCGAGGGTGCCGGAGATGCTTTCGGGCACCTGCGCCTCTTCTCCGTTCGGAGCAGGCGTCCGGCGCTGGCCGGTCTCGGGGTCGATGCGACGCCTATCCCGGACCACCACCGGCTCCTGCTCGCCTTCGTTGTGCGACATCTCGGACCGGTCCGCTGTCACTTCTTCTTCTCGTCCTCGTCGTCGACGATCTCGGCGTCCACCACGTCGTCCGCGCCGGACGACTTCGCGCCCGCGGCGTCATCCGCGGCGCCCGCGCCCGCACCGGCACCCGCCGCCGCGTTGGCACCGGCGTCGGCGTAGAGCGCCTGGCCGAGGGCCTGCGACTCGGTGGCCAGCTTCTCCACCGCGGCGGAGATGGCGGGCACGTCGTCGCCCTTGAGCGTCTCGTTGACCTCGTCGATCGCGGACTTGACCTTGTCCTTGACCTCCGACGGCAGCTTCTCGTCGTTCTCCTTGAGGACCTTCTCGGTCTGGTAGACGAGGGTCTCGGCCTGGTTGCGGGCCTCGGCCTCCTCGCGGCGCTTCTTGTCCTCCTCCGCGTGGGCCTCGGCGTCCTTGACCATCCGGTCGATGTCGTCCTTCGGCAGCGCGGAGCCGCCGGTGATGGTCATCGACTGCTCCTTGCCGGTGCCGAGGTCCTTGGCGGAGACGTGCACGATGCCGTTGGCGTCGATGTCGAAGGTGACCTCGATCTGCGGCATGCCGCGCGGCGCCGGGGG
>NZ_JBEPDU010000092.1:0-11257 GCF_040300525.1 Saccharopolyspora sp. NPDC000359 | reverse complement strand
GCCGCCGTAGGTGTCGACGATGATCTTGCGACCGGTCAGCCCGGCGTCGCCCATCGGACCGCCGACCACGAACCGGCCGGTCGGGTTGACCAGCAACCGGGTGTCCGAGGAGTCCAGCCCGACCCGCTCGATCTCCGGGTCGATGACCTTCTCCTTGATGTCGCCGGTCAGCATGCCCTCGAGGTCGATGTCGGCGGCGTGCTGGGTGGACAGCACCACGGTGTCCAGCCGGACGGCCTGGTCACCGGCATACTCGATGGTCACCTGGGTCTTGCCGTCAGGCCGCAGGTAGGGCAGCACGCCGTCCTTGCGGACCTTGGTCAGCCGCCGCGACAGGCGGTGCGCCAGCGCGATCGGCAGCGGCAACAGCTCGTCGGTGTCGGTGCAGGCGTAGCCGAACATCAGGCCCTGGTCACCGGCGCCCTGCTTGTCGACCTCGTCCTCGGCGCCCTCGACGCGCGACTCGTGCGCGGTGTCCACGCCCTGGGCGATGTCCGGGGACTGCGAGCCGATCGCGACGTTGACGCCACAGGAGGCACCGTCGAAGCCCTTCGCGGAGGAGTCGTAGCCGATCTCCAGGATCTTCTCCCGCACGATGGTCGGGATGTCGGCATAGGCCTGGGTGGTCACCTCACCGGCCACGTGCACCTGACCCGTGGTGACCAGGGTCTCCACCGCCACCCGCGACTTCGGGTCCTGGGCCAGCAACGCGTCCAACACGGCGTCGCTGATCGCATCGCAGATCTTGTCCGGGTGTCCCTCGGTCACCGACTCACTGGTGAACAACCTGCGGTTGATCTCACTCACGACTGCTCCTCACCTCACACTGCTGCGGCTGTGATCCTTGCGTACGGCGGTGACCATTTACGGCACCGGGGGGTCTCAGGCCCGGGCGTGGATGATGCCCCAGGCGAGGTTGCCCGCCTTGCCACCGGAGACCCAGTTCTTCAGACCGGTCTTCATCTTGGTCCGGTACTCGTCGCTGATCTTGTCCGCGAGCTCGGCCTCGCGGTCCTCCAGGACCTCCAGCACCCGGCCGTAGTGCACGGCCAGGTACTCGGTCAGGTCGTCGAACTCGAAGTTCTGCAGGCCGAGCCGGGCGAGCTCGCGGCGGTAGAACGACGGCGAACCCATGGTGTCCAGGTTGAGCCGGTCCAGGATCGGCCCGAGGTCCTTGGCGCGGGCCCCGTCGGCGGCCATCGGGTCGGTGAAGAGGAACGAGCCGCCGCCCTTGAGCACGCGGGTCACCTCCTCCAGCACCCGCTCCCGGTCACCGCTGTGCAGGATCGCGTCCTGCGACCAGACGATGTCGAAGGCGTTGTCCTGGAACGGGATGTCCTCGAAGGAACCGTCCTTGACCTCGATCAGCTCGTCGAGCCCGGCGGCCCGGTTGAACTCGATGTTGCGGGCGTTCTCCACCTCGCTGAGGTTCAGGCAGGACACCTTGCAGCCGTAGGTCGCGGCCAGGTGCCGGGCGGCGCCGCCGTAGCCGGAACCGATGTCGAGGATGCGGGTGTCCGGGGTGATCTCGACCTTGGCGGCCATCCGCTCCACGGTCCGGCGGGACGCGGCGTCGATGTCCTCGTCGGGCGTCTGGTAGATGCCGACGTGGATGTCGTTGCCGCCCCAGACGTGGTAGTAGAAGTTGTCCGCGTCCGCCGAGTTGTAGTAGTCGCGGGCGGTGTGCACCGCGGTCGAGTAGACGTCGGAGAGCTCCTCGTCGGGCCGGTACTTCTTCTCCGCGACGTGGATGAAGAAGTCCGGTTCCTCGTCGTGGTAGGTCTCCTGGAAGTCGCCGTAGGTGTCGATCCGCTGGAAGCCGACCTCGCGCATCAACCGCCGCACGTAGTTCTTCCGCAGCGGGTACATGTTCAGGAAGAATTCAGATTTGTCCGGGAACGTGTACTTGAAGCGCGCCAGGCCCTCGTCGATGTAATCCGGCTCCGCGGAAACGTCCTCGCCGGCGTAGTAGTAGGTGTGCTTCGAGGAGAAACCGCTGTCCAGAATCGCGTCGTAATTCCGCTGGTCGATGATCAGCACGCCGTCGTGCTTGAGCATCGCGTAGAACTCGGCGAGCGCTTTGCGCCGATCCCGCTCGGAGAACAGGTGCGTGAACGAATTTCCCAGGCAGATGATCGCATCGTATTCGCCGTGGACGTCACGATTCAGCCAGCGCCAGTCCGCGTGCACCACCCGCAGGATGTGCCCGCCGTAGGTCAGGCCGTTGCTGAAGGCCTTGGCCAGCATCTGCGGGCTGCCGTCCGCGCTGACCGCGTCGAAGCCCTCCTCCAGCAACCGCACCGAGTGGAACCCGGTGCCGGTGGCCACGTCGAGCACCGAGCGCACGCCGCGGGCCTTGAGCTGGTCGATGAAGAACGAGCCCTCGCTCTCGTAGCGCTTCTTCCAGTCGATGAGCTCGTCCCACTTCTCCACGAAGCTGCCGACGTACTCGTGGGTGTAGTGGTCCGACTCGCGCACTTCCAACGGATTCTCGCCGAACACCTGCTCCTCACGCGCCACCAGGTCCGCGGTATCCGGAGTTCCGGAGCCTGCTGCGCTGGAGTCCAGGTCGTCCACGCTCTTGGCCATGCTTCACTCCCACCACTCACGTTGGTCATGCGCCACCGCACACAACTCGAGTACGCGTGAATCCGCACCCGAGCCCGGCCGTGGCCGTGCCGGGTCGCCACTGCGAAAAAGGCAACACCTCAGATCGGCGCGGGCAGCCGAGAAACGCTCAAGGCCGCGATCGCAACGCCGATCGCACTCGATCGGCACCTTTGCCGATCAGCGCTGACGCGGAATTCCTGCGTCGGTTTACCAACCTAGGCGAAGGAGATCTCAAAGCAAGCGTACAAACGTGTGACGCTAATCACCGGAATGCGATGATAGCGTGATTCGCGAAGTCACCCTGGGTAAATGAATGCGCCGCTACCAGCGCCAATTCGGGGCATTTGCGCGGAGGGTAACGATTGGGTGCGTGCAGAACGTCACCGAGTTGTGTATAATCCGCGCGGAAGGCACTTACCACAACAACTGGAAATTCCGCAACCCGCGCGTCGGCCAATATTCGATAAATGCGGCGCCGCGGCGGTCGGCCCCTTCCCTTTTCGGCCATTCCATCGCGAGGCGGACCCCGGATGTTACGATGCCGGGCCACGCGGCGCGACCCCTTTTGGCGAGAACGGGCCCCCACCCGCAGCACCACCCCCTGCCGCTCCTCCGCCCGGCCCACCGGAGCGCTCCGGGAGGCCGAGTTGAAGGGTGGCACGCACCAGGGGTGCGCGCCACCTGGCCGTCACCCCTTCAGCTCCGGGAAGTCCTCCTCGCGGAACTCCCCGGCGCGCCCATCGGCCGACTCCTGCTCCCGGTGGCGCAGCTCGACCCGCCGGATCTTGCCCGAGATCGTCTTCGGCAGCTCGGCGAACTCCAGCCGCCGCACCCGCTTGTACGGCGCCAGCTGCTCGCGGGCGAAGCGCAGGATGGACAGCGCCGTCTCCCGGGACGGCTGGTGCTGCCCCGCCAGCACCACGTAGGCCTTGGGTACCGCCAACCGGATGGGATCCGGCGCGGGCACCACCGCCGCCTCCGCGACCGCCTCGTGCTCCAGCAGCACGCTCTCCAGCTCGAACGGCGAGATCCGGTAGTCGGAGGCCTTGAACACGTCGTCGGTGCGGCCCACGTAGGTGATGTAGCCGTCGGTGTCGCGGGAACCGACGTCCCCGGTGTGGTAGTGGCCGCCCCGCGTCACCTCGGCGGTGCGCTCGGTGTCGTCGGCGTAGCCGGTCATCAGGCCCACCGGGCGCGGCTGCAGCACCACGCAGATCTCGCCCTCGTCGGCGGGTTCGCCGGTGACCGGGTCGAGCAGCTCGACCTCGAAGCCGGGCAGCGGCCGCCCCATCGACCCGGGCCGGACCTGCTGCCCCGGGGTGTTGGCCACCAGCACGCTGGTCTCGGTCTGGCCGAAGCCGTCCCGGATGGTCACCTGCCAGGCCCGCCGCACCTGCTCGATGATCTCCGGGTTCAGCGGCTCACCGGCACCGACCACTTTGGACGGCGGGGTGCCCAGGGTGGTCAGGTCGGCCTGGATCAGCATCCGCCACACCGTCGGCGGCGCGCAGAAGCTGGTGATCCCGCAGCGCTGCATCTGCGCCATCAGCGCCGCGGCGTCGAACCGCTCGTAGTTGTAAATGAACACGGTGGCTTCGGCGTTCCAGGGCGCGAAGACGTTGCTCCAGGCGTGCTTCGCCCACCCCGGCGAGGAGATGTTGAGGTGCACGTCGCCGGGTTCCAGGCCGATCCAGTACATCGTGGACAGGTGCCCGACCGGGTAGGAGGTGTGGGTGTGCGCCACCAGCTTCGGCAGCGCGGTGGTGCCGGAGGTGAAGTACAGCAGCATCGGGTCGTCAGCCCGGGTGGGCCCGTCCGACGCGAAGTCCTCGGCCGCGCCAGCGCTGTCCGCATAGGACGTCCAACCGGGAACCGGGTCGCCGACCGCGATCCGGGTGTAGCCGCCCGGCACGTCGGCGAACTTCGCCGCGTCGTCCGACGTGGTCACCACGTGCTTGGCGCGGCCCCGGTCGATCCGGTCGCGCAGGTCGGCGGGCCCGAGCAGCGGGGTGGCCGGGATAATCACCGCGCCGAGCTTCATCGCGGCCAGGATGGTCTCCCACAGCTCCACCTGGTTGCCCAGCATGAGCACCAGCCGGTCGCCGCGGGCCACGCCGAGCTCGCGCAGCCAGTTCGCCACCTGGTTGGAGCGGCGCGTCATGGCGCGGAAGGACACCTTGCGCTCGGCGCCGTCGGATTCGACGATCCACAGCGCGGTGCCGTCCCGCCGCTCCCCGATGGTGTCGAACCAGTCCAGCGCCCAGTTGAACTCAGCCGGTCGTGGCCACCGGAACTCCCGCCGCGCGGTGTCGTGGTCGGTGCGGTGCCGCAGCAGGAAGTCCCGTGCGGTCAGGAACGTCTCGGTGGCGGTACTGCGGGACTCGGTCACGTGCACACCCTCCTGGGCTCGGCAACATCGGCGCGAAGCTGAAGCGGGCCAACAACGTAACCCCGCTGCGCCCAGCGGATCCACGCCGCTGCTCCGATTTGCGGGCCCTCATTCGGCCGCGTTGACTGTCCGTGCGTTCATGGTCATTGTTGTCGATTGATGGTGCTCCGTGTTCGATCAAGATCGCCCCGGCGGTGAGGAGTGGTCCGGCATGGGCTCGAGCGGCGGTGCGGGCAGCGGTCCTCCGGCGGGAACCGCCTCCTCACCGGTGCTGCGACCCCCGGTGACACCGCGCGCCGTGCCACCTCCGGAGGGCCGGGACCCCCGATGGCAGCTCCCTTGTTCTGGAGGCAACCTTGTTGCTGCGCGCCCTGCTGCTCACCGCGCTGTTCGCGGCTTCCTCCGGGATCCCCGCGCCCGCCGTGGCCGCCGCTGATCCCTGGCGGCCCAAGCCGCCACCGCTGACCACGCCGTGGACCGACCAGGTCGGCCCGGACAACGCGCTGCCCGAGTACCCGCGACCGCAGCTGACCCGGGAGCGCTGGCTGAACCTCAACGGCCTGTGGGCCTACGGCGCCGGGGACGCCCCGCCGGAGGAGGCCACCGAGCAGGTCCTGGTGCCCTACCCGCCGGAATCGGGGCTGTCGGGCATCCAGCGGCACGACGACCACATGCTGTACCGGCGCACCTTCGAGCTGCCGCCGGACTGGGCCGGGCAGCGGGTGCTGCTGCACTTCGGGGCGGTCGACCAGAAGGCGGAGGTGTCGGTCAACGGCCGCCTGGTGGCGGTGCACGAGGGCGGCTACACCTCGTTCAGCGCGGACATCACCGACGCCCTCACCCCCGACGGCGAGCAGCAGGTCGAGGTCGCAGTGGAGGACCGCAACGACGCCAACCCGCACCCGGTGGGCAAGCAGCGCAACCAGCCGGGCGGGATCCTCTACACCGGGGCCTCCGGGATCTGGCAGACCGTGTGGCTGGAGCCGGTGCCGCAGGAGCACATCGCCAAGCTCGACATCACCCCGGACCTGACCGGCTTCGACCTCACCGCGCACACCACCGCCCGCGGCGGGCAGCGGTTCGAAGCCGTCGTCCGCGACCGGGACGGCCGGGAGGTGGCGCGGGAAGAGGGCCGGGCGGGCACCCCGCTGCGGCTGCCGGTGGCCGAGCCGCGGCTGTGGACCCCCGACGACCCGCACCTCTACGACATCCAGGTCCGGCTGCTCGACTCCGGCGACGTGGTGGGCAGCTACGCCGGACTGCGCACCATCGAGCTCAAGCCCGACGAGCAGGGGCGGCCCCGGCTGGCGCTCAACGGCGCGGTCCTGTTCCAGCACGGGCCGCTGGACCAGGGCTACTGGCCGGACGGCATCTACACCGCGCCGACCGACGAGGCGCTGCGCTACGACCTGGAGGTCACCAAGCGGCTGGGCTTCAACATGGTCCGCAAGCACGTCAAGGTCGAACCGGCCCGCTGGTACCACTGGGCGGACCGGCTGGGCCTGCTGGTGTGGCAGGACATGCCGTCGCTGCCGATCGACCTCGCCGACCCGCCGGGCAGCAACCCGCCGCCGGGCGAGCAGGCGCGCGCCAACTTCCGCACCGAGCTCACCGCGATGATCGACCAGCTGCGCAGCGTCACCTCGATCGTGGCGTGGGTGCCGTTCAACGAGGGCTGGGGCGAGTTCGAGACGGCCGAGGTCGCCGAACTGACCCGGCGCGCCGACCCCACCCGGCTCATCGACATCAGCAGCGGGGTGAACTGCTGCTACTCGCTGCCCGACAGCGGAGCCGGGGACATCTACGACGACCACACCTACGTCGGGCCGGGCCGCCCCGAGGTGCGCGACGGCCGCGCGGTGGTGGACGGCGAGTACGGCGGGCTCGGGCTGGTCGAGGAGGGCCACCTGTGGCCGGGCGAGCCGGGCGCCTACGAGATGACCGACAGCCGGGAGGCGCTGACCCGCCGCTACGGCGAGGTCAGCGACGAGCTGGTGCGCGTCATCGAGGCCAACGGGCTCGCCGCGGCGATCTACACCCAGACCACCGACGTGGAGAACGAGGTCAACGGCTTCCTCACCTACGACCGCCGGGTCCTCAAGCCGGACCTGGCCTCGGTCCGCGCCCACAACCTCGCCGCCATCGACGCGGGCACGCCCTGACACCGGGTGGCGCCGCCCGGCGGCCAGGGCCAGGCTGATCGGCGATCACGAACCCCGCACCCGACCGGTCGGCTCCGCCCGGGGCCGACCGCCGGACTGGAGGAAGCACGATGCGACGCTTCAGCAGACGCGCAGCGCTCGTCACCGCAGCCGGGGCCAGCACGGCCGTCGCGCTGGCCGGACCGGCCGCGGCCCGGCCGCCCGGCGGTGCGCCGACCGCCCACGGCCGGTTGTACGAGATCCGGTCCGGTCGGCAGCGCGCGGTGGTCGCCGGGGTGGCCGCGACGCTGCTGTCCTGGCAGGTCGACGGGGTGGAACTGCTGCTCACGCACCGCGCCGACGAGGTCGGCGAGGGCTACCGGGGCAAGACGATCCTGCCCTGGCCCAACCGCATCGACCACGGCCGCTACACCTTCGACGGCCAGCAGCTACAGGTCCCGATCAACGAGCCGGAGCGCGATGCGGCGCTGCACGGGCTGATGAGCTTCGTGGAGTGGCAGCCGGTCGAGCACCGCCACGACCGGGTGGTGCTGGAGCACCTGCTGCCGCCGACCTACGGCTACCCGTTCCAGCTGGCGTTCCAAATCGAGTTCGCGGTGGACGGCACCGGGGTGCGCAGCACGCTGACCGCGCGCAACGTCGGCCGCACCGCCGCCCCGTTCGGCACCGCCAACCACACCTACCTGGCCGCGGGCGGCGACCGGATCGACGACGTCGTGCTCGAGCTGCCCGCCAGCACCTACTACCTGGTCAACGACCGGCTCATCCCGACCGGGACGGCGCCGGTCGAGGGCACCGAGTACGACTACCGCCGGGCCCGGCCGATCGGCGCGACCGAGATGGACACCGCCTTCACCGACCTCCGCCGCGGACCGGGCGGCGACGCCGTGGTGCGCTTCGCCCGCCCGGACGGCGTCACCGCCGAGCTCTGGGTCGACCGCACCCACGGCTACCTGCAGGTCTACACCGACGACAGCCCGAGCGCGGACCGCCCGGAGCGGCAGGGCATCACGGTGGAGCCGATGACCTGCGCGCCCAACGCGTTCGTCACCGGCGACGGCCTGATCACGCTGGCACCGGGTGGGACCCACCGCGGCAGCTGGGGCTACCGGATCGCCGCCTGAGGCACCCGGCGTCGTGGTACTCGGTCCGGCGGGCCCGAGCAGTACAGTGACCAGCGTGGCCGAGTACATCGAGATCCCCACGCCCGCTGGGAAGTTCGACGCCCTCACCGCCGGTCCGCGCGATGGCCGCCCGGTCCTGCTGCTGCACGGCTTCCCGGAGGCCGCCGTGCAGTGGAGCGAGCAGCTCGCGGTGCTCGGCGGCGCCGAGTGCTTCGCGGTCGCGCCGGACCAGCGCGGCTACTCCCCCGGCGTCCGCCCGCAGCAGGTCAGCGACTACCGGATGGCGGAACTGGTCGGTGACGTGCTGGCCATCGCCGAGCACTTCGGCTGGCAGCGCTTCGACCTGGTCGGGCACGACTGGGGCGCCGCGGTGGCGTGGGCGACCGCGGCCGCGCACCCCGAGCGGCTGCGCACCCTGACCGCCGTCTCGGTGCCGCACCTGGACCCCTTCAACGCGGCGATGCGCACCGACGAGGACCAGGCCCAGCGGTCGGCCTACATCCAGGGCTTCCGCTCCTCCACCGCGGAGAAGGCGCTGCTGGCCGACAACGCCAAGAAGCTCCGGCGGATCTACTACCCGGGCGTGCCGGAGCACCACGTCGACGACTACGTGCAGCGGCTGACCGAGCCGGGCGCGCTCACCGCGGCGCTGAACTGGTACCGCGCGGCGCGCTTCGACGGCGGTGGGATCGGTCCGGTCGAGGTGCCGACGCTGTACGTGTGGAGCACCGAGGACGTGGCGATCGGCTCCACGGCGGCGCTGGCCACCGCCCAGCACGTCACCGGGCCCTACCGGTTCGAGATGCTGGAGGACGTCTCACACTGGATCCCGGAGGAGGCCCCGGACAGCTTCAACCGCCTGCTGCTGCAGCACCTGCTCGCGCACCAGGACGAGGACTGAGCGGGGCTCAGGGCTGGCTGCTCGTCAGCGCCCCGGCCAGGAACTCGACGAACTCGGTGCCCACCGCCTCGAACACCGCGCCCTCGTGGCCGCCGGGCAGGAAGGTGACCACCGGGGTGTTGTCGTGCCGCTCGATGAGCTCGTTGATGCCGTCCAGGAACGGGTCGGCGTCGCCGGTCCACACGCCGACCGGCACGTCCCCGAGGTCGTCGAGGCGGTGCAGCGGGTCGACGGCCAGCCACTCGTCCTCGGTGGCGAAGGCCTCCTTCTCCCGCATGCCCTCCCAGCTGACCTGCAGCGCCGGGGCAACCTCGGCGACGGCGGAGACGGGCTGGCCCGCCAGGTTGCGGTCCGCGGCGTAGGTCAGCGCGCCGAAGCCGCCGGTGGAGATGCCCGCGACGGCGAACGGCAGACCCTCCTCGTCGCCGAACCCGCGTTCGGCCAGCCAGCCCGGCAGCTCCTCGTTCAGCATCGCGGCGAGGTCGCCGTTGGCCGAGCCGTCGTTCCAGTACGGGTTGTAGCCGCCGTCGACCACGGCGAAAGCGAACGGTGGGATGCGGCCCTCGCGGTGCAGCCGCTCCAGCGAGGCCAGCGTGTCGTAGGGGATCGGCGTCGGCTCCACGCCGTCACGGCCGTGCAGGTAGAGCACGACCGGCAGGTTCTCGGTGGACTCCAGGCCGGTCGGGTAGGCCAAGTACAGCTGGGTGTCGGTGCCGCGGTGCTCGGAGTGAACCAGCTCGGTGCGGATCTCCGGCATGTCCAGTTCGGACACCGCCGGTTCGGCGTCGACGGCCGGGGCGGGCGGGAGGGCCGGAGCGGGCGGGGCCGGTGGCGTCGCGCACCCGGCGAGCGACACGGCCACCACCGATGCCGCGAGCAGGCTTCCGAATCTCCGTGCGCGGGACACGCCACCTCCAACGTCCGACAGGCCCGGTTACCCACGTTACCGACCTGGAGATCCTTGCCAGCGCGGCGGGTGACCGACAGCATGTTCGGCGAGATCCGTCGGCGCGGACGGGTCGGAGCGCTGAGGAGTGGGGCACGTGAAGGGTTCCGAGAGCTTGCTGGCCACCGCGGTCGCCGCGGGGGTGCAGGTCTGCTTCGCCAATCCCGGCACCACCGAGATCCCGCTGGTCGAGGCGTTCGACCAGGTCACGGGCTTGCGGGCGGTGCTGGCGCTGTCCGAGGGGGTGGTGACCGGGGCCGCCGACGGGCACGCCCGGATGACCGGCGCCCCGGCGATGACGCTGCTGCACCTGGGCCCCGGTTTCGCCAACGGGATCGCCAACCTGCACAACGCGCGCCGCGCCCGCACCCCGCTGATCAACCTCATCGGCGAGCACGCCAGCTGGCACCAGTCCGCCGACGCGCCACTGACCAGCGACATCGAGTCGCTGGCCGGTCCGGTGTCGGGTTGGGTGGGCCGCACCACGTCCGCGGCCTCCGCCGCCGCGGAGTTCGCCGAGGCACACCGCGCGGCCCGCCAGCAGCGGCTGCCCGCCACGCTCATCGCCGCCGCCGACCACATGTGGGAGCGGGGTGGCGCGCCCGCCGACGTGCTGGCGGTGCCCGGCCCGCCGCGAGTCGATGACCAGCAGGTCACCGAGGTCGCCAAGCTGCTCACCAGCGGCGGCGCGCGGCCAGCCCTCCTGCTCGGCGGGAGCGCGCTGGGCCCCGAGGGCGTCCGCACCGCCGCGCGCATCGCGGCCACCGCCGGTGGTGTGGTGTTCGCCGAACGCTCCCCGGCCCGCGTCGACCGCACCCCGGGAAACCCGCCGGTGCGCCCGATCCCGTACTTCCCGGAGGACGTCCTCCGGGCGCTGGACGGGTTCTCGCACCTGGTGCTGGTCGGTGCCCGGACGCCGGTCTCGTTCTTCGGCTACGAGGGCCTGCCCAGCTTCCCGGTGCCCGACGGGGTCGAGGTGCGCACCCTGGCCGACGTCGACCAGGACGCGCTCGACGCGCTGCGGGTGCTCGCGGAGGCGACCGGCAGCGCCGCCGGCGAGCTCCCGGCGCCCGCGACGCCGGAGGTGGCGGTGCCGGAGGGCGCGCTGTCCGTGTCCGAGGTCGA
>NZ_JBEPDU010000091.1:0-11477 GCF_040300525.1 Saccharopolyspora sp. NPDC000359 | reverse complement strand
CGACGACGTAACCGACCAGGCGCCGGTCGCCGGGCCGGTCCTCGCGCACCACCACGCGGGCCTGCTCGACGTCCGGGTGCGCGGCCAGCACCGCCTCCACCTCGCCCGGCTCAATCCGGAAGCCCCGCACCTTGACCTGGTCATCAGCCCGCCCCAGGTACTCCAGCTGACCGTCCGTGCGCCAGCGCGCCAGGTCACCGGTCCGGTACAGGCGCCCGCCGGGCGGGCCGAAGGGGTCGGCGACGAACCGCTCGGCGGTGAGCGCGGGCCGGTCGCGGTAACCCAGCGCGAGGCCTGGCCCGGCGGTGTAGAGCTCGCCCGCGACGCCGGGCGGAACCGGCCGCAGGTGCGCGTCGAGGACGTGGACCGCGACTCCGCGCAGCGGGCGGCCGATCGGCACCGGGTGGTCGTCGGGGGTGGCGTGCGCCCAGGTGACGTCGACGGTCGCCTCGGTCGGCCCGTAGGCGTTGATCATGGTCCGGTCGCGGCCGAAGAACTCCAGCAGCTCCACCGGGCAGGGCTCGGCGCCGGTGATGAGGTAGCGCAGGTGCGGCAGCGGCACCTTCGGCACCGTGGCCAGCACCGACGGCGGGATGTGCAGGTGGGTGATCCGCGCGCGGTCCAGCTCGGCGGCCAGCTCCGCACCGGTCGTGGTGCGCGGCGGGACCACCAGGCGAGCGCCGGAGAGCAGGGCCATGCACAGCTCGGCCACCGACACGTCGAAGCTCGGCGACACGAACTGGAGCACCCGGCTGTCCTCGCGCACCCCGTAGTTGCGGAGCTGGTTCTCCGCCAACGTGGCGAACCCGGCGTGGGAGACCAGCACGCCCTTGGGCCGCCCGGTCGACCCCGAGGTGTGGATGACGTAGGCCGCCGAGGTGGCCAGCAGTGGGGCGGTGCGCTCGGCGTCGGTCGGGTTCTCCACCGGCTGGTCGGCGAAGCCCGGCTCGGCGAGGTAGTCGTCCAGCAGCAGCGGAGTTCCGGGCAGCCGCACCTGCGAGGTGGACACGACGAGCGTGGCCCCGGCCAGCAGCTGGTTGATCCGCTCGCCCGGGTACTCGACGTCGACCGGCTGGAAGGCCGCGCCCGCCTTGAGGACCGCGACGATCGCCAGGACCAGCTCACCGGACTTCGGCAGCGCCAGCGCAACCACGTCACCGGGCCCGACGCCCAGCGTGATCAGGTGGTGGGCGAACCGGTTGGCCCGCTCGTCGAGCTCGGCGTAGGTCCAGGCACCGCCGTCGAACTCCACCGCGGTGTTGTCCGGGGTCAGGCCCACCTGCCGCTCGAACAGCTCCGGGAAGGTCGGCTGGCCCCACGGCTGCGCGGGCACCGCCGACATCATCCGGCTCTCGACGTCCGTCCGGACGTCCACCGTGGACAGACGCTGTGCCGGGTCGGCGGCGACCTGGCGCAGCAGCGCGGTGAACCGGTCGGCGATGGACCGCGCGGTGGCCTCGTCGAACAGGTCGGTCCGGTAGGAGACCACGCCGTCGATCCCGGTGCCGGAGCCGTCGGCGGCGCGGTTCTCCCGCAGGCTCAACGCGAGGTCGACCTTCGCCGCCCCCGCCCCGGCGCCTTCGAGCTCCACGTGCAGGCCGGGCCACTCCGGTCCTTCGCCCGCGTCCTCGCCCTGCAGCGCGAAGGCGACCTGGAACAGCGGGTGGTGCGACAGCGACCGGGTCGGGTTGACCACCTCCACCAGCCGCTCGAACGGCACGTCCTGGTGCGCGTAGGCCGCCAGGTCCGCCTGCTTGACCCGGTCGAGCAGGTCCGCGAAGGCAGGGTCGCCCGAGGTGTCGGCGCGCAGGACCAGGGTGTTGACGAAGAACCCGATGAGCTCGTCGAGCTCCGGCTCGCCGCGACCGGTCACCGCGGTGCCGATCGGGATGTCCTCCCCCGCGCCGAGCTTGGTCAGCAGTGCCGCGAGCGCCGCGTGCAGGACCATGAACGGCGTGGCGTCGTGCGCCGCCGCGAGCCGGGCCAGGGCGGCGTGCGTCGCCGCGTCGACGGCGAACTCCACGGCGTCCCCGTGGTAGGTCGCCACCGCCGGTCGGGGCCGGTCGGTGGGCAGCTCGATCCGCTCCGGGGCGTCGGCCAGTGCGTCGCGCCAGAACGCCAGTTGCCGCCCGGCTGGCGAGTTCGGGTCGTCCTCGTCGCCGAGGACATCCCGCTGCCACAGCGCGAAGTCGGCGTACTGCACGGGCAGGTCCGACCACTGTGGAGCGCCACCGCGAAGTCGGGCGGCGTAGGCGCTCGCGAGGTCGCGCACGAGCGGGCCCTGCGACCCGCCGTCCGCGACGATGTGGTGCAGCAGCACCAGCACCACGTGCTCACCCGGCTCCCCCGCGGCGACCGAGACCCGCAGCGGGGCCTCGTGCGCCAGGTCGAACGAGTGGCGCGCCGCCGCTTCCAGGTCGTCGACCTCGTGGATCACCACCGGCGACGGGTCGTGGACCCGCTGGTGCGGCGTGCCGTCGACGGTCGGGAAGGTGGTGCGCAGGCTCTCGTGCCGGGCCACCACGTCGGTGACCGCCTCGGCGAGCACCGCCAGGTCCAGCGCACCGGTCATCCGCAGCAGCAGCGGGATGTTGTAGGTCGGGCTCGGCCCCTCCAGCTGGTGCAGGAACCACAGCCTGCGCTGCGCGAACGACAGCGGGACCAGCTCCGGCCGCGGCACCGGCGCGAGTTGCGCGCGGACCGGTTCGGCCGCGCCGAGCGCCTCGGCGATGCCCGCCACCGTGGGTGACTCGAACAGCTGGCGGATGCCCACCCCCGCGCCGAGTTCCGCACGGATCCGGCTGATCAGCCGGGTGGCGAGCAGCGAGTGGCCACCGAGCTCGAAGAACCCGTCGTCGATGCCCACCTGCTCCACCCCGAGCACCTCGGCGAACAACCCGCACAGCAGCTCCTCGCGGGCGTTGCGCGGTCGGCGCCCAGCGGCGTCGCCGGAGAACTCCGGGGCGGGCAGCGCCTTGCGGTCCAGCTTGCGGTTGCTGGTCAGCGGCAGCTCGGGCAGCAGCACGAACGCCACCGGGACCATGTACTCCGGCAGCCGCGCGGCCGCGTGCTCCCGCAGCACGTCCGGGTCGCACTCACCGGCGGGCACGACGTAGGCGACCAGGCGCTTGTCGCCCGGGGTGTCCTCGCGCACGACCGCCGCCGCGTGCCGGACCTGCTCGTGCTGGTTGAGCACGGTCTCAACCTCGCCGAGCTCGATCCGGAAGCCGCGGATCTTGACCTGGTCGTCGACCCGGGTGACGAACTCCAGCATGCCGTCGGCGTTCCAGCGGGCGATGTCGCCGGAGCGGTAGAACCGGGACCCGGGCGGGCCGTAGGGATTGGCCACGAACTTCGCCGAGGTCAGCCCCGGGCGGTTCAGGTAGCCGCGGGTGACCAGGTCACCGGCGATGTAGAGCTCGCCGGCGACCCCGACCGGGGCCGGGCGCAGCGCGGCGTCCAGCACGTACATCTGGGTGTTCCAGATGGGCCGCCCGATGGTGACCACCCCGGTGGGCACCTGGTCCCCGGGCCCGATCCGGTACTCGGTGCAGCCCACGGTGGTCTCGGTCGGGCCGTACTCGTTGATCACCGTCGCGCCGGGGTGGCGGGCCCGCCACTGCTCCAGCACCTCCCCCATCAGCGACTCGCCGCCGAGCACCAGCTGCTGCGTCGGCGAGCACTCCGGCGGCAGCGCCAGCAGCACCGGCAGGTGGCTGGGCGTGGCCTTGACGAAGGTGGGCCGCTCGGCGATCTGGGCGGACTCGTCCAGCTCGACCAGTTGCGCGCAGCCGCCGGTGGTCAGCGGGGCGAACAGGCCGGTGACGGTCAGGTCGAAGGACACCGGCGAGTGCACCAGCGCGCGCCCGGCGACCGCCGGGTAGGCCGAGCGGACCCACGACAGGTAGAGGTTGAGCGAGTCGTGCTGGACCACGACACCCTTGGGCCGACCGGTGGAGCCGGAGGTGAAGATCACGAAAGCGGCGTTGCTGGAGCGCAGTTCCCGCACCGGGTCCGCGTCGTCCACATCGGACAGGTCAAGCTCGTCCACCAGCAGGTGCGGCGCACCGGGGGGCAGCCGGTCGGCGCAGCTGCGGTCGGTGAGGGTCAGGACCGGGCGGACGTCGTCGAGCACGAACTCGATGCGCTCCGCGGGGTGCGACGGGTCCAGCGGCAGGTACCCGCCACCCGTCTTGAGCACCGCCAGCAGGGCGACCACCAGGTCGACCGAGCGCGGCAGCGCGATGGCGGCGAACCGCTCCGGGCCGACCCCCTGCGCGATCAGCTGGCGGGCCAGCCGGTTGGCCCGGCGGTTGAGCTCGGCGTAGTCCAGGACGGTGTCGCCGAAGGCGACCGCGGGTGCGTCCGGGGTGCGGCGGACCTGCTGCTCGACCAGGTCCGGCAGGGTCGCCTCCGGGACCGCGCGCTGGGTCTGGTTCCACCCGTGCACCAGGGAGTTCCGCTCCTCGGCGGGCAGCACGTCCAGGTCGCCGATCGAGGTGCTCGGGTCGGCCGCCACCGATTCGAGGACACGGAGCAGCCGGGCCGCGACAGCCTCGGCGGTGCGCCGGTCGAACAGGTCGGTGGCGTACTCCAGCACGCCCTGCAGGCCGGTCGGCTCGCCATTGGTGGCGTAGGACTCCTCGACGTGGAAGGTCAGGTCGACCTTCGCCACGTCGGTGCTGCTGCTCTCGCGGCGCGCGGTGAGCCCGGCCAGCTCGAACTCGGCGTCGTCGGCGCGGTGGAAGTCGAGCATGACCTGGAACAGCGGGTGCCGGGACATCGACCGGACCGGGTTGACCACCTCCACCAGCCGCTCGAACGGCACGTCCTGGTGGGCGTAGGCGGCCAGGTCGGTACGGCGGATGCGGCCCAGCAGGTCCAGGAAGCTCGGGTCGCCCGAGGTGTCGGTGCGCAGCACCAGGGTGTTCACGAAGAACCCGACCAGCTCGTCCAGGGCTTCGTCGCCGCGACCGCTCACCGAGGTGCCCAGCGGGATGTCGGTCCCGGCGCCCATCCGGGTCAGCAGCGCCGCGATCGCGCCCTGGACGACCATGAACACGCTGGCCTGGTGCTCCCGGGCGACCCGGGCCAGCGCGCGGTGCGCGGCGGCGCTGAGCTCGAACTCGACGCCGTCGCCGCGGTTGGTGGCCACCGCCGGGCGGGGCCGGTCGGTGGGCAGCTCCAGCTCGGCCGGGACGCCGTCGAGTTGGTCCCGCCAGAACGCGAGTTGCTGCGCCACCAGGCTTTCCGGGTCGTCCTCGCGCCCCAGCAGCTCGCGCTGCCACAACGCGTAGTCGGCGTACTGCACCGGCAGCGCCGACCAGTTCGGGCCGCGTCCGGCGCACCGGGCGGCGTAGGCGGTGGCCAGGTCGCGCGCCAGCAGTCCGCTGGAGCGGCCGTCGCTGGCGATGTGGTGCAGCAGCACCAGCAGCACGTGCTCGTCCGGCCCGACCTCGAACAGGCTCACCCGCAGCGGCGGATCGGTGGCCAGGTCGAACGGCTCCCGCACCACCTCGGCCAGCTGCTCGTCGAGGCGGTCGGCGTCGTGCACGCGCAGCACCGGGCGGTCCGCCACCACCTGCTGGTGCGGGGTTCCGGCGACCTCCGGGAAGACCGTGCGCAGGCTCTCGTGCCGGTCCACCACGTCACCGATCGCGGCTTCGAGCGCCGCCCGGTCCAGCGGGCCGGACAGCCGCAGCGTCACCGGGATGTTGTAGGTGGCGCTCGGCCCTTCGAGCTGCTGGAGGAACCACAGCCGCTGCTGGGCGAACGACAGCGGCACCCCACCGTCGTGCGGCACCGGCCGCACCGGCGGGCGCGCTCCCGCTGCGCCGTCCAACCGGGCGGCCAGGCCAGCCACCGTCGGCGACTCGAAGACCGCGCGCACCGACAGCTCCACCTCGAACGCCACCCGGATGCGGCTGATCAGGCGGGTCGCGAGCAGCGAGTGCCCGCCGAGCTCGAAGAAGCTGTCGTCGACGTCGACCCGCTCCACCCCGAGCACTTCGGCGAACAGCCCACAGAGGATCTCCTCGCGCGGTGAGCGCGGTGCCCGGCCACGCTCGGCAAGGTCCTCGTCCGACGCCGGGAGGGCCTTGCGGTCGAGCTTGCCGCTGGTGGTCAACGGCAGGGCGTCGAGCTCGACGAAGGAGGTCGGCACCAGGTAGTCGGGCAGGCTGCGCCGCAGGTGCTCGCGCACCGCCGCGGCCGGGCCCACGACGTAGGCGGTCAGCCGTTCCCGGCCGCGCTCCCCGCGCACCACGACGGCGACCTGGCGGCACTCGGGGTGCTCCCGGGCCACCGCCTCGACCTCGCCGAGCTCGATCCGCACGCCGCGCACCTTGACCTGGTCGTCGACCCGCCCGGCGAACTCCAGCACCCCGTCGGCGCGCCAGCGGGCCAGGTCTCCCGAGCGGTACATCCGGCTGCCGGGAGCGCCGAACGGGTTGGCGACGAATCGCTCCGCCGTCAGCGGCGCACGCCGAAGGTAGCCGTCGGCGAGCTGCGTCCCGGCCAGGTACAGCTCGCCGGTCGCGCCGACGGGGACCGGTCGCAGCGCCGCGTCCAGCACGTGCAGCTGCGCGCCGGGAACCGGTCGGCCGATCGGCGCCGGGTCCTGCGGTTCGCCGTCGCAGTCGAACTGCGTGACGTCGATGGTCGCCTCGGTCGGGCCGTAGAGGTGGTGCAACCGGGCGGGCAGCGTCCGCCGGAGCTGGTGCTGGAGGTCGGCGGGCAGCGACTCGCCGCCGGTGAAGATCCGGCGCAGCGAGGTGCACCCGGCCGCCCCCGGGGTGTCCAGGAACATCCGCAGCACCGGCGGTACGAAGTGGACGGTGGTCACCTGGTGCTCGCGGATCACCGAGACCAGGTGGTCGACGTCGCGGTGCCCGCCGTCGGCGGCGAGCACGATCGTGGCTCCTTCGACCAGCGGCCAGAAGAACTCCCACACCGACACGTCGAACCCGGCCGGGGTCTTCTGCAGGACCCGGTCCGCCGCGTCGAGCCGGTAGGCGCGCTGCATGCCGACCAACCGGTGCACCACGGCGCTCCTGGGGACCACGACGCCCTTCGGGCGGCCGGTCGACCCGGAGGTGTAGAGCACGTACATCGGATCGGCACCGTCCGCGACCTCCACGGAGATCGGATGCCCGACCTCCGAGGAATCCGCGGCCAACTGGTCGATGCGCAGGGCGCCGGGGAGCGCGAGGTCGACGTCGCTGGTGGTCAGCACCAGGTCCGGAGCGGCGTCGCGCAGGACGTGCTCGACGCGTTCGGCCGGGTGGTCCGGTTCCACCGGGACGTAGGCCGCCCCGGACTTGACCACCGCGAGCAGCGCGGTCACCAGGTCGACCGAGCGCGGCACCGCCACCCCGACCAGGCTGCCCCGGCCGACACCCGCGGCGGCGAGGTGCCGCACCAGCCGGTCGACCCGCTCCGCGAGCTCCCGGTAGCTGACCTCGCCGCCGCCGTGCACGACCGCCGGGTGGTCCGGCGCCTGTCGGACGCGCTGCTCGAACCGCTCGACCAGGCCCGGTCCGCCGGGGGCGGCTTCGTGGTCGTTGAACTCGTGCACCAGCTGGTGCCGGGTCGGCGCTCCCAGCAGTTCGATCCGGCCGAGCGGCTGGTCCGGGGCGGCCTCGACGGCGGTCAGGAACCGGTGCAGGCGCCGCAGCAGCTCCTCGGCGTCGAACTCCTCCGGCCGGTGGTCCAGTCGGAACCGCAGCATCCCGTCCGCCTTGGCCACGATGAGCCCGAGCGGGTAGTGCGTCGCTCCCCCGCCGTCCACGCCGGTGATGCGCGGTTCGGCCTGGTCCTCCTCGGCCAGCGAGTCCAGCGGGTAGTTCTCGAACACCAGCAGCGTGTCGAAGAGCGGGCCGAGACCGGCGATCCGCTGCACCTCGGCGAGGCTGGTGTGCTGGTGCGCCAGCAGGGCGGACTGCTCGTCCTGGAGGCGCGCGAGGACGTCCAGCACCGGGGCGGCCGGGTCCAGCCGGACCCGGACCGGCAGCGTGTTGATGAACAGGCCGATCATCGCCTCGACGCCGGGGACCTCCGGGGGCCGCCCGGACACCGTCGCGCCGAACACCACGTCCTGCCGCCCGGTCAGCTGCCCCAGCACCGCCGCCCACGCGCCCTGCACCAGTGTGTTGACCGTCAGGCCGTGCTGTCGGCACAGCGCCTCCAGGCCCGCGGCGGGCACCTCCAGCCACGCCCGCTCCGGCAACCGCGGGCGGCGGCCGGGCTCGGCGACGCGGGTTGGTTCGGTCAGCCCGTCCAGCGCCTGCCGCCACGCCCGCTCGGACTCCGCCGGGTCCTGTTCGGACACCCAGCGCAGGTACTCCTTGTACGGCGTGACCGGCGGCAGGGCCGCACCTCGGTGGAGCTCGAACAGCTCGTTGATCAGCAGCGGCGCCGACCAGCCGTCCAGCAGCAGGTGGTGGTTGGTGATCACCAGCCGGGACGTCCGGTCCGGCAACCGCACCAGGGTGCACCGCAGCAGCGGCGGGGTGCGCACGTCGAAGCGGCGCGCCCGGTCCGCGGCCAGGAACCGCGGCAGCTCGGCGGCGGCCAGGTCGAGGACCTCCCACGCCGGTTCGACGTCGCGCACCACGTACTGGATCGGCTGGCCGCCCTTGCGCTGCCGAAACCCGACCCGGAGGTTTGCGTGCCGCGCCAGCAGCTCGCGCAACGCCCCGCGCAGGCGCTCCGGGTCGACCGCCCCGGCCAGCTCCAGCACCAGCTGGGTGTTGTACACCTCGTCGGCGTCGGCGTCGTGCAGGGCGTGGAACCACAGCCCCTCCTGCAGCGGCGACAGCGGCAGCACGTCTTCCAGCCGCGACCGGCTCATCGAAACTCCAATCCGGTTCCCCCGGCCGCGGCCGCGGGGAGTGGGCCCGCTGCCGGGCACCCGGGCAGCGGGGGGCTCTGCGGGGTCATTCCAGCCCCAGCTCTGCTTCCAGCTCGTCGATCTCGTCCTGGCTGAGGGTGGCCAGCGACAGGTCCGACGGGGTGTGGCCGCCCGCGCCGGGGTCGGCGACGTGCTCGACCAGCGCGCGCAGCGCCGCGGCCCAGCTCTCCGCCAGCTCCGCGACGTGGGACCGGTCGACCAGCGAGGTGGCCCACGTCCAGGTGGCGGTCAGCCGCGGCCCGTCCGGGGTGTCCTCGGTGACCGCGTTGACCTCCACCGCGTGCGGCAGCGGCATCCGCGGGTCCCGCCCGGCGGGGGTGGGCAGGTCGTCGGCGACCGCGAAGTCGTGCTGGTCGGATCCGCCCTGGAAGCGGCCGAGGTAGTTGAATCCGATCTCCGGTACCGGACGTCCGGCCAGCTCTTCCGCCGTCCGCGGGTTGAGGTGGCGCAGCAGCCCGTAGCCGATGCCGTGGTCCGGGACCTCCCGCAGCTGCTCCTTGAGCTGCTTGACCACCTGGCCGAGCGCGGCAGAGCCGGTCAGCAGCTCGTCGGTGCGCACCGGACCGGGGTCCAGCCGCACCGGGTACAGGTTGGTGAACCACCCCACGGTGCGGGACAGGTCGCCGTCCACCACCGGTTCCCGGCCGTGCGACTCGACGTCGACCACGACACCGGTGTCCGCCGCGCCGCGGGCGCGGCGCACGTGCAGCACGGCGATGGCCAGCGCGATGAGCAGCACGTCGTCGATCCCGGCGTGGAACCCGGCGGGCACCGCGGTCAGCAGCGCTTCGGTGTCCGCAGTGGACACTGCCAGCTCCAGCTCGTCGGACTCGGTGCCCGGCCGCGGTGCCGTGCCCGGAGCACCGAGCACGTCCTTCCACAGCTCCAGCTCGCGCTCCCGCTCCGGGCTGGCGGCCTCCTCGGTGAGCCGGTGCGCCCAGGTCCGGACCGAGGTCCGCACCGGTTCGAGCGCGTCACCGCCGCCGTGCCAGGCCGCCGCCAGGTCCGGCAGCAGCACCCGCCAGGACACCCCGTCGACCGCCAGGTGGTGGACCACCACCAGCAGCCGACCCGGTTCCCGGGCGCCGGCGTCGAACCACACGAACTGCGCCACCACCGCATCGGCCGGGGACAGCCGGTCGCGGGCGGAGGTGCCGCGCTGGCGGGCGACCTCGGCGCGGGCGGTGGCGGCGAGGCCCTCGACGTCGACCCGTTCGACCAGGTCGGCCGCGCGGACCGCGCCGACCGGCAGGATTTCGGGCCGCCACCCCGGGTTCAGCCGGAGCCGCAGGGCGTCGTGGGTGTCCAGCAGCGCTTGCACCGCCTCGGCCAGCCGGTCGGCGCCGAGGTCAGCCGGGACCCTGATCAGCATCGACTGATTGAAGCCCGCGAAGTCCTCGGTGTGCTCGCGCAGCCAGTGCATGATCGGCGTCGCGGGGAACTCCCCGGTCCCGGCCCCGGCTTCCTCGGCGGCCTGCTGGTCCGGACCCGCGACCTCGGCGAGCTTGCGGACCGTGCGGCAGCGGAAGACGTCCTGCGGGCTGATGTCCAGGCCCTCGCGGCGGGACCGCGCCACCAGCTGCAGGGACAGGATGCTGTCCCCGCCCAGTTCGAAGAACCCGTCGTCGATGCCCACCGACGGCACCCGCAGGATCTCCGCGAAGAGCCCGCACAGGACCTCCTCGTGGCGGGTGCGGGGTGCTGCGCCGGAGCTGGCCACGAAGTCGGGCGCGGGCAGCTCCTTGCGCGCGACCTTCCCATTGGGCAGCAGCGGCAGCTCGTCGAGCAGCACGAACGCCGAGGGCACCATGTAGTCCGGCAGCCGGGCCGCGGTGAACGACCGCAGCTCGGCGGGCTCGGGTCGGGCACCGCCCGGCACGACGTAGGCGACCAACCGCTTGTCACCCGGGACGTCCTCGCGCACCAGCGCCGTGCTGCTGGTGACGTCGGGGTGCTGGTCCAGCACGGCCTCGACCTCGCCCAGCTCGATGCGGAACCCGCGCACCTTCACCTGGTGGTCGGCGCGACCGACGTACTCCAGCTCGCCCGCCGCGGTCCACTTCGCCAGGTCACCGGTCCGGTACATGCGCTCGCCGGGCGCGCCGAACGGGTCGGCGACGAACCGCTCCGCGGTCAGCCCGGAGCGGCCCGCGTAACCGCGCGCCAGCCCGGCACCGGAGACGTAGAGCTCGCCGACGGTGCCCGGCGGCACCGGACGCAGCCCCGCGTCCAGCACGTGCACCCGTGCGTTGGTGATCGGCCGCCCGATCGGCGGCGCGACCTCCCCGGCCAGCGGCGCGCTCATCGTCGCGCACACGGTGGTCTCGGTCGGGCCGTAGGCGTTGATCATCCGCCGCTGCGGCGACCACTTGGCCACCAGCGCCGGTGGGCACGCCTCCCCGGCGACGACCAGCGTCGTCCCCGGCGGCAGCGCGTCGTCGGGCAGCACGCCCAGCGCGGTCGGCGGGAGCGTCAGGTGCGTGACCCGCTGCTGCGCGACGAGTTCGGCGAGCGCATCACCAGGCAGCAGGCGGTGCGCCGGGGCCAGCACCAGGCAGGCGCCGGA
>NZ_JBEPDU010000090.1:0-13827 GCF_040300525.1 Saccharopolyspora sp. NPDC000359 | reverse complement strand
AACGCCGCCGGGTGGGCCGCCGCCGCGGTCTTCCTGGCCTTCTGGCTGCCCTACAACAACGGCCTGCGGCCCGAGCCGGTCGTGGTGCTGTTCTCGCTGCTCGCGCTGTGCGCGGTCGAGCGCGCGGTGGCCACCGGGCGGCTGATGCCCGCCGCGCTCGGCCTGGTCGTGGCCGCGCTGTCGGTGGGCGCCAACCCGCACGGCCTGGTGTCCGTGCTGCCGTTCATCGCCGCGCTGAAACCGCTGTTCCGGTTGGTGCGCAAGCGGGCGCAGGAGTTCGGGTGGCTGCCGGTGCTGGCGCCGATCGCCGCGTCCGGGTTCGTGATCCTGACGCTGGTGTTCTCCGACCAGACCTTCAAGTCGGTCATGGACGCCACCGAGCTGCGCACCGACCTCGGCCCGAGCCAGAGCTGGTACGAGGAGCTCAGCCGCTACAACCTGCTGTTCAGCCCGACGCCGGACGGCTCCATGACCCGGCGCTTCCCGGTGCTGCTGGTCATCCTGTGCCTGGTGACCTGCGCCGTGGTGCTGCTGCGCCGCAGCCGGATCCGGGGCGCGGCGCTGGGCCCGAGCCGACGGCTGCTGGCGATCACCGCGATGGCCTTCGGCGTGCTGGTGCTGACCCCCACCAAGTGGTCCCACCACTTCGGCATCTTCGCCGCCTTCGGTGGGGCGCTGGCCGCGCTGACGGCGTTGGCCACCAGCAGCACGGTGCTGCGGTCCAAGCGCAACCGCGCGGTGTTCGTCGCGATGCTGATGGTGATCCTGGCGTTCGCGGCCACCGGGCCCAACGCCTGGTGGTACGTCTCGGGCTGGGGCGTGCCCTGGTTCAACATGCCGCCGCAGCTGGCCGGCTACGAGCTGAGCACGATCTTCCTGGTGTTCGCGGCGATCGCGCTGATCGTGGCGTTCATCGAGCACCTGCGCATCGACGAGAACAACCCCAAGGTGGTCGACGAGCGCTTCGGGCGCGAGGAGAAGCACAGCCGCGCGCTGCGGCTGGGCACCGCGCCGCTGTCCATCGTGTGCGCGCTGCTGGTGCTGTTCGAGCTGGCCAACTTCGGCAAGGTCATCCAGAAGCAGTGGGGCAGCTACAGCATGGGTGCCGACAACGTGAAGCAGATCGTCGGATCGAGCTGCGGGTTGTCGGACTACGTCTACGTCGAGACCAACCCGCAGTCCGGCATGCTGCGGGTCTCCCCCGAGCAGCCCGCCAAGGGCGCGCCGTCGCAGGACGTGCGCATCCCGATCCCGCCGACGCGGCTGGAGGGCAAGGAGGACATCGACGAGTACATGCGGGCCAAGATGGTCGGCTTCAACCGGCCGGGCCTGCCCGCCACCGACGACGTCGGCAACGACCCGCAGGAGCCGGACTTCAAGCCGCCGCACCAGTTCGGCAACGACCGGGCGCCGGTGTGGGGCAGCTACGACCAGGCCGGGACCGGCACCGGCGAGCTGCGCACCCAGTGGTACGACCTGCCGGAGCGGGCCCAGACCGGTGAGGTGCCGGTGGTGATCTCGCTGGCCGGCAACGAGTTCGGGGCCAACTCGATCTCGCTGGAGTTCGGCCACGACACCCCGGAGGGCTTCCTCATCACCGCCCGCAAGTACGTGGTGCAGCCGGGCGGCCCGGGGTGGCGGGACTTCCGCTACACCATCGGCGGGCTGTCCGAGGGCGCCACCAAGATGCGCGTGGTGGCCACGGACAACTCGGTGGGCCCGAACGGGTGGATCGCGGTCAGCGCGCCGCGCGCGCCGCAGCTGGTGAACATGACCGACTTCGTCGGCGACCAGCCGACGTTCGTGGAGTGGACCGCGGCGCTGGTGCACCCGTGCCTGCAGCTGCCGGGCGTGCACAACGGCGTGGCGGAGATCCCGAAGTTCCGGGTGTCGGCCGGTGCCGAGGTGCGCGACATCGGGCAGGGCTGGTCGTCGCCGGACGCGGGCGGCCCGTTCGGCTGGCTGAACGTGGCGACCAGCATGCGCGAGCTGCCGACGTACCTGAAGAACAACATCCACCGGGACTGGGGCTCGCTGTACGCGGTCGACCCGTACGAGCCGGACGCGCTGCCCGCGCAGGCGGCGATGGACGTGCACCGCGAGACGCACTGGGGCACCTGGACGCCGGGCCCGCTGTCGAAGACGGTCCACCTGCCCGGCGACGTCCCGAGCAGCGACGACCGCAACGACGTGAAGGGCTTCGAGGCACCGGAGGAGCCCGAACCCGAGCAGTGACCGGTTCCGCTCGCGGGGCGCGGTTCCCACCGGGGATCGCGCCCCGCTGGCTACGCCGTGGGCGAAAAGTGCTGGTAGGCGGGGTCGCGGCCCTCTGCTGAGGGTGAAACGGGGTGCCCCGGCCGGGGTGGCCGTGGTGCGCTGGTCGTCGGGTCCTCGACCGTCGGGGGCCGCTGCGATTGGGGATTGCCATGCCCGAGACCCGACCCGGCCTGGTGCTGCACATCGCCGGGGTCAGCCAGCCGCTGCACATCGCGCTCGACCAGGCCGAGGCGGACGCGCTGCGCGACGTGCTCGCCGACCTGATGGCCAACGGTGAGACGAAGGCGCTCACCACCGCCGACGGCGGCAGCTTCGCGGTGAACTTCGCGCACGTGGCCACGGCGCACGTCGAGACGACGCGCTCCGACGCCAACGCCTACGGTGCCCCGGCCCGGGGCACCGGCTTCCGCAACTGACGTCATCCCGACCGGACGGGGCTGGAGCGGCGGGAGCTCCGTTTCCGCAGGTCAGGACTCGTGAGTGTTTTTGGTCGCTCCTACGACCACTCGCACTCACGAGGTCTCACCAGCGGAAACGGAGCTCACACCGCAAGGCGGAGCAGCCCTGCCGAGCAGCAGTGCTCCGACGAGCGGTCAGTCGCGGAAGATCAGGATCTTGAGCATCACGAAGTTGATCAAGGTGCCGAGGCCCTGGGCGATCACCCAGAACAGGGTGAACTGCCACGGCTCCTGCGCGTTGAACAGCACCACAAGCAGCTGGTTCGACCCCATGTTCACGAAGAACGTGATCGTGTAGAGCAGCGCGAACGCGCCCGCCTTGGCCCTGGTGTTGCCGGTGTTCGCCCCCTGGAAGGTGAACTTCCGGTTGATCAGGTACGAGGCCGTGGTGCCGAGGATGAACGAGATCGACTTCGACAACCACACCGGCCAGCCGAGCAGGCCCAGCAGCACCGAGTACGTGCCGAAGTCGATGATGGCGCAGCCGCCGCCGATCACGACGAACCGGATGAGCTGGTTCAGGACGCCCAGGCGCTTCGGTTCCGCCTGGTCCGTTCGGGCTTCCGCCACGGCCACTGGTTCACCTCGGGAATCGACGGCAGGTCGTTCGGTGCCCGCTCGCGGAGCACCCGGCTCGGGCGCCGAAGACGCGGAAGATCGAGCTCCACACACGTCCCGGGCGAGTGTAGCGATGACGCGCCGCACACCGCCGGAGACCGCGCGCACCCGCGGCTGTCGGCCGGTCCCGCGCGGATAGACTCGGCTGGGTGGGATCGGTAAAGGACGAGCTTCAGACGCTGACCGGCTGGGGGCGCACCGCGCCCACCAGGGCGCGCGTCGTCAGCACGCCGGACGTCGAGGCGATTGCCAAGGCGGTCCGCGAGGCGGGCGCGCGGGGCGTCATCGCCCGCGGTCTCGGCCGCAGCTACGGCGACCCCTCGCAGAACGCCGGCGGCACCGTCATCGACATGACCGCCCTCGACCGGGTGCACCTGATCGACGTGGACAACGCGACGGTGGTCGTGGACGCCGGGGTGTCGTTGGACACCCTGATGCGCCGACTGCTGCCGCACGGGCTGTGGATCCCGGTCCTGCCGGGCACCCGCCAGGTCACCGTCGGCGGCGCGATCGGCTCGGACATCCACGGCAAGAACCACCACTCGCAGGGCTCGTTCGGCAGCCACGTGCTGTCCCTGGATTTGCTCACCGCCGACGGCGAGGTCCACACGCTGACCCCGGACGGCGAGGGCGCCGAGCTGTTCTGGGCCACGGTCGGCGGGATGGGCCTGACCGGCATCATCCTCAAGGCGACGATCCAGCTCAAGCGCGTCGAGACCGCCTACTTCCTGGTCGACAACGTGCAGACGAAGAACCTGGACGAGCTGATCGAGCACTTCACCGACGGCTCGGACGACAACTACGTCTACTCCGTCGCCTGGTTCGACTCGCTGGCCCGCGGTGACAAGCTCGGCCGCGCGCTGCTGACCCGCGGCAACTCGGCCAGGCTCGAGGACCTGCCGAAGAAGCTGCGCAAGGACCCGTTGAAGTTCAACGCCCCGCAGCTGATGACCGCGCCGCCGATCTTCCCCAACGGCCTGGTCAACAAGTTCACCATCACCGCGTTCAACGAGGTCTGGTACCGCAAGGCGCCGACCAGGTTCGGCCTGGTGCAGAACATCACCCAGTTCTTCCACCCGCTCGACCTGGTCGGCGAGTGGAACCGGGTGTACGGCCCGAACGGCTTCCTGCAGTACCAGTTCATGGTGCCGTTCGGCCAGGAGGCGATGTTCCGCCGCTCCATCGACAAGATCAGCGCGTCGGGACACGTGTCGTTCCTGAACGTGCTCAAGACGTTCGGCGAGGGCAACCAGGCGCCGATGTCCTTCCCCCGCAAGGGCTGGACGCTCACCGTCGACATCCCCGTCACGCCGGGCCTGGACCGGCTGTGCAGCGAGCTGGACGAGATGGTCCTGGAGGCAGGCGGTCGCCTGTACCTGGCCAAGGAGTCCCGCACCACGGCGGAGATGATCGAGCGGATGTATCCGCGCATCGACGAGTGGCGCAGGATCCGCGCCGCCGTCGACCCGGAGGGCGTCTTCCGCTCCGACCTGTCCCGGAGGCTTGACCTGTGACCGAAGCACTGGAGACCAAGACCCTGATGGGCTGGGCCCGCACCGCCCCCTCGCGGGCGCGCGTGCTCAGCACCACGGACGTCGACGCGATCGCGGAGGCGGTCCGCACCGCCGACGAGCGCGGTGTCATCGCCCGCGGCCTGGGCCGCAGCTACGGCGACGTCGCGCAGAACGCCGGTGGCGTGGTCGTCGACATGACGCGGTTGAACCGGATCCACGAGATCAACCCGGACACCGCGATCGTCGACGTGGACGCCGGGGTCAGCCTGGACCAGCTGATGAAGGCCGCGCTGCCGCACGGCCTGTGGGTCCCGGTCCTGCCGGGCACCCGCCAGGTGACCATCGGTGGCGCGATCGCCAACGACATCCACGGCAAGAACCACCACAGCGCCGGGAGCTTCGGCAACCACGTGGTGTCGATGGACCTGATCACCGCGGACGGCGAGATCCGCACGCTGACGCCGGAGGGCCCCGAGGCGGAGCTGTTCTGGGCGACCGTCGCGGGTATCGGGCTGACCGGCATCATCGTCCGGGCGAAGATCAGGATGACCCGGACCGAGACCGCGTACTTCATCGCCGACGTGGACCGGACGGCCAACCTCGACGAGACGATCGAGCTGTTCAGCGACGGGTCCGACGAGAAGTACACCTACTCCTCCGCCTGGTTCGACACGATCTCCACCGGCTCGAAGCTGGGCCGCGCCGCGTTCGGCCGCGGCTCGCTGGCCACCGTCGACCAGCTGCCGCCGAAGCTGCGCGCGAACCCGCTGAAGTTCGACGCGCCGCAGCTGATGACACTGCCCGACATTTTCCCCCCGGGGCTGGCCAACAAGCTGTCGTTCACCGCGATCGGCGAGCTGTACTACCGCAAGACCCCGAAGCGCGGGCGGGACCTGATCCAGAACCTCACCGCCTTCTACCACCCGCTCGACCTGTTTGGCGAGTGGAACCGGGCCTACGGCTCGCAGGGCTTCCTGCAGTACCAGTTCTCCCTGCCCTACGGCAAGGAGGAGGACCTCAAGCGGATCACCCGCAAGGTCGCGCACTCCGGCCACGTCTCGTTCCTCAACGTCATCAAGAAGATGGGCGAGGGCAACCGGGCTCCGCTGTCCTACCCGCACCCGGGTTGGCTGGTGTGCCTGGACTTCCCGATCGTCAAGGGCCTCGGCCGGTTCTGCACCGAGCTCGACGAGGACGTCCTCGCGCTCGGCGGGCGCCTGTACACCGCGAAGGACTCGCGGACCACGGCCGGGACCTTCCACAAGATGTACCCGCGGGTGGACGAGTTCCGAAAGATCCGCCAGACCGTAGACCCCGAAGGCATTTTCGCCTCAGACATGAGCCGGAGGCTTGAGCTGTGATCGACGCCGTTGGAAACCCGCAGTCCCTGCTGCTGCTCGGTGGCACGTCCGACATCGCGCTGGCGACGGCCGAGAAGTACGCCGCCCAGCGACCGCTGCGGATCGTGCTCGCCGCCCGCGAGTCCGAGCGCCTGGACGCCGCCGCCGAGCGGCTGCGCAAGACCGGCAGCACCGTGGTGACGGTGCCCTTCGACGCGCGCCAGATCGACTCGCACGCCGAGGTCATCGACAAGGCCTTCGCCGAGGGCGACATCGACATCACACTGGTCGCGTTCGGCGTCCAGGGCGACAACGAGCAGGGCTGGACCGACGTCGCGGCCGCCCGCGAGCTCGCCGAGGTCAACTACGTGGCGCCGATGACGCTGGGCGTGCGGCTGGCCGAGAAGCTGCGCAAGCAGGGCCACGGCCACCTGGTCGTGATGTCCTCGCCGGCCGCCGAGCGGGCCCGCCGCTCGAACTTCGTCTACGGCTCCTCGAAGGCCGGGCTGGACACCTTCTTCACCGGCCTGACCTACGCGCTGGACGGCTCCGGCGTGAAGGTCACCGTGGTGCGCCCGAACTACGTGCACACCAAGCTGACCGAGGGCATCAAGCCCGCCCCGATGGCCCAGCAGCCGGAGCAGGTCGCCGACGTGATCGTCGACGCCGTCCGCAAGGGCAAGGAGCAGGTGTGGGCGCCCGCGCAGATGCGCTGGGTGATGACGGTCCTGCGGCACGTCCCGCGCGTCATCTTCCGCCGCCTGCCGTTCTGACGAACGCGCTGCAGCGCCCGCCTGGCCGCGGAGTCCCCCGCCGGGCGGGCGCTGGCTCGTCCTGCGGGCGGACCGTCGCAGCAGCTGCGCGGAATGTCCGTTGATAACGTTTTGGTCTTCCTGGCAACATTCTGCTGCCCAGGTGCGATCACCTCTGTGACGGCGCTTTTCCCCGCGCCGCTCGAATTGCTTCCCGACGCGCTTCGCGCTGGGGGAAGACGGATACCTGGCGAAGTGGGGTTCACCGGGTGCCCGTGTCCGTGGGCCCTCCACCTGCCCTGTTGTCCGGAGGGCCCACGGAACGTCGTGCGCTCACCCGCCAGGCCACTGGTCCAGTCCTGCTGAACTGCCGAAAAGGCGCGGAAAACCTCGAATTCGCGGGCAACCTGCGCGCGCCGTCGCGCGATCAACAGGTGACCGAGCGAAAGGGGTTTACGCGTGATCGCAAGAAGTATCGCGGCGTCCACCGCCGCGGCAGCCGTGCTCTCCCTGGCCTTGACCGCACCCGCCGCGGCGCAGGACGAGCCGTCCACCACCGCGCCCGCGCCGACCGGGTCGGTGACCGCCGAGCCGGAACCGACCACGACCCAGCCGGTGCCGACCACGACCCGGCCGGAACCCACCGCCACGCAGCCGGTGCCGACCAGCACCGAGCAGCCGGACCCTGGTGACGGGGCGATCCAGCAGCGCTACGAGTCGATGACCGACGAGGAGCGGGCGCAGGTCGGCGAGCCGGTCGGGGACGAGGTCGTGGCCGACGAGGGCCTGCGCTGGCAGGACTTCACCCACGCCCGCTTCTACTGGACCCCGGACACCGACGTCACCGTGGTCCGCGGCCTGATCTACCAGCGGTTCCTGGAGCTGGGCGGGCACGACGAGGTCGGCGTGCCGATCACCGACGAGCTGGCCAGCAGCGGCGGCGGGCGCTACAGCGACTTCCGCACCCGCGACGGGGTGATCCACTCCGCGATCTACTTCTCCACCCGCACCGGCGCGCACCGCGTCGTCGGCCCGGTCCTGGAGCACTTCCGCGCGCTGGGCGAGGACGCCCACTTCGGCTTCCCGGCGACCGACACCCGGCTCACCCCGGACGCCTTCGGCGCCTACAACCACTTCGTGATGCCGGGCTCGCAGCACCAGGACGCCTCGATCTACTGGACCCAGCCGAGCGGGGCGAACGCGGTGCAGGGCGCGATCCGGGAGAAGTGGGCGGCCAGCGGCTGGGAGGCCGGTCCGCTGGGCTACCCGGTGACCGACGAGCTGACCGCGCCGGACGGCGTCGGCCGCTACAACCAGTTCAACGGCGACGGCCAGTTCCCGGCCGGGATCGTGTGGAGCCCGGACACCGGCGCGCACTCCGTGCAGGGTGTGATCGCGCAGCGCTACGTCGAGCTGAGCGGGCCGGGCGGGGTGCTCGGCTACCCGACCACCGACGAGCTCGGCACCCCGGACGGGCGCGGCCGGTACAACCACTTCACCGGCACCGGTGGCGCGTCGATCTACTGGACGCCGCAGACCGGGGCGCACGAGGTGTACGGCGGGATCCGCGCCCGCTGGGCGCAGCTCGGCTGGGAGCGCTCGTACCTGGGCTTCCCGGTGAGCGGTGAGCACGACGTCCCGCAGGGCCGGGCGAGCGACTTCGAGCACGGCGTCATCGAGTGGCGCAGCGAGACCGGCGAGGTCGTCGACCGACCTGCCGAGTGACCGACTCGTGAGCGGCGATGGTGGTAAGAGCGACCATCGCCGCTCACGAGGTAGTTGCTGGGAGTCGTGAGTGGCGATGGTCGTCAGAACAACCATCGCCGCTCACGACTCGTCTGTGACGCAGGACACCAGGCCTGCGGTGGAACTGCGACCAGCGCCACACGTCTTCCGGACAGCAAGGGCCAACGGCACGACGTCAGGGGGCATCCGGGACATGCGCGCACACATCATCGGGAAAACACTGGTCGCCGCGGCGGTGGGCGCCGCCTCGCTCACCGCTTGCGGGAGCCTCCACGCGGATTCGCCGCAGTCGACGCGGGTCACCGCCGAGACCACCGCGAACAGCGCCACCGCCGGGACGGCTTCGGACCGCACTGAGGCCGCTTCGGGGGCCAATCTGTCCACTGAGGACACCACCGGGGACAGCGCCCGCGAGCTCGGCCCCTGCTCGGTGCAGCAGGTCGAGTCGGAGTTCGTGCTCGCCACCACCGGCCGGGTCGCCGGGCACGTCACGATCACCAACAACAGCGGCGAACCCTGCCAGTTGGACAACGCCCGGCCGGCCATCGAGTTCACCGGCCGCGACGGCACGCCCATCGAGGACGTCAGCTACCTGCCGGGCAGGCCCGGCACCACCCCGATCACGCTCGCGCCTGGCGACTCCGCCGCTGCGGAGCTCGACTGGCAGGACATGGGCGACCAGTGCGTGGCCCGGGTGTGGGCGATGGACATGGCGCTGCGGCCGGGCGAGGCACCGAAGTCGTTGGACCCGCTGGCCAACGACAAGCCCTGGGTCTTCGACCTGTGCGGCCACGAGGTCACCGTCCACGGCTGGCGGGAGGCCTGACGGTCAGCCCTCCCGGCGCTCCAGCACGAGGTGCGAGTCGCCCGCCCAGGTCGAGCCCATGGACCACTCGCCCGGCCCCGGCTCCCGGCGCAGGACGTGGGTGATCGGGCGCGGGGGTTCCGGGGTGAAGTTGCGGTAGTTGAGCTCCAGCAGGGCGCGGACCGGCGGGCTGGCCGCGTCCAGGCGCTGCCGCAGCTGGTCGGGCAGGTAGCCGCGGTCGGAGAAGCCGTCCACCACCGCGCATTCGCAGAAGTAGGCGAGGGTGCCGATCTCCCCCGGGCTGCTGACCGTCCCCGCACCCACCTGGCGGCCGACCTCGGTGCCGATGCGGGCGTAGTCCGCCGCGCTCGCCCAGTTCGTCGCGATCGCCGCCTCGCGCCACGGCATCCCGTGCGCGGCGGCGAACCACGCCTGCGCGACCAGCAGGCCGCAGCCGAGGAGCAGCGACAACTCTCGGCGCGCAGCACCGAGGGCACCGGCCAGCAGCAGCGTGAGCCCGATCAGGCTCGGCGCGTAGTACCAGTGGTACGGCGGCACGCCCATCAACGTGTAGACGTAGTAGTGCGCGACACCTCCGAGGCCGAGCAGCACCCACGGCCAAAGCCGCACCGCGCGCCGGAACGCACGCATCGCGCACAGCACCGGTAAGCACACCAAGCCGAGCAGTGGCGGGATCAACGCGACGACCACCGCCGTCGAGTAAGCACCGTGGTAGAGCCAAAGCCCGTTGCTGAAGTCCCAGTCGCCCCACGACCGCTGCAACTGCTTGATCACCAGCGTGTCCGGCACCGCGGAACCGAAGTAGAACCAGCTGAAGGTGAACCAGGGCAGCGCGACCGCCGCGGCGGTCAGCAGCCAGCGCCACCAGCCGCGCCACAAGCCGGGCCGACCGATCAGCACCACCAGCACGAAGACCGCCAGGTCCAACCGGGTCAGCGCGAGCAGCCCAGCCGCGACCCCGAACAGCACCGGCTGGCACCGCACCGCCGCCAGCAGCAGCAACCCGAGCAGCGCCGAGGCCAACGTCATCTCCAGGCCGACCGTGGAGAGCACCAGCGGGTTGCCGACGACCAGCAGCGCCCCCAGCGGACCCGTCCAGCCGGGCAGGCCGGATTCGCGGGCGGCAGCGCGCAGCAGCAGCGCCAGCGCGATGTTGGCCAGCACGAACACCACGCCCAGGGCGACGACGGGTTGCCGCAGCACTGCGGTGAACGCGGCGAGCACCAGCACGTTCAGCGGCGCGGTCGCGGAGTTCGACACCTCCCCGCTGATCAGGCCCCAGTGCCCGTGGAACGCCAAGTTGCGGGCGTAGCTCAAGGTGATGTAGGAGTCGTCGATCAACGCCTCGTGCACGACCCAGAACGCCACCGCCGCGACCGCGCCAACCACCACCGTCCACACCGGCCACCCGCTCCGGACCCGTGGTGGCGCGCCGTCCAAGCGGGCCGTCCCGCGGATGGCTGGCGCGACTTCCTCTGCAATGCGCACGTTCGCTCTCCCGTCTCCTCGACATCTGCACGCCGGTGCGGACGGGCCCGTTGCCCCGATCGGGCAACCTGCGGGGTGTGGCGATCGTCAATCGGCTGGACGAATTCGGCGCGCGGCAACAAGTGATCGCGCAGCGCGTTCGACAGGATTACCCGCGGGCACCTGCGACGCCGGGGAGGACCGTTGGAGCACCTGAGCAGCTCCGTGCAACTCGAACTACCCGCCGAACCCGAACCGGCAGGACCACCGCGCCGGTCGCGGGTCGGTCGGTGGCTGGCGCACCTGCTCGCCCTCTGCGTCGGCGTGATCGGCCTGGTCTGCGCGATCGCGCTGCCGTTCGCGCCGGTGTGGGTGGACCGCACCGAGGTGCACTGGCCGGGTCCGAGCCCCGAGACCACCACTGCTCTCTTCGCGCCCTATCGGCCCGCGTCGTTCGAGGCGTCGGTGCCGTGCCCGGTGATGCGCAGCGCCCTCGACCGGCCGGGGCGGACCACGGTCCTCACCACGCTGCCGCCGGGCAGTGACCGCGAAGGGCTGGTGCTCGCGACCAGGGACGGCAAGCCGGAGCTGGTGCTCGGCCAGCAGCAGGTCCAGCTCCCTCCCGGGGCCTGCGCGCTGGACATCAGCGCTGACGCGCAGCGCACGCTGGTCACCGTCGACGGCCGGACACCGGTCGAGCTGCCCGGCACCGCCGCGCCGGAGATCTTCACCTTCGCCACCGACCTCGACCCCGGGCAGCTGACCGGGACCTCGGTGACGGCCCGCACCTTCTCCTGGTTCGACACCTCGCCCACCGAGCTCAAGACCACCCTGATCAGCGCCGCGCTGGTGCTCGCGGTCGCCTCGCTGGTCCTGCTCCTCGTGCACGCACCACCGGCGTTCAGCGCCGTGCGGGTGGCGCTCACGCCGCTGCCGGTGGACGTCGGTGTCGCGGCCGTGCTGGCGACGTGGCTGGTCATCGGCCCGCTCACCGACGACGACGGCTTCGCGATGATGACCGTCCGCAACTACGACGACGCCGGGGACATCGGCAACTACTACCGCTGGTTCAACGCGTCGGAAACCCCGTTCACGCTGGTCCAGCACCTGATGCGGTGGTGGTCGGCGGACGACCTCTCACCGGTCTGGCTCCGGGTGCCCAGCGCGGTGGCCGGGCTGCTGACCTGGCTCGTGGTCAGCCGCGGCATCGTGGCGCCGGTGTGCCGGGGCACCCGGCGGTTCCCGCTGCACCTGGTCACCGCGGTGCTCTTCCTGGCCTGCTGGCTGCCGTTCGGGCTGGGCATCCGGCCCGAACCGTTCGTCGCGCTGGGCACGTCCGCGCTGGTCGCCGCGCTTTTGAAGCTGAACCGCACGCGTGCCCCGCAGCTGTGGCTGGGCATCGCGGCGCTGCTCACCGGGCTGACCGTGGCCGTCACGCCGACCGGGATCAGCGCGCTGCTCATCGTGCTGGTGTTCGCCCCGCGCATCTGGCGGGTGCTGGCCCAACGCGGCGCGCTGCCCCGCTGGGTGCTGGTGCCGACCCGCGGCGCGCTGGCCGCGTGCCTGGCCGGGACCGGTCTGGTGGCGATGTTCGCCGACTCGTCCTGGCGCGGCGTCATGGCCGCCACCCAGGTCCACGACGAGTTCGGGCCGAGCCTCGGCTGGTACCAGGAGATCGACCGGTACGCGGCACTGCTGGGCACCGGGATCTGGGGCACTTCGGCGAAGCGGCTGGTGGTGTTCCTGGTGGTCGCGGCCGCGCTGATCGCCGGGGCCTGCGCGGTGCGGCAGGTGCACCGCTGGACCTCGGTGGGCGACCTGCCGGTGCTGCTCGGCTCCGCGGCTGCGGTGCTGGCCGCGTTGTGGCTGACGCCGTCGAAGTGGACCCACCACTTCGGCGCGCTGTCCGGGGTCGGCTCGGCGCTGCTCGCAGTGGTCGTGGTGGTGCTGGTGCGGGTGGGCAGGCTCCAGCACGCGAAGCGGGAAGCGCGGCTGCTGGGCGTGTTCGGCGCGATCGCGGCGGCGGTGGCGGCGGCGCTGGCGTTCATGGGGCCGAACACCTGGCCGATGCAGTCCGACTTCGCCGTGCCCTGGTCGGATTCCCCGGTGCGGCCCGGTGTTCCGCTGGACAGCCCGGCGTTCTGGCTGGTCAGCGCGGTCGCCGTCGGGCTGGGGGCGCTCGGGGTGCAGGGCGCCCGCGCCGCGCTGCGGTCCCGGCCCCGGAACCGCCTGCCGTGGACGGTCATGCCCGCGTCGGTGCTCAGCGGGGCGGCGCTGGCCTCGGTGCTGGTGCTGCTCGGCTCGTTCACCGCCGCGCCGCAGGTGATGGGCGACCGGTTCTCGGTGCCGCGGATGAACTGGCTGGCCCTGCAGGGGGCCAACTGCGGGCTGGAGGACGAGGTCCAGGCGCTGCCCGTCGCCGAGCAGCTGTGGCCGCTGGTCGGCGCGGCGGAGCTGGACGGGTTCACCGAAGGCGGCGCCCCACCGCAGGAAGCCGACCTGCGCACCGCCGGTTCGGGTGAACCTCTGCAGGTGGTGCCGCCGGAACCGGTGCCCGAGGACGGCCCGCGCGACGAGGTGCAGGCGACGGCTGCGAGCGAGCACTCCTGGACCAGCCAGACCGGTGGACCGCAGAACACCGGCTCGCTGGTCAGCCCGTGGTTCGGGTTGTCGCAGCTGAGCAACGACCAGGTGCTGTCGTTGTGGATCGCCGGGCGGCCCGAGCAGGGCAACACGCTGGCGCTGGAGTTCGCCGCCGCAGGCCGCTCGCTGGGCGTCCGCGAACTGCACGACCCGCCGCCGACGGAGCTGCCGTTCGAGGACCCGCGC
>NZ_JBEPDU010000089.1:0-14503 GCF_040300525.1 Saccharopolyspora sp. NPDC000359 | reverse complement strand
GCGCCAGGCGCTGGCCTCGATGGCGCTGCCGGAACCGCTGAGCGCGCTGGACGTCGGTGACGTGGAGGTCGTCGGCACGGCGCTGGAGGACGGCCAGCGGCGGCTCGGCGAGGCGGTGACCGGCCTGCTCGACGACGGCAAGTTCGTCGTCGTGCTCGGCGGCGGCCACGAGATCGCCTACGGCAGCTACCTGGGTGTGGCCGGGTCGGCGCGGGTGCGCTCGGGCGCGAAGCTCGGCGTGCTCAACCTCGACGCCCACTTCGACCTCCGAGCCGACGAGACCCCCAGCTCCGGCACGCCGTTCCGCCAGATGGCCGAGCAGGAGCAGCAGCGCGGCGCGGACCTGCACTACGCGGTCCTGGGCATCAGCCAGCCGAGCAACACCAGGGCTTTGTTCGACACCGCCGACAAGCTCGGCGTGTCCTACCTGCTCGACGACGACTGCGCCCCGTCGAACCCGGCGGTGGACGAGTTCGTGGACACCTTCCTGACCAGCTGCGACGTGGTCTACCTGACGATCGACCTGGACGTCCTCCCCGCGGCGGTCGCCCCGGGCGTGAGCGCCCCGGCGGCCTACGGGGTCCCCCTGGAGACGATCCAACGGGTCTGCGACCGAGTGGCCGCCAGCGGCAAGCTCCTCCTCTGCGACGTAGCCGAACTCAACCCGGAACTGGACGTCGACAACAGGACGGCCCGAACAGCAGCCCGCCTGATCCACCGGATCACCACCCAGCACACCCGCCGGTAGGAACTGATGCCAGACCAACCAGGAACCGAAGAACCCCCGCCCCGAGACCTCACCGAAGAAGCCTTCGCCACCCTCCTGGAAGAAGAACAGGGAACCATCCAAAGAGGACTGGAACACCACCGCGTCCCCCACTGACCCAAAGCCACTCGGAACCAGACCCGAGAAGAAGCCAGGGCCAGACCGGTCCAGGGGTCGAGCCGGTGAGTGAACGCGCGGAGGGGTGGTGACGACTGCGATTTCGATTGGAATCGCCTCACCACCCCACCGCGACCACCGTCGAGAACGAGCAATCTCGATTGAAACTGCAACACCCCCAGAGCAACCCCCCATCGCTTTGAACCCAAGAGCGACCCCACGCGCCACGGCACCCCTACACCGCAACTCCCCCCCAGCACCGCCACTGATCCCCAAGCGCCCCGACACCCCGAGAAGACCCCGCCCGAAACCTCCACCCCCGCCCACTTCCTCCCGATTCCCCATACCCCGGTGGGAAAAACGGAATCTGGCGAGAACTGGTCGGCGGGGTTCTCCGCCCGGCGGGTGGTCGGTCATGGTGTGGCCCGAGAGCCAGCACGAGCTGAAGCCCACGTCCCGCCAACAGCGGGTGGAGGTGTCGGTGAGCGCGAACGGGACCACCCCGCAACCCACCGGTCCGCAGCGCCGCGCGACCCACCTCCTCGACCCGGCGGAGCTGGCCGACGTGGAACTGCTGCTGGACGGCGCCTTCCCACCGCTCTCCGGTTTCCTCCCCGGCGACGAGGTCGACGCGGTGCGCACCCGGCGGAGGCTGCGCGGGGGAGCACCCTGGCCGGACCCGCTCACTCTGCGGATCCCGGTCGAAGCAGCCGGAGCGGACGAGATCGAGCTGCGCGACGCCGAGGGCGCACCGGTGGCGCTGGTCCGCAACGAGTCCCCCTGGGCCGACGAGACCGGCATGCACGCGGCTGGACCCGTCGAGCCGGTCGGCGAACCCACGGGCGTGCTGCGCGGCCTGCGCCCACCGGCCGCCGACGTCCGCGCGAAGCTGCCGCCGGGCCCGGTCCTCGCAATCCTGCCGGAACAGCCGCTGCACCACCGCGAACTCGCCCAGGTCCGCGCGCTGGCCGCCGAGCACGACGCGCACGTCCTGGTCCTGCCGCGGATGAGCGGCCCGCGCCCGGAACTGCTCGTGCAGGCCGTGCTCGCTGCCGAACCGGAGCTCCCGCCGGGCACCACGACCGTCCCGGTGCCGCTGGTGCGCCGCGCCGATCCGGAGCGCGACGCGGCGCTGACCGCGCACGTCGCTGCGGCGTACGGCGCCACCCACCTGCTCTCGCCGCACCCGCTGGCCCGTTCGCCGATCGAGGTGCTGGAGCCACCGGAGGTGGTGCGGGACCAGACCGACCGCTGGCGCCTGGCCACCCAGGTCGCCCCGGCCGACCGCCGACCCGGTCTCAGCCCCGAGCGGTTGCGCGAGCTGCTCGACCGCGGCGAGGACCTGCCCAGCTGGTTCACCACCCCGGCGATCGCCGCGCAGCAGCGCAGGATGCACCCGCCGCTGCGCGAGCGCGGGTTCACCGTCCTGTTCACCGGGTTGTCCGGGGCGGGCAAGTCCACGCTGGCCCGCGCGCTGCGCGAGGCGCTGCACCGGCACGACCACCGGGCGGTGACGCTGCTCGACGGTGACGTGGTCCGCCGAACCCTCTGCGCCGGACTGGGGTTCTCGGCCGAGGACCGCAGCCGGAACGTGCGCCGCATCGGCTTCGTGGCCGCGGAGGTCACCCGGCACGGCGGAGCGGCGATCTGCGCGCCCATCGCGCCGTACCACGCCGACCGGGAGGCGGTGCGCCGCATGGTGGCGGCGGTGGGCGGGTTCGCGCTGGTCCACGTCGCCACGCCGCTGGGGGAGTGCGAGCGGCGTGACCGCAAGGGCCTCTACCGCAAGGCGCGGGCTGGCCTGCTCCCCGAGTTCACCGGTGTTTCCGCGCCGTACGAGGTTCCCGACGACGCCGACCTGGTCCTGGACACCTCCGGGCTGTCGCAGGATGCCGCGGTGGGGCGCGTGGTGGAGCTGCTGCGCGAGCGGGGTTGGGTGGGGCCGTGGACTGGGGCGTAGCGGCGGCGGGGCTGCTCACCGGGCTGCTGGTGGGCACGACCGGCATGGGTGGCGGGGCGTTGACGATGCCGCTGCTCACGCTGGTGTTCGGCGTCCCGCCGCTGGCCGCGGTGTCCTCGGACCTGGTGGCCGGGGCGGTGGTGAAGCCGGTCGGCGCGGCGGTGCACCTGCGGCGGGGCACGGTGCAGCCGGAGCTCGTCGGCTGGCTGTGCCTGGGTTCGTTGCCGTGTGCGGCGGTCGGTTCGCTGCTGGCCGGGTCGCTGGGCAAGGGCGCGGAGTCGGTGCTCGAGGAGGTCGTCGGCGGCGCGGTGCTGCTGGCCGCGGGCATGCTGTTCCTGCGGATGGTGCTGGCCCGCCGCCGTGCCGCCCCGGACGGTCCGGGGGTGCGGCCGCTGCCGACGGTGCTGCTGGGCGGGGTGGCCGGGCTGGTGGTCGGTGCCACCTCGGTCGGCTCCGGCTCGATCATCATCGTGGCCCTGCTGCTGGTCAACCGCGGGTTGAGCTCGGCGCGGCTGGTCGGCACCGACCTGGTGCAGGCGGTGCCGCTGGTGGCGGTCGCCGCGGCCGGCCACCTCCTCGCCGGGGACGTCCACTTCGGACTCGTCGGGTCGCTGCTGGTGGGTTCGCTGCCCGGGGTGCTGGTGGGCGCGCTGGTCTCGGCGCGGGTGCCGGACCGCCCGGTGCGCGTGCTGGTGGGCGGGATGCTGGTGACCACCGGTTTGGTGATGCTCGGCGCGAACGTCGTGCTCAGCGCCTCGGCGGGACTGCTGGTGGTGCTGGTCGGTGCGGGATTTCCACTGGTGCGCAACGCGAAGTCGTCGCGGGTGCCCGCGATGAGCGGGAGGTGTTGGGATGGCTGAGGACGACCACGAGCTGGCGGCGCGGCTTGCCCGGATGGCCGGGGATCGCCTGGTGGAGCTGCGGGCGTCCACATCGGACCTGGCAGAGCTCGGTGCGGAGGGGGACGCGGAGTCGCACGCCCTGCTCGGCGCGGCGCTGGCGCAGGAGCGCCCGGACGACCCGGTGCTGTCCGAGCACGGCCCATCCGGCCCGGCACCACGGCCCGGCGGGCGGGTCTGGATCGTCGACCCGCTGGACGGCACGCGCGAGTTCTCCGAGCCCGGCCGCGACGACTGGGCGGTGCACGTCGCGCTGGTCGAGCAGCACGCGGTCGTCGCGGCGGCCGTGGCCCTGCCCGCGCACGGCGTGGTGCTAGGCACCGGAGAACCACCCAAGCCGCCCACGGGTGGCGGCGGACGTCCGCGGATCGCGGTCAGCCGCAGCCGCCCGCCGGAGTTCGTGCGCGACGTCGCCGAGGACGTCGGTGCGGACCTGGTGCCGATGGGCTCGGCCGGGGCGAAGATCGCCGCGGTGGTCCTCGGCGCGGTGGACGCCTACCTGCACGACGGCGGGCAGTACGAGTGGGACAGCGCCGCCCCGGTCGGGGTCGCCCGCACCGCCGGGCTGCGCACCAGCCGCCTCGACGGCACCGAGCTGGTCTACGGCCGCGCCGACCCGTGGCTGCCGGACCTGCTGGTCTGCCGCGACGAGCTGGCCGGACCACTGCTCGCCGCCGTGTCCCGCACCAGACCCGAGGGGAGTCGCTGATGCCGGCTGAGCTGTCCCGGCTGGACCTGCTGGAATCCGAGGCGGTGCACCTGATCCGCGAGGTGGTCGCCGAGTTCGACCGCCCGGCGCTGCTGTTCTCCGGTGGCAAGGACTCCGCGGTCCTGCTCCGGCTGGCGGAGAAGGCCCTGGCCCCGGCGCCGATCCCGTTCCCGGTGCTGCACGTCGACACCGGGCACAACTTCGAGGAGGTGCTGCACTTCCGCGACCGCCGCGCCGCCGAGCTCGGGGTCCGGCTGGTGGTCGCCTCGGTGCAGGACTCCATCGACGCGGGTCGGGTCGCCGAGCCGCAGGGCAAGGGGGCCAGCCGCAACCGGGCGCAGACCACCACCCTGCTGGACGCCATCACCGAGCACCGCTTCGACGCGCTGTTCGGCGGTGCCCGCCGCGACGAGGAGCGGGCCCGCGCCAAGGAGCGGATGCTGTCCTTCCGGGACGCCTTCGGCCAGTGGGACCCGCGCAACCAGCGCCCGGAGCTGTGGAACCTCTACAACGGGATGATCAATCCCGGCGAGAACGTGCGGGCCTTCCCGCTGTCGAACTGGACCGAGCGTGACGTGTGGGCCTACGTCGAGCGCGAGGACGTGGCGCTGCCGTCGCTGTACTTCGCGCACAACCGCAAGGTCTTCGAGCGGGACGGGATGTTGCTCGCCGACAGCCCGTTCCTGCCGCGCGACCCGGGGGAGCAGCTGGTCGAGCGGTCCGTGCGGTTCCGCACGGTCGGCGACATGACCTGCACCGGGGCGGTGCCGTCCACGGCCACCACGGTTCCCGAGGTGATCGCCGAGATCGCCGCGACCCGGGTGAGCGAGCGCGGGCAGACCCGCGCCGACGACCGCACCAGCGCCGCGGCGATGGAGGACCGCAAGCGGGAGGGGTACTTCTGATGGGCACCGCGGACCTGGCCTTCTCCCCGGCCGACAGCCTGCTGCGCTTCGCCACCGCCGGTGCGGTCGACGACGGCAAGAGCACGCTGATCGGCCGGTTGCTGCACGACTCCCAGTCGCTGCTGGCCGACCAGCTCGAACAGCTCCAGCTGGCCAGCGTGGAGCGCGGCGACGAGCAGCTGGACCTGGCGATGCTCACCGACGGGCTGCGCGCCGAGCGCGAGCAGGGCATCACCATCGACGTGGCGCACCGCTACTTCGAGACCGCGCGGCGGGCGTTCATCATCGCCGACACCCCCGGCCACGCCCAGTACACCCGCAACATGGTCACCGGTGCCTCCACCGCCGACCTGGCGATCGTGCTGGTCGACGCCCGCAGCGGCCTGACCGAGCAGAGCCGCCGGCACGCGGTGCTGGCCGGGCTGCTGCGGGTGCCGCGGCTGGTGCTGGCGGTGAACAAGATGGACCTGGTTGGCTTCGCCGAGCCGGTGTTCCGCGCCATCACCGAGGAGTTCGCCGCGTTCGCCGCCCGGCTGGACCTGCGCGAGGTCACCGCCATCCCGATCTCGGCGCTGCGGGGTGACAACGTGGTGCACCGCTCGGAGGCGATGCCCTGGTACGACGGGCCGTCGCTGCTGGAGCACCTGGAATCGGTCGAGGTCACCGAGGAGGGCTCCACCGGTGGGTTCCGGCTGCCGGTGCAGGGCACCATCCGCGCCCAGGACTACCGTGGCTGCGCAGGGCAGATCGCCAGCGGAGCTCTCGCCCCCGGCGAGGAGGTGCTGCACCTGCCGTCCGGGATGCGCAGCCGCGTGGTCGCCGTCGACTTCGCCCACCGCGAGCTCGACCGGGCCAGGGCACCGCAGTCGGTGGCCGTGCGGCTGGCCGACGACATCGACGTGGGACGCGGTGACATGCTCTGCGCCCCCGGCAACGCCCCGGTCGCTGCGGAGGAGATCACCGCGGCGGTGTGCTGGATGTCGGCGAGGTCCGCGCTGGAACCGGGAACGCGGCTGCTGCTCAAGCACACCACGCGCACCGTCAAGGCGGTGGTCGCCGAGGTCCGCGACCGGCTGGAGGTCACCACGCTGGAGCGCGGCCCCGCCGACCGGCTGGAGCTCAACGAGATCGGTGAGGTCGTCCTCCGGCTGGCGCAGCCGGTGTTCTGCGACGCCTACGCCGACAACCGCTCCACCGGCGGCGCAGTGCTCATCGACGAAGCCACGCACGCCACCGTCGGCGCGGTCCTGATCACCGACGCGCGCTGAAACACCCCGCGCGGCACCGCTGCCGCGCGCCGATCCGCGAGGAGCAGCACATGGTTCAGATCATCGGGGCCGGGTTCGGCCGCACCGGGACCGCGTCGGTGAAGGCGGCGCTGGAGCGCCTCGGCTTCGGCCCGTGCTACCACATGTTCGAGGTCATCGCGCAGCCCGAACGGGTGCGCGACTGGACCCGCGCGCTGGACGGCGAGATCTCCGACTGGGAGACCGTCCTCGGTGGCTTCGCCTCCACAGTGGACTGGCCGGGCTGCACGTTCTGGTGCGAGCTGGTGGAGGCCTACCCGGAGGCCAAGGTGCTGCTCACCGTCCGCGATCCGCAGAAGTGGTACGACAGCGTGCACAGCACGATCTACCAGTTCGTGCAGCAGGAGCCGAGCGACGACGCCTTCGACGTGCAGCTGCGCCCGATGGTTGAGCGGATGATCTGGAACGGCACCTTCGGCGGCCGCTTCGACGACCGCGAGCACGCCATCGCGGTCTTCGAGCAGCACAACGCCGCCGTGCGGGCAGCGGTCCCGGCCGACCGGCTGCTGACCTACCAGGTCGGCGAGGGCTGGCAGCCGCTGTGCGACTTCCTCGGCGTCCCCGTCCCGGAGGAGGACTTCCCACACGTCAACGACGCCGGATCCATCCGCGCCCTGGTCGACCAGATCAGCCGAGAGGGCAGAGTCCCGTCACCGTTCACCTCGTGACCGCCACTGGTGCCCCCAACAACCACCGCCCCTCACAACCCCACACAACCCCCTCGTGAGTGGTGATGGTGGTTCTGGCGACCGTTGTCGCTCACGACCACCAGGACTTGACCTGCTTTCGGAAGTCCTCCGGTGCGAGGGCACCCGCACCCTCGGGGATCGCTGCTGCGATCGGAACTCCTGTGACGCGGGGCAGTTCCGCTCGGTTGCACCGCTCGGCGAGGCCGAGTTGCTGCGGTACCGCGCCGAGGACGAGGCCGGCCGGTTCCAGACCTCGGGCCCGCAACGCGCCCACCGTGAGCTCGGTGTGGTTGAGGGCGCCGAGCCCGGTCCGGGTCACCACGTAGACCAGGACCGGGTGGTCCTGGGCGAGATCGGCAGCGAGGTCGAGCAGCGTGCCGCCCCCGGTGTCCAGCCGGACCAGCAGGCCGCCCGCGCCCTCGACGATCACGGTGCCGTGGCCGCGGGCCAGCTCGCGGACGCGGGCGGCGTGCGCGCTGATCGGCGGGATCCCGACGCCGCGCACCCGGGCCGCGGTGTCGGGCGCGAGCGGGTCTTCGAGGCTGGTGAACTGCGCGACCTCGCACCCCGCCAGGCGCGCCACGACGCGGACGTCGGGTTCGTCGGTGCCGGTCTGCGCGGGCTTGACCACGACGGTGCCCGGCCCGGAGCGGACCGCGAGGGCGGCGGTCGTCACGGTCTTGCCCACCCCGGTGTCGGTGCCGGTGACGACGACGATCACGGCCACCTCCGGTGCTCCTTGACGACGCGGACCAGCACGTCGACCGCGCGCTCCCAACGAGAGTCCTCAAGGCCCACGTGGCTGGTGATCCGCAGGCGCGAAACCCCGTCGGGTACCGACGGCGGTCGGAAGCACCCCACCCGGACCCCGGCCGCGAGCGCTGCGGCCTGCGCTGCGGTGGCGACCTGGGGGGACGGCATCGGCACCGAGAGCACAGCGCCCGCGGACCTCGGCACGCCGAGCCGGTCGGCCAGTTCAGCCCCCCGCTGGTGGATCCCCGACGGGCGAGCGGGTTGCTCGCGCAGGCGGCGCAGCGCGGCCAGCGCGGCGGCGGTCGGGGCCGGTGCCAGCCCGGTGTCGAAGATGAACGGGCGGGCCCGGTTGACGAGGTGGTCGACGAGCGCGGCGGAACCGAGGACCGCCCCGCCCATCGCGCCGAGCGACTTCGACAGCGTCGCGGTCATCACCACGTGCGGATGACCGGCCATGCCGCGCGCGTGCACCGATCCGCGCCCGCCATCGCCGACCACGCCGAGGCCGTGCGCCTCGTCGACGACGAGGAGGGCGTCGTGCTCGGCGCACACCGCGGCCAGGTCCGTGAGCGGGGCAGCGTCACCGAGCACCGAGAACACCGACTCGGTCAGCACCAGCGCCCGCCGCCCACCAGCCGCGGCCAACGCGGCCCGGACCGCGCCGACGTCGTTGTGCGCCACCACGTCGACCGCCGCCCGGGACAGCCGCGCGGCGTCGATCAGCGACGCGTGCACGTGCGCATCGGAGACGATCAACGACCCCTTGTCCGCCAACGCCGTCACCGCGGACAGGTTCGCGTGGTAACCCGTGGAGAACACCAGCGCCGCCTCGCGGCCGGTGAACTCGGCGAGCTCGTGCTCCAGCTCGGCGTGCAGCGTGGTGGTCCCGGTGACCAGCCGGGAGGCGCCTGCCCCCGCACCCCAGCGCAGCGCGGCATCCGCCGCGGCCCGGCGCACCTCCGGGTCACAGCTCAATCCCAGGTAGTCGTTGTTGGCGAGGTCGATGACGTCGTCGTCGACCGCCCGGGGCCGCCGCGCGCGCTGCAACCCGGCGTCCTCCCGCGCGGCCCGCTGCTCGGCGAACCACGTCGTCCAGCCGCTCATCCGGCCTCCGCCGCTGCCGCGATCCCCGCGCAGATCGCGGCGATGTCCTCGTCGCCGCACACGTAGGGCGGCATGGTGTAGATCAGGTCCCGGAACGGGCGGAGCCACACGCCTTCGGCCAGCGCGGCTCCGGTCGCTCGCACCACGTCGACGGGGTGGTCGAGCTGGACCACGCCAACGGCACCGAGCACCCGCACGTCGACGGCGTCGATCCGGTGCAGCGCCTGCAAACCTGTGTTGATCCGCCGCACGTCGGCCGCCCAGCCGCCGGTGCTCAGCAGGTCAAGGCTGGCCGAGGCGACCGCGCAGGCCAGCGGGTTTCCCATGAAGGTGGGCCCGTGCATGAGCACGCCGGAATCGCTGGCGGACACGCCGCGCGCGACCTCCTCGGTGCACAACGCGGCCGCCAGCGTCAGGTAGCCGCCGGTCAGCGCCTTGCCGACGCACAGCACGTCCGGGGTCACGTCGGCCGCTTCCGCGGCGAAGAACGTGCCGGTCCGGCCGAAGCCGGTGGCGACCTCGTCGAAGACCAGCACCAGCCCGTGCTCGTCGGCGACCTCCCGGAACACGGTGAGGCATTCGGCCGGGTAGGGGTGCATGCCCCCGGCGCCCTGCAGCAGCGGCTCGACGACCAACCCGGCCAGCTGGTCGGCGTGCTCCGCCGCGAGCGTGCGGAAACCCGCGGCCCACGCGGCCACGTCGCCGCCGGGACCGGGCGGGCGCTCGCCGAAGACCTGCTCCGGCAGCATCCCGGACCACATCGCGTGCATGCCGCCGTCGGGGTCGCACACGCTCATGCAGTCGAAGGTGTCGCCGTGGTAACCGCCGCGCACGGTGAGGAACCGGGTTCGCTCCGGTCGCCCGGTGCCCCGTTGGTGCTGCAGCGCCATCTTCATCGCGACCTCGATGCTCACCGACCCGGAGTCGGCGAGGAACACCCGGTCCAACCCGGCCGGGGAGAGCTCGACCAGCCGCCGGGCCAGCTCGACCGCCGGTTCGTGGGTCAACCCGCCGAACATCACGTGCGCCACCCGGTCGAGCTGCCCGCGCACCGCCTCGTCGAGCACCGGGTGCCGGTAGCCGTGGATGGCGGACCACCACGACGCCATCCCGTCCACCACCGGCCCGACACCGTCGAGCACGATCCGGCTGCCCTCGGCCCCGGTGACCAGGCGCGCCGGGGCCGGGTCGGCCATCGACGCGTACGGGTGCCACAGGTGCTCGCGGTCGAAGGCGAGCAGTTCCGCCGGGGTCATCAGGCGTTCGGCAGGACGTCGGTGCCCGCGCCGCGACGGCGGATCGCCGGGTCGCGCGCTTCCCGCTGCTGCGCGAGGTCCGCCGCGGAGCCCTGGACGACGAAGCCGCCGTCCCGGATCATCTCCAGGTCTGCCTCGGCCGCCTGGCCCTCCGAGGTGAGGTAGTCGCCCAGGAAGATCGAGTTGGCCACGTGCAGCGCGGTCGACTGCAGCGAGCGCAGGTGCATCTCGCGGCCACCGGCGATGCGGATCTCCTTGTCCGGGCAGACGAACCGCGCCATCGCCAGGATCTTCAGGCAGCGGGTCGGGGTCAGCTCCCAGGTGTTCTCGAACGGGGTGCCGTCGAAGGGCATCAGGAAGTTCACCGGGATCGAGTCGGAGTCCAGCTCCCGCAGCGCGAACAGCGCCTCGACGAGCTGCTCGTCGGTCTCGCCCAGCCCGGCGATCAGCCCGGAGCAGGGGGAGATCCCGGCGCCCTTCGCCTTCTCCACGGTGGCCACGCGGTCGGCGTAGGTGTGGGTCTGGACGATGCTGTCGTGGTGGCTCTCGGCGGTGTTGATGTTGTGGTTGTAGGCGTCCACCCCAGCGTCCTTGAGCCGCTCGGCCTGTCCGTCCCCGAGCAGCCCCAGGCAGGCGCAGACCTCGACGCCGGGGTGCTCCTGCTTCAGCGCCGCCACCACGTCGACGACCTTGTCGATGTCCCTTGTGGACGGTCCGCGGCCGGAGGAGACCAGGCACACCCGGCTGGCGCCACCTCTGAGCCCGGCACCGGCCTGCTGCAGCGCCTCGGACCTGGACAGCCACGAGTACTTGAGGATCGGGGCGTTGGAGCCCAGCGCCTGCGAGCAGTAGTTGCAGTTCTCCGGGCACAGCCCGGATTTCAGGTTCACCAGGTAGTTCACCTTCACCGCGTTGCCGAAGTGCGCGCGGCGCAGCCGGGCGGCCGCGGCCACGACGGACATCAGCTCGGCGTCGTCGGCGCGCAGCACCGACAGGGCGTCCTCGGGTGTGATCGATGTCCCGGTGAGGACGGCCTCGGCGAGCTGGTGGAAGTGGGCGCTCATCGCTTCTCCCCGGATCGGAACCTGAACAGCGTTCACCTGAACGGCGTTCAGGTTAGACTGGGGTGGATCGATCGGTCAACGGGAGGGTGCTGGGTGCGCTACCACCGCAAGGACGTCGTGGCTCGCGCGATCGAGGTGCTCGACGAGTACGGCCTGGAGTCGCTGACGATGCGCCGCCTGGCCACCGAGCTCGGCGTGCAACCGAGCGCGCTCTACCACCACGTCCCGAACAAGCAGGCGCTGCTGGCCGCGATCGCCGACGAGGTCCTGCACCGCGGCCGACGACCCCGCCGCACCGAGCGCTGGGACGAGCGCGTGGTCGAGATCTGCGCCGAGCTGCGGGACGCGATGCTCGCCTACCGGGACGGCGCCGAAGTGGTTGTCACCGCGCACACCTTCGGCCTCGGTGCGGCAGGACCCGCCCAGCAGCTGCGGGCGGCGCTGCGCGACGGCGGGCTGCCCGACGACGTGGTCGACGTGGGCACCCGAGCCCTGCTGCACCTGGTGTTCGGCCACACCGTGGAAGAGCAGATGGCGCTCCAGGCGGCCAGCGCCGGGGCGATCGACCGCGCGCCCGGCGGCCCGGCGGACTTCGAGCGCGGGCTCGACCTGGTGCTGGACGGCCTCCGGGCCCGGGTCAACGGCTGAACCGGCGTTCTTGATCACCCTGTCGGGTGGTCTTCGCGCGGTGCCCGCGGAATGTGCCGCCGCAGCGGTCCGGCGTGATGCATGGTGGACCGGGGTTGACCTGGGCCGATCGTTCCCGTGCCCGCCGGGGGCAGGTCGGCGGCCCCGCTCGAGACCGCCCGACCGAGACCGTGGAGGACACCGGACCGTGAACAGCGTCAGCGAAGCGCTGCAGCTCTACCCAGAGCTGGCGGTGCTGGTCGGGCTGAACACGCTGTGGACCTTCTGGATCCTGACCGACTCCCTCGGCCGCCCGGAGTGGCTGGTCGGCGTGATGAGCTGGCCCGAGCACAGCGACGCCCTCTGGATCGCCGACCGGCAGCACGCGCTGGCCGCCCGGCTGCACGTGGCGACGCCCGACGGCGGCATCGTCTGGCGGTGCTCGGGTGCGCTGACCACCACCATCGACGCGCTGCGCAGCCTCCCCGCCCCGGACGCCCCCGGCGCGCCGCGCAAGATCCTCAAGCCGGGCCCGTTCTGGCCGCCAGCCCGGCTCTGGTGAACCTCAACCCCAGGTGCTCCCGGCGTTCAGCGCGAGAGTCGCGCCGCCCGGGTCGGTGACCACCAGGGTCTCGCCGAGCAGCGGGTGGTCGAGCCGGTCGACGACCTCCGCGCCCACCTCGGTGACCAGCTTCTCCGCGTCGGTCAGGTCGGCCACCGCGAAGAAGCACAACCACCCCCAGGCCGCCGCGGTCCGCCGGTTGGTCCGGGAGGCCAGCGGGTGCTCGTCGACCAGGTACTCCGCGCCGCCGGTGGTCGACCGCACCGCCCAGTTCAGGGTGCTGGCCCAGAAGGCGTCGGCGCGGTCCGGGTCGCTGGTGGCCAGCTCGATCCAGCGGGGCTCGCCGGGCCGGGGCGCCGGGGCCAGCGGGCCGTGCTGGGCGCGCCCCCTGGCGACCATCGCCAGCGCGTCGTCCGGGCCGGTCAGCGCGCAGCTCGGGGAGGCCCCGGCGAACACCGGGCGCCAGCCGAGCGGTTCGCCCGCGCGCGGTTTGCGGATCGTCGAGCAGCGGCGGTTGCCGACCCAGCAGTCGAAGCCGCGACCGGTCGGTTCCGGGGTCCAGTCGAGCAGCGCCCGGTAGCGGACCGCGGCAGCCACCGGGTCCGGGCTGATCAGGTCGACGCGGCGCAGGCCGCGGACCACGGGTCGTGCGGGCACGGGCGACACCTCGCCACCGCTGGGGACCAACCCATCCTGGTCACCTGGACCGTCCCGCACAATCCTCCGTTCGCCGCGAAGCCCGGGCGCGGGCCGTCACCGCAGCCGTTCCAGCTCCGCGGCCACGTCCACCACCTGCGCCGCGAGCTTGCGCACCTCGCTGCGCTCGGCGTCGTCGTCCACCGCCGTCACCACGTCCTCGGCGGCGCAGCGCAGCTGGAACAACCGGTCCTGCAGGTCGGCGAGCTCGGCGGCGGAGAGCACCACGGCGTCCTCCGGCAGCCCCCCGCGCTGGACGGCGGTGCGGCGCTCGTAGGCGCGTTGGCGGCAGGACTGCGCGCAGTACAGGCGTGGTCGCCCCTGGCGGCCAGCCTCCGGGACCCGCCGCCCGCACCAGGCGCAATGCCGGACTTGCCGCTGACGACGGGAGGGCTGGGCCGAGATATCCACGATCGATCACGGTAGTCAAAGGCCCCGCCTGCACGATGACGGCACGCCGATCGGGCAGAGTTGTCCGATGTGACACATCCTTTCCTGCTCGGCCCCCGGCCCCGCGCGTTCGCCCACCGCGGGTGGCACCTCGGGGAGCTGCACGACATGGAGAACTCGCTGAGCGCGTTCCGCCGCGCCGCCCAGGAGGGCTTCCAGTACATCGAGACCGATGTGCACGCCACGGCCGACGGCGTGGTGGTGGTCAACCACGACCCGACGCTGGAGCGCACCTCCGACGGGCGCGGCGCGATCCGTCGGCTGCCGTGGTCGGCCGTGCGCACCGCGCGGATCGGGGGACGGGAGCCGGTGTGCTCGCTGGACGCGGTGCTGGAGGAGCTGCCGGAGGTCTTCTTCAACATCGACGTCAAGGACGACTCCGCGGTGGAGCCGGTGCTGCGCACGCTGAGCGCGCACGACGCCTGGGACCGGGTCTGCCTGGCCTCCTTCGCCGAGCACCGGTTGACCCAGCTCCGGCGCGCCGCCGGGCCCCGGCTGCTGACCTCCACCGGACGGCGGTCGGCCGGGCTGCTGTGGCTCGGCTCCCACCGTCACCGACGGCGCTGTCACCCCACTGACACGGCGCTGACACACCACGTGCGCGCAGCACCAGCGGCCAGCCGGTTGTTGCAGCGAGGC
>NZ_JBEPDU010000088.1:0-14659 GCF_040300525.1 Saccharopolyspora sp. NPDC000359 | reverse complement strand
CGCGGCGGCCGCGGTCTCCGCCGCGAACCCCGCCGACCTGGCCCGCGACCTGCGCTCCGGCACCGCCACCATCGAGGTCGACGGGCAGGTCGAACCGCTGAGCACCGACGACGTGCTCCTCAGCGAGGTGCCGCGGACTGGCTGGGTGGTGGAGTCGCAGCGCGACGTCACCATCGCCCTGGACACCACGATCACCTCCGAGCTCGAACGGGCCGGCCTGGCCCGCGAGGTGGTCCGCTTCATCCAGGACTGCCGCAAGCAGGACGGCCTCGACATCACCGACCGAATCACGGTCCGCTGGCGCGCCGACGGCGAACTCCGCGAAGCGCTCCTGACCAGCGCCGCGGACATCGCCACCGCCGTCCTGGCGGTCGACCTCGCCGAATCCCCCACCCCCGCGCCGAACCCCACCGAGCACCCGGGCCCCACCGAGCACACCGACCCCGACCTCAACCTGACGATCTGGCTCCACCCCCAACCCCGAACCCCCTGACCTCCACCGGCGCCCGACGTCCGACGTCCGGAGCCCGGAGCCCGGCATCCGGCCGGACCAACGCGACTCCAGCGGGAATCGGACATCTGTCCCCAAAGAGGTGCTCTCAGCGCCATCGCACAACGCCCGACACACCCCCGGCGTGCCGGGCGCACGACACGCCGGAGGTCCGCAGTTTCAATTGAAACTGCGCCGGTTCCCCACTCATGTTCGAGGTTTCAATTGAAACTGCGGACCCCACCACCCACCCGGGCGAGGAAGGGACCGTGCGAAGGGGAGAGGCCCCTGGACGGCGAAGGGCCGCGGGCAGGCAGCCCGCGGCCCTTCGGCAGGGGTCCGGTCAGCGAGTGCTCGCCGAGCCGATCTGCTCCTGGATCTCGTCGTGGTAGGCGCCGACGCGGGCGTAGACGCCGGGCTTGCCCGGACGGGCGCAGCCCTCACCCCACGAGGTGACGCCGATCAGCTTGTTGTCCACCACCAGCGGACCACCCGAGTCGCCCTGGCAGGCGTCGATGCCACCCTCCGGGACCCCGGCGCACACCATCGAGTCCGGGCTGTACTCCTGGTACGCGCCGGAGCAGGTGTCGTCGGAGGTCACCGGCACGGTGGCCTGCTGCAGGTGGTCGGCCTGCTGGCCGCCCTCGGTGGTGTTGCCCCAGCCGAGGATGGTCGCCTGCGAGTCCGGCGCGTAGCCGGGGTCGTCGGCGGCGGCCAGCTCGATCGGGGCTTCCTGGACCGGGGCCTCCAGGGTGAGCACCGAGACGTCGTAGCCCTGCGTGGCGTCGGTGTACTGCGGGTGCACCCAGACGTCGGTGACCTTCGAGACGGTCCCGTCCTGGGAGCTCATCACGGTGCGGCCGCTGACCACGTTGATGTCGGACGGCTGCGAGCCGTCGGTGCAGTGGGCGGCGGTGAGCACCTTGTCCGGGGCCACCAGCGAGCCGCCGCAGAACTGCTGGCCGCTCGGGGTGACCAGCGCGACGGTGAACGGGTGGTCCGCGATGTCGGCGTCCTCGCCGCCGACGATGTAGGGGTTGACGTCCGCCGGCTGCGCGGGCTGGGCCTGCGCGACGGAGGCGGCGGAAAGGGCGGCGACGGCGATCGCGGTGACTCCGGCGAACCGGGCCAGGCGACGTGGGGCATCGACCATCGTGTTCTCCTCGTGTGCGGAAATCGGCCGCTGCCAACCAGTCCCGGTGACCTGCCTCCCACCGGGTGGTTACGCTCAGCGACTAACTCGGTCGAACAATATCCACGTCGACACCGACCGGGAAAGCACCGGAATTTGCCGTTTTACCCAGTACCGCACGGACGTTCACGCAGTTCAGCGGTGGACATCCGGCAGGAATCCGCTAGTCGGGCCCGCGTTGGCGGTCGCGCCGCGAGCGGGTTCGGCGACCGTCCGAAGCGGACATCGGGGAGTCCGTAGTGACCCGGCAGGGTGAAGCGCGCGCGAGAAGCGTCCCCGGCGCACCCCGAACTGCGCCGGGGACACCCCAACCGCGGCCGGACCCCTCCGACCGGTGGTGCCACCGATCCCCGAACCGGTGGCAGGCACGTTCCAAGGCCCCGACCGCCCTGTGCGGAACGTGCTACCTCTGGTCTATCTGATCACCGGTGGAATATTCCAGGGCCAATCGGTGGAGCTTGCCCGGGTTGATCGTTCAACCTCTCGGACCAACCCGCCGCCGGGCACGCGGAGCCCAGCTCACCGCGGCACCAACCCGGCGTCGTAGGCGAGCAGCCCGGCCTGCGACCGGTTCGAGCAGGACAGCTTCACCAGCAGCCGGGACACGTAGCTCTTGACCGTGCCCTCGGACAGGAAGAGCTGCTCGGCGATCTGCGCGTTCGACAGCCCCTGCCCCAGGCAGGTCAGCACCTCGACCTCGCGCTCGGTCAGGTCCCGGACCAGCTCGACCGCCCGGTTCCGCGCGCCCTGCTCCTCCGCCGACGCCGCCAGCAGCCGCTTCTTCGCCTCCTGGGACAGCACGGTGTGCCCGTCGGCGGCCACCCGGACCAGGCCGATGAGGTCACCCGGCGGGGTCGACTTGACCAGGAACCCGGCCGCCCCGGCGCGCAGCGCGCGCAGCACGTACTTGTCGGCGTCGAAGGTGGTCAGCGCCACCACCGCGGGCGGGTCGGGCAGCTTGCAGATGCGCTCGATGCCGGTCAGCCCGTCGACCCCGGGCATCCGCAGGTCCATCAGCACCACGTGCGGCCGGTGCCGCACCACGGCCTCGACCGCCGCCGCGCCGTCCTGCGCGTCGTCGACGACCTCGATGTCCTCGGCGGAACCGAGGATGGTGCGCAGGTGCGCGCAGACCATCGGCTCGTCGTCGACCACCACGACCCGGATCGGCTCACTCATCGCCGCCCGCCTCCCCAGTAGGCACGTACGCGGGCAGTATCACATCGACCTCGAACCCGCCGTCACCGGCTGGCCCGGCGCGGAACGTGCCGCCGACCAGCTCGACCCGCTGCTGCAGCCCGAGCAGCCCGGCCCCGGACCCGCTGTCCGCCAGGTCCGGCGCGGCCCGGTCCGGCGGCTCGGTGTTGCGGACCACCAGCCGCAGCCGGTCGTCGCTGTGCAGCAGGTGCACGCTCACCCGGGAGCCGAACGCGTGCTTGTGCACGTTGGTGAGCGCCTCCTGCACCACGCGGTAGGCGGTGCGCCCGACCGCGGCGGAGACCATCGCCGGGTCGCCGTCCACAGTGAACTCGACCGGCACCCCGACCGCCTCGGACCGCCCGATCAGCTCGCTGAGGTCGGGCAGGTTCTCCGGTGGGGTGGCGTCCGGCCGGACGTCCTGCTCGGTCGATCCGCGCCGCAGCACCCCGACCAGGTCCCGCAGCTCCTCCAACGCCTGGCACCCGCTGGTCCGCAGCTCCTCGGCGGCCTGGCGGGTCGCCGGGTCCTGCGCCGCAACGCCCAGCGCCCCGGCCTGCAGCACCATGAGGCTCACCCGGTGCGTGACCACGTCGTGCATCTCGGTGGCCAGGCGGGTCCGCTCGTCGGCGCGGGCCTGCTCGGCCAGCAGCTCCTGCTCCCGCTCCGCGCGCTCGGCGCGCTCCCGCAGCGCGCGGACCAGTCGGCGGCGGGCGCTGACGTAGAGGCCGAGGACCGCCGGGAAGATGGTCCACAGCACGCCCGCGACGACGGCATCGCTCGACGGGTCACCCCACGGCCGGACGCTGATCAGCGCGGTGATGCTGATCAGGTCCCAGGAGAAGAACTTCCACTTGCGGCCCGTGGTGTAGACGACGGCGGCGTAGACGGCCCACGGCGTCACACCCGGGACCCACGGGTCGTCGTGCTGGTTGATCAGCAGCAGCGGCCCCGGACCCAGCTCGACCAGGGCCGCCTGCGCGACCGAGAGCACCGCGACCATCGACATGAGCACGATCGGGTAGCGCCGCCTCGCCAGCAGGGCCACGTCCATGACCGTCGCGATCACTTCGTTCGGCCAGAGCCCACCGACCCAGTCGTAGGCCTCCAGGGGCGTTTCGGTGGGGTACATGACGGTCAGGACGCGGCCCAGCAGGATCAGACCGAGCACGAGGGCCACGTCGAATGCGGCCTCCCGCCTGTCGTTCCACAGGAGCCGCCACAGCGGGCGCTTCACCCGGAACACGGTAGACAACGACACGCGGAGGACGGTTGTGAACTAGACCCCCGCCGGAGGGGGTCTAGACGAAAGTTGCACCCGGGGCCGCGGATCGCCGACTTTCGGCGGCCCCGTTCGCTACCAAGCGCAGTGTCCCCGGTGGGGTGGTCCGCACTTCAATGGGTGCAACCGCATCAACCACCTGGGGAAATCATGGATTCCGCTGTTCTCGCGCCGCCCCGGCCACCGGCCCAGCCGTGGCTGCGCCCGCTGGCCAAGTGGCCGGTGCTCACCATCGCCGGGCTGGTCGCCGTCGCGCACCTCGTGCTGAGCGCCTTCGGTGGCTTCTGGATCGACGAGGTCTACATGCTCGCGGCGGGCAAGTACCACCCGGACTGGGGGTACGTCGACCAGCCGCCGGTGGCGCCGCTGCTGGCGGCCGCGATGGACTGGATCGCGCCGGGGTCGGTGGTGGTGCTGCGCCTGCCCGCGGTGCTGGCGACCGCCGCCGCGGTCGTGATGTTCGCGGTGCTGGCCCGCGAGTTCGGCGGGGACCGCCGGGCGCAGGTGCTCGCCGCCGGGGCGGGCGCGACCGGGCTGTGGTCCGGGTTCGTCGGGCACTGGGTCACCCCGTACACCTTCGAACCGCTGCAGTGGCTGGTGCTGAGCTGGTTGCTGGTCCGCTGGGTCCGGCTGCACCGGCAGGGCACCCCGGACGACCGGCTGCTGCTGGTGTTCGGCGTGGTCCTCGGCATCGCCGCGCAGACCAAGGTCCAGGTCGCGCTGCTGTGCCTGGCGCTGCTGGTCGCGGTGCTGCTGGTGGGTCCGCGCGACATCCTGCGCCGCCCGCTGTTCTGGGCCGGTGTCGGCATCGCGCTGGTCATCGCGGCCCCCACCATCCTGTGGCAGGCCCGCCACGGCTGGCCGCAGCTGCAGATGGGGGCGGTCGTGGCGGCGGAGTCCCCGGTGATGTCCGAGGGGCGCAGCGGCACCGCCCTCATGCTCGTGCTGTTCGCCGGGGGTGCCGGTGCGGCGTTGTTCCTGATCGGGCTGTGGAAGCTGCTGCGCTCCGCCGAGCTGCGGCCGTACCGGTTCCTCGCGGTGGCCACGATCCTGCTGTACGTGTTCATCGTCGCCACCGCCGGGCGCCCGTACTACCTGGCCGGGATGCACGGCGTGGTGATCGCCGCCGGGCTGCTGGCCCTGCAGCGCCGACGGGAGGCCAAGCCGTCCCGCTGGGGGTGGACGGCTTGGCTCCCCTACCTCGCCTCGGTCGCGATGGCCGGTCAGATGATGTTGGCCACGACCCAGTTGACCTCGTTCGCGGTGCCGGACTCCGATGCGGTCGCCCGCGAGACCGCCGCCGCGTTCGCCGCGCTGCCACCGGAGCAGCGGGAGCGCACCGCGGTGCTGGGCGACAGCTACATCGCCGCGTCCATGGTCGAGGTCGGCCGGGAGCGGTACGACCTTCCGGAGGTCTTCAGCCCGCACCGGGGCTACGGCTACTTCGGCCCGCCCGGCGAGCAGGTCGACACCGTGCTCTACATCGGGCACCCACCCGAAATGCGCGCCGAGGACATCGCGGCGGAGGCGTCCGCCCAGGGCCCGGCGGAGCTGCGTCAGCACTTCACCGACGTCGAGCAGGTGAGCAACGGCGAGGCCCCGATCTGGCTGGCCACCGGCAGGATCGGCACCTGGTCGGAGATCTGGCCGCAGGTTCAGTCGCTGTAGGAGGCCGCGGTGACCACCGGACGTACCATGAACGACCCGTCCGACCTGCGAGAGTGGCGGTCGCAGCCAGCCGACCGCAGGAAGGGGCCGACCGTGCCCGATGAGAACACCGTCCGGATCAGGCTCCGGCCACCGCGCAACCGCGTGGAGCGCCGCGCCATCGGGTGGTGGACGACGCAGGCCCTGGCCCTCGTCGTCCCGGTGCTGATCGCGTTGGCCGCGACCGCGCTGTTCATCCCGCCCGCGCGGTTCTGGCTGCTGCTGTCGCTGGTGGTGGTCGCCGTGCTCGGCGTGCCCTACGTGCTGGTGATGCCGCAGTGGCGCTACCGGGTGCACCGCTGGGAGATCACCGAGGCCGCGGTCTACACGGCGGCGGGCTGGCTGCGCCAGGAGTGGCGGATCGCGCCGATGTCGCGCATCCAGACGGTGGACACCGTGCGCGGGCCGCTGCAGCAGCTGTTCAACCTCTCCAGCGTCACCGTGACCACGGCCTCGGCGGCTGGGCCGCTGACGATCGACGGGTTGGACCGGGCGGTCGCGCAGTCGGTCGTCGAGCAGCTGACCGCCACCACCCAGGCGACCCCGGGAGACGCGACATGAGCAGCGTGATCGACGGGCAGTGGCGCCGCCAGGACCCCAGGACCATCGCGTCCGTCGGACTCCTGGTGCTGGCGCCGGCGGTGCCGACCGTCGGGATCATGACGATCTCCGGGGCCGGGGTCGGCGCGCTCCTGATCACCGCGTCGCTGTGGTTCGCCGGTGCGCTGGCGCTCGCCGGGCTGGTGGCGGTGGACTGGTGGTTCGCCTGGTACCGGATCACCCCGGAGCGCTTCGAGCTGCGCAAGGGCGCGCTCACCCGGAACCACCTGTCGATCCCGCGCGAGCGCATCCGCAGCGTGGACCTCACCGCCGGTCCGAGCCACCGCGTCTTCGGCATCACCACGGTCAAGGTGGGCACCGGTGGCCGGGGCGGCGACAGCAGCGAGCTGAAGCTCGACGCGATCCTCCGCTCGCACGCCGAATCGCTGCGCCACGAGCTGCTCTTCGGCAGTTCGTCCACTGTGGCCGGTTCGGAGGTCGAGGCCGAGCCCGCGGGGAGCACCACCCTCGCCCGGCTCAACCCGGCGTGGTTGGCCTACTCCGCGCTGTCGGTGGGGCTGATCCTGATCGTCTGGGGCGCGATCGCCTCGGCCTTCGGGTCGTTCCGCGAGCTGCTGCTGAAGACCGGGGTCTTCAGCGCCGTCGGCGAGACCGTGCAGTCCATGGCGCTCTGGCTGGTCATCGTGCTCGCCGCCGGTCTCGCCCTGGTGGTCGGCGTGGTCGGCGCCTTCGCGCTGTCGCTGGAGATGTGGTGGGGGTTCCGGCTGAGCCGCGACCGCGGGGACACCCTGCAGGTCAGGCGCGGCCTGCTCACCACCAGGTCGGTCTCGCTGGAGGAGCGGCGGCTGCGCGGCGTCGAGCTGGTGGAACCGCTGCTGCTGCGCTGGTCCGGCGGCGCTCGGCTCGCCGCGGTGGCCACCGGCCTGAAGCAGAAGAAGGAGGAGCACCAGCCGGACAACAAGACGCTGATGCCACCGGCCCCGCGCGCCGCGGTGCAGCGGGCCTCGGCGGCGGTGCTGCGCGAGCCGCAGTCCCCGACGGAGGTCCCGCTGCGGCGCCACCCGCGCGCCGCGCTGCGGCGGCGGATCAACTGGGCGCTGATGGCGGCGGCACCGGTCCTGGTCGCAGCCGTGGTGACGGCGTGGTTCGGCTGGGTGCCGGGGCCCTTGGCGGTCGCCGTGGTCGTCATCGCGGTCCTGGCGTTCCTGGGCTTCGCGGTGGACGCCTACCGCAACCTCGGCCACCAGCTGACCGGCCGGTACCTGGTCGCCCGCTCCGGCAGCGGGATCCGGCGCACGGCCGTGCTGCAGCGCGACGGCGTGATCGGCTGGAAGATGAGCCGCACCCTGTTCCAGCGGCGGTCGGGCCTGATGACGGTCGGCGCCACGACCGCAGCGGGTAGCAGCATCTACGAGGTGCACGACGTCGCCGAGGAGGAAGGCCTGGCAATGGCCCGCGAAGCCCTCCCGGAACTACTCACACCGTTCCTGGAGCGGGGGTGAAGCAGTCCGCGTGGCGGCACCGCTGGCGCCGCCACGCGGCGGAGAGGGGCGAACAGCAGTGAGTGCGCAACCGGGCTGGGCTCGGTCGCGCACTCACGGTTCACGGCACGGGGTCAGGAGGCGTCGAAGCAGCCGTGCTTGAGGCTGCTGACGAACTCGTGCCAGCGCTGCACCGCGACGGTGATCTGGCCGGCGGAGCGGTTCTTGGTGTCGCGCACGCCGACGCAGTCGCCTCCGAATCCGACTTCGACGCACTGACCCTGCCCCTGGGTCCGCGTGCTGGTGCGCCAGTCGGTGATGTTCGCCATCTTCTACAACTCTCCTATGCGTTGTTGCATCAGTTCAACGGAACCGTCCGGATCTACCGCATGCGCTCGTAGGTGGTCCATCATCGTGACGTAGTTCGACAGCTCTATCTCGCGTTCGAGGTAGAGCCCGCCCACGTGGGTTTCCAGGTAGACCACGTCGGGGTCGATGTGGTTGGAGTAGCGCAGGATGACGAACGGCCCAGCCTGCGCCGGGTGGGCTCCCGCGTCCAGCGGCATCACCTGCAACGTCACGTGCGGCAGCTGCACGAGCTTCAGCAGGTGTTCCAGCTGCCGCCGCAGCACACCGGGCCCGCCGACCTTCCTGCGCAGAGCGGCTTCGCCGACCACCGCCCACAACTCCAGCGGGTTGTCCCCCACCACCCGCTGCTGGCGCTGGATGCGCAGGTCGACCCGGCGGCTGATCTCCGAGTCGTCTGCCCGGATGAGGGTCGCCTTCGTGATGGCATAAGCGTATTCACGGGTTTGGAGTAATCCTGGGATGGCCTCGGCCTCGTAGGTGTGGATTGAGGAGGCTTCCGCCTCCAACCCCACGTAGGTCTCGTACCACTCGGGCAGGACGTCGCTGTAGGAATGCCACCAACCCCGCTTGCGAGCGTCGCGCGCGAGGTTGATCAGCTGATCCCGCTCGCACCCGTCGACCCCGTAGAAGTCCAGCAGCGCTGAAACGTCACCGACCGACGGGGAGCGCTTCGCCGTCTCGAACCGCCCGATCTTGGCCTGCGTGCAACCGAGGTGCCCGGCGGCTTGCTGTTGGGTGACCTCCGCTCGCGCTCGCAGTCGCCGCAGCTCGGCAGCAAGGCGGCGGCGACGCACCGTGGGACTGACTGTCATGTTTTCCATCCTGCCCGGATGTCCACACTGCGTCACGACCCCATCACCCTTACGACATCCGGCCCAGCGACCCGAACCAGATGATCTGGTGGGCCGCGATACACATCGGATGTTGGCCGAAGATGGTTACGTTTATCCCCCCGATCGAGTAGCCATCGCCAAGATGGAGTACACCCGCACGGGTTCCGGGACGCCGGTGGGCGGAACCATTCGATGGGTGACCACGACGGCGCGGACACTTGCGATCGGCGCACGCCGGAACCACGACCTCGGCTTTCGCCTCCGGGAACCGGCAGCACCCAGCTCAACGAACCGCGGTGGAAGCGGCGGAATCCCTGGTGAATTCTCAAATTCGAGAATTCACACCAGGGACAGGACGGCGCAACGACGCGGGGCGGGACCGGGCACCGCGCGTCACTGACCCGCGAAGCATCCGATCCCGCCCCGAATCACCCGATCAGCCGCGCGGTGCAACGGCATTCCGCACGGCGCAGCCGCGTTCAGGGCCGCGGCACGTTGCGCAGGTTGCTCCTGGCCAGCTGGATCATCTTGCCCACCCCGCCGGACAGCACCGTCCGGCTCACCGCCAGCGCGAAGCCCTTCACCTGGTCGCCGGTGATCCGCGGCGGGATGGACAGCGCGTTCGGATCGGTCACCACGTCCACCAGCGCGGGCCCCGGGCGGCGCAGTGCATCGGCCAGCGCCTCGCGCACCTCGCCCGGCTTCTCCACCCGCGTCGAGTGGATCCCGGCCGCCGCGGCGATCGCGGCGAAGTCGACGTGCTCGTGGTCGGTGCCGAAGTCGGGCAACCCGTCCACCAGCATCTCCAGCTTCACCATGCCCAGCGAGGAGTTGTTGAACACCACGAGCTTCACCGGCAACCGGTGGGTGCGCAGGCTCAGCAGGTCACCGAGCAGCATGGCCAGGCCGCCGTCACCGGACATCGAGATGACCTGGCGCTCCGGTTCGGCGATCTGCGCGCCGATGGCCTGCGGCAGCGCGTTGGCCATCGAGCCGTGCACGAAGGAGCCCAGCACCCGACGCCGCCCGTTCGGCGTGATGTAGCGGGCCGCCCACACGTTGCACATCCCGGTGTCCACTGTGAACACCGCGTCGTCGGCGGCGAGGTCGTCGAGCACGTCGGCCACGTACTCGGGGTGGATCGGCACCTGGGACTCGACGTTGCGCGTGTAGGCGTCGACCACCCGCTCCAGCTGACCGGCGTGCTCGCGCAGCATCCGGTCCAGGTACGTGCGGTCGTCCTTCTGCCGGACGTGCGGCAGCACCGCGCGGATGGTCTCGGCCACGTCGCCGTGCACGGCCAGGTCCAGCACCGTGCGGCGCCCGAGGTGCGCCGGTTCGATGTCCACCTGCACGGTGTTGGCCTGCGGCAGGAAGTTGTCGTACGGGAAGTCGGTGCCCAGCAGCACGACCAGGTCGGCGCGGTGCATCGCGTCGTGGCAGGCGCCGTACCCGAGCAGCCCGCTCATGCCCACGTCGAAGGGGTTGTCGTACTGGATCCACTCCTTGCCGCGCAGCGCGTGCCCGACCGGTGCGTTGACCCGAGCGGCCAGCTCCATGACCTCCTGGTGCGCGCCGCGCGTCCCGGCGCCGCAGAAGAACATCGGCCGCTCGGCCTGGTTCAGCTTGTCCGCCAGCGCAAGCACCTGCTCCTGCGGCGGCACCACCGTGGGCGGCTCGCACTCGACGATCCCGGTGCCGGTGGCCGAGGCGACCGGTTTCTCCGCGACGTCACCCGGCAGCACCAGCACGGCCGCGCCGCGGCGACCGGACGCGGTCTGGATGGCGGTGCGCAGCAGGCGCGGCATCTGCTCCGGCTGCGAGAGCAGCTCGCAGAAGTGGCTGCACTCGTTGAACAGCTCCTCCGGGTGGGTCTCCTGGAAGAACCCGGTGCCGATCTGCGCGGACGGGATGTGCGAGGCCAGCGCCAGCACCGGCGCCCCGCTGCGGTGCGCGTCGAACAGGCCGTTGATCAGGTGCAGGTTGCCGGGGCCGCAGCTGCCCGCGCAGACCGCGAGCCGCCCGGTGATCTGGGCTTCGGCCCCGGCGGCGAAGGCGGCGGCCTCCTCGTGGCGCATGTGCACCCACTCGATCCCCTCGGTGCGCCGCACGGCGTCCACCACGGGGTTGAGGCTGTCCCCGACGATGCCGTAGATGCGCCGGACACCGGCCTGCACGAGGACTTCGACGAGCTGATCGGCGACAGTGGGCATGACGGGGTCCTCCGGAGGGGTTGGCAGCACGGGCCACCCACCCGTCTACGCCCGGCGCACCGACCCCGCAACTCGGGCGCCGATCACCCGTCCGGCCGAGTTCGGTAACGATCCAGCCGCCTCGCCCGATCTCCTCGGTGCTCGAATCCACCTCTCCGGAAGGGAAATCGCGGTGTCCGTCCGCCTCTACACCACTTGCGCGCTGGCACTGACCGCCTCGGCGGTCGCCGGGCTACTGGTCGGCGGGTTCATCGTGGCGAGCGATCAGCCACCGGCGCCGCCGGTGCCGGTCTCGCAGCTCTCCCCGGCCACCGGCGCCGAGCTGCCCGGGCAGTGACGTCGCTCCACCTCGCGGGACCGCGACGGGGGCATCGGCTAGCGTCGGGTGCATGACCGAACAGAACCGACTCGAGGTCGGCGACAAGGCACCTGAGTTCTCGCTGCCGGACGCCGACGGCAACACCGTCTCGCTGAGCGACTACCGCGGCCGGTCCGTGGTGGTCTACTTCTACCCGGCGGCGAGCACCCCGGGCTGCACCAAGGAGGCCTGCGACTTCCGGGACAGCCTGGCGGTGCTCAACGACGCCGGTTTCGACGTCCTCGGCATCTCCCCGGACAAGCCCGCCAAGCTGGCCACCTTCCGGGACGCCGAGGGCCTGACCTTCCCGCTGCTGGCCGACGAGGACAAGTCGGTCCTGGCGGCGTGGGGCGCCTTCGGGGAGAAGCAGAACTACGGCAAGACCGTGCAGGGCGTGATCCGCTCGACCTTCGTCGTCGACGCGGAGGGCAAGATCGCCAAGGCGCTGTACAACGTCAAGGCCACCGGCCACGTCGAGCGCCTCCGCAAGGACCTGGGCGTCTGACCTCGCGGGCACCGACCCGGCCGGTGCCCCCTCCACTGTCAGTCCAGCACCATGTAGACCGCGACGCCTGCGGCGATCACCACCACCAGGTAGCGCAGCAGGTTCGCCGGCAGCTTCTGGGCGACCTTGCCGCCCGCGTACCCGCCCAGCACCGTGGTGGGCACCAGCATCAGCACCGCGAGCCAGTCGACCGGCGCGATCAGCGCGTACACGACCAGGGTCACCGCGCTGCCGATCATGCCGAGCCAGCTCTTGAGGGCGTTCAACCGCCGCATCGAGTCGGTCGCGGCCAGCACCAGGATCGCGATCAGGATGACGCTGCGCGCCCCGCCGAAGTAGCCGCCGTAGATCGAGGCGAAGAAGATCCCGGCGGTCAGCAGCACCGTGCGGTCCGGGGCGCCCTCCTCGGGGGTGCCGAGCCACCTGCGGATGGTGTTCTGGAAGGCCATCAGCACGGCGGACAGCCCGATCAGCGCGGGCACCACGGCGTCGAAGACCTTGCCGGGCAGGACCATCAGCAGCACGCAGCCCAGCGCGGAGCCGACCATGGCGGCCGCCGAGGTCAGCCAGAGCCGTTGCGGGGTGCCCTTGAGGTCCTCGCGCTGACCGACCGCGGCGCCGACGAAGCCGGGGCCCTGGGCCACCGAGTTGGTCACGTTGGCGACCAGCGGGGGCATCCCGGTGGCCAGCAGCGCCGGGAAGACCAGCAGGGAGCCGCCGCCGGCGACCGCGTTGATCGCGCCGGAGAGGAATCCGACCACGACGAGCAGCACCGGCTCGAACCATTCGGTGAACACGACCACCGAAGTTAGCTTCTGTAACGACCCGAGTTCTCCCCAGGGCGAGCGCAATCACATCGGAACAGGGCATTGCACCACGTTTGGTAACACCGTTATGGTGCTATAACGCCGTTACGGAACACTGGAGGGGGCTCCATGAGCAACCCGTTCACGCAAGGCAACTACGCACCGGTCCGCCAGGAGCACACCTGCGCCGACCTGGAGGTGGTCGGTCACATCCCGGACCACCTGGACGGCCGCTACCTGCGCAACGGCCCCAACCCGAGCGCCGAGATCGACCCCGACGCCTACAACTGGTTCATGGGCGACGGCATGGTGCACGGCATCCGCCTGCGCGACGGCCGAGCCGAGTGGTACCGCAACCGCTGGGTCCGCTCACCGCACGTCAGCCGCGCGCTCGGCGAACCACCGCGCCCCCGCAAGCCGCGCGCGGGGCTGGACGTGCTCGGCGCGAACACCAACGTCATCGGGCACGCGGGCCGCACCCTCGCCCTGGTCGAGGGCGGCGCGGCGAACTACGAGCTGACCGACGAGCTCGACACCGTCGGTCCGTGCGACTTCGACGGCACGCTGCCCGGCGGCTACACCGCGCACCCCAAGCGCGACCCGGAAACCGGTGAGCTGCACGCGGTCTCGTACTTCTTCGGCCGGGGCAACACCGTCCAGTACTCGGTCATCGGCGCGGACGGCCGGGCCCGCCGCACGGTGGACGTCGAGGTCAGCGGCAGCCCGATGATGCACGACTTCTCGCTGACCGAGGACCACGTGGTGTTCTACGACCTCCCGGTCACCTTCGACCCGCACCAGGCCACCGCGACCATCGCGCCGAGCTGGCTGCGCCGCCCGGCCCAGCTCGTGCTGTCCGCGCTGATCGGCCGGATCCGCGTCCCGGACCCGATAAGCGCCCGGATGACCCGGTTCACCTCGGCGAACCAGGCCTTCCCGTACCGCTGGAACCCCCGCTACCCGGCGCGGATCGGGGTCATGCCGCGCAACGGCGGCTCGCGCGACGTCCGCTGGTTCGACGTGGGCGCCTGCTACGTCTTCCACCCGCTCAACGCCTACGACACCGAGGACGGAGTGGTGTTGGACGTGGTGCGGCACGCGAAGGTCTTCGACTCCGACCTGAGCGGCCCGTCCGAGGGTGCTCCGACGCTGGACCGCTGGACGGTGGACTTCAAGCGCGGCCAGGTCCGAGAGGAGCGCCTGGACGACCGCGAGCAGGAGTTCCCGCGCGTGGACGAGCGACTGGTCGGCAAGAAGCACCGCTACGGCTACTCGGTCGGCGGGAGCACGCTGTTCAAGCACGACCTGGCGTCCGGCCGGGCGGAAACCCGCTGCTTCGGCGCGGACAACCAGGTCGGCGAGTTCGTCTTCGAGCCCCGCACCCCGGACTCCGCCGAGGACGACGGGGTCCTGATGGGCCTCCGCTACACCGCGGCCGAACAGCGCAGCGACCTCCTGCTGCTGGACGCGGCAACCCTGGAGACGACGGCGGAGGTCCAGCTCCCGGACCGCGTCCCCAACGGCTTCCACGGCAACTGGGTCCCGACCGGGGCCTGAGGGGTCGTGAGTGCGTAACAGTGTTCCAACCCTGTTTCGCACTCACGACCCCTGACCTGCAGGAACGCGTGCGCATCTCCGACCGCGCGACGCAGCTCTTCCTGGAGC
>NZ_JBEPDU010000087.1:0-14946 GCF_040300525.1 Saccharopolyspora sp. NPDC000359 | reverse complement strand
CGTCGAGCAGCGCGCAGACCGCGACCAGCCGCGGATCTTGCGGGCTGGGCAGGCGGATCGGCTGCTCCGGGGCGCGGCGCAGCTGGTCGAGCAGGACCGCGCGCAGCCGCCTGCGCTCGGCGTCGCTGGCGAACTCGTCGCGGGTGCAGGCCAGGATCAGCTCGCGCAGCAGCGGTTCGACGGCCAGCACCGCGGGCGAGTGCAACCGCAGCGGGTTCGTCCCGGTGGGCAAACCGACGGTGTGCAGGTCGGTCTCGCCGTACGCGCGGTGCTCGTGCACCACCCCGGCGGGAATCCACAGGGCCCTGGTCCCGGGCGCGATCCAGGTGCCCGCCTCGGTGGTCACCGAGAGCACGCCGCGTCCCGCGTAGACGATCTGGTGGTCGTCGTGCCGGTGCGCGTCGACCCCGGACCCGGCGGGCAGGCGGCGCAGCGCGGTGGGGGCCCGCGGCTGGTGGCGGATTTCCGACATGGGATGTCAGTTTATCGGAAGCGCGACACCGGTTCGGCGACCAGGATCGGGCCCGTGACGCGAAACGTGAACCGGTCCGTGGGGCTGCTGGCCGTCGGCCACGCGGGCGTGGACATCTACCAGGGGGCGGTCCCGGCGGTGGTGCCGTTCCTGGTGCTCGAACGGCACTACGGCTACGTGGCGGTGTCCGGCATCGTGCTGGCCGCGACGCTGCTGTCCTCCATCGTGCAGCCGATCTTCGGGGCGCTGACCGACCGGGTGCGGATGCCGTGGTTGATCCCGGTGAGCATGACGACGGCCGGGCTCGGCGTGGCGCTGTGCGGCGTCGGTGACTCCTACCCGCTGACCTGGCTGGCGGTCGCGCTCTCCGGCCTGGGGGTGGCCGCCTACCACCCGGAGGCGGCCCGGCTCGCCCGTGCCGCCTCCGGCGGCGACCACGTGGCGATGAGCTGGTTCTCCCTCGGCGGCAACATCGGCTTCGCGCTGGCGCCGGTGGTGGTCGCGCCGATCCTGTCCGCGGGCGGTCTGACGGCCTCCCCGTGGCTGCTCATCCCGGCGCTGCTGGGCGGCGCGGTCACGGTGGCGGCGCTGCGCTCGATCACCGCGGCGACCAGTGCGGCCGGGACCGGACCGGCGCGGCGGGGCACCGACGACTGGCCGGTCTTCCTGCGGCTGACCGCGATCATCACCTGCCGCTCTATCGTCTACATCGGACTGAGCGCGTTCGTCGCGCTGTGGGTGCAGCAGCGGGTCGGCGGCGGGGAGGCGGCGGGCGCGGTGGCGTTGTTCGTGCTGTTCGCCGGCGGCGCGGTCGGCACCCTGCTCGGCGGCAAGCTCGCCTCGTCCTGGGGGCGCGTCCGCACGCTGCGCGTGTCCTACGCCGCCACGATCCCAGCGCTGGCCGGAGTGGTGTGGGCGCCCGGCGTCTCGGTGCACGTCTTCGTCGCGCTGGTCTCCGTCCTGCTGTACGTGCCGTTCTCGCTGCACGTCACGCTCGGCCAGGACTACCTGCCCAACCGCATCGGCACCGCCAGCGGTGTCACGCTCGGCTTGGCGGTGAGCGTCGGGGGAATCGCCACACCGGCGCTCGGGCTGGTCGCCGAGCTGACCGACCTGCGGACCGCCCTGATGACGCTGCTGGTGTTCCCGGTGTTGGCCTGGCTGCTGGCCCGGACGCTGCCCGAACCGGCGGCGCTGGAGGCCGCGGCCAGCCGCTGAACCCCGGTCACACCGGCGGCAGCTGCTGCTGGACGTCGAGCAGTGCTGCGAACGGGTCGCCGACCTGGGCCACCCGGTCCAGCACGGTGCGGATGGTCCAGCGGTCCGGGGCCAGCTCCGGGTCGTCGAGCTCCTCCCACTCCAGCGGGACCGACACCGGGGCGCCCGGCCGCGGGCGGGCGCTGTAGGGCGCGACCAGGGTCTTGTTGAGGACGTTCTGGGTGTAGTCCAGCCGGGCCAGCCCGCGGCGCTCGGACTTCGTCCACGCCCAGCTCACCAGCTCCGGCACCGTGTTGCCGACCGCCCGCGACACCTGCTCGACCCAGGAGCGGGTCTCGGCGTAGGTGTAGCGCGGCTCCACCGGGACCCAGATCTGGATGCCGCGCTGCCCGGTGACCTTCGGCCGCGCCACCACGCCGAGGTGCTCCATCGCGGTGCGGTGCAGCCGGGCCAGCACCAGCACCTCCTCGAAGGTGGTCCGCTCACCCGGGTCGATGTCGAACAGCGCCCACGTCGGGTGCTGCACGTCGGCGGCGCGCGAGGTCCAGGGGTGCAGCTCCAGCGCCGCGTAGTTGGCCAGCCAGGCCAGCGCGGCGACGCTGTCCGGGACCAGGTACCACTGGGTGTCGTCGGGGTCGGCGTCGGGATTGCGCCAGCGCTGTAACCATTCCGGGGCGTGGTCGGGCGCTTCCTTGTGCCAGAAGCCGGGTTTGGTGACCCCGTTGGGGAACCGGTGCGAGTTCAGCGGCCGACCGTCCAGGTAGGGCAGCATGACCGGCGCGATCAGCGCGTGGTAGCGGACCAGGTCGCGCTTGGTCACCGGCGCTCCGCCGTCGCGGCCCGGGAACAGCACCTTGTCCAGGTTGGTCAGCGCGAGGTCGCGGCCGTCGACCCGCCAGCGGCCCTTGCTGCCGAGCGCGTCCAGCTCGGCGACCTCTTCCTCACCAGGTGCCTGCCAGCTCCGCAGCCGGACCTCGGCGCGCTCCGGCGGCAGGTCGCTGTGCCACACCGCCTCGGGTGCGGCGGCGACCTCCTCGTTGGTGCGCCCGCTCTTCACCGAGCGAGGGTGATCCTCGGCGTCCCAGCCGGGCTGGGCGTGCTCGTCCTTCTTGTGCAGCAGCAGCCACTGCTCCCCACCGCGCCGCACCAGCACGAAACGGCCCGCCAGCTTCTCACCGTGCAGGTCGAAGTGCAGGGTGCCGGCCTCGATGGCGGCGGCCGGGTCGTCCTCGCCGGGTACCCAGGTGCCCCGGTCCCAGACGATGACGTCCCCGCCGCCGTACTCCCCGGCCGGGATGGTGCCCTCGAAGTCGGCGTACTCCAGCGGGTGGTCCTCGACGTGCACGGCCATCCGGCGCACTGAGGGGTCCAACGTCGGCCCCTTGGGCACCGCCCAGCTGACCAGCACCCCGTCCAGCTCCAGCCGCAGGTCGTAGTGGCGGCGCCGGGCCCGGTGGCGCTGCACCACGAACCGGTTGCCCGCACCGGAGGCGGCCCCGGCACCGCGCGGCTCGGCGGTGCGGGTGAAGTCCCGCATCTCCCGGTACCTCGCCAGCCGCTCCTCGGCCACCACTCCCACCCCGGCTCGATCGGTGACGTGGGACACATGTTGTCACAACTCGGCGGGCTGCTCCGTTCAGGCAGCAACGACGAACCCAACGGAGAGGACGGGACGATGGAGCAGCAGATCGTGGTCGTCGGAGCGGGCTACACCGGACTGGCCGCGGCCAAGTTGGCGGCGCGCTGGACCGGAGCCAGGGTGACGCTGGTCAACGCGGTGGACCGGTTCGTCGAGCGGGTCCGCCTGCACCAGCTGGCGACGGGCCAGCAGCTGCGCGACCTGCCGCTGGCGGACCTGCTCAAGGGCACCGGGGTGGAGCTGGTGGTCGACCGGGTCACCGGCATCGACGCCGAGGCGCGGACCCTGCGGCTGGCGAACTCCGCGCGCGAGGTGCGCTACGACCGCCTGATCTACGCGGTGGGCAGCACGGCGGACACGACGTCGGTTCCCGGCGTCGCCGAGCACGCCTTCACCGTCGCCACCAACGACGACGCCGTGCGCCTGCACCGCCGGCTGGCCACCGCTGAGGTGGTCGCAGTGGTCGGCGGCGGGCTGACCGGCATCGAAGCCGCGGCGGAGCTGGCCGAGGCGAACCCGGCGCTGAAGGTCCGCCTGGTCACCGGCGGGGGCCTGGGCCCCGGGTTGTCCGAGCGGGGGACGAACCACCTGCGGCGCACCTTCGCCCGCCTGGGCGTCGAGCTGCGCGAGGACGCGGCGGTCTCCGAGGTGCGCCCGGACGGACTGGTGCTGGCCGACGACTCGCACGTCGCGGCCGACACGGTGGTGTGGGCGACCGGGTTCCGGGTGCCGGACCTGGCCGAGCGCGCGGGCTTCGAGGTCGACGACAACGGCCGCGTGGTCGTCGACGGCGAGTTCCGCTCGGTCTCCCACCCGGAGGTGACGGCCATCGGGGACGCGGCGGCGGGCCGCATGAGCACCGGCCAGGAGCTGCGGATGGCTTGCGCGACGGGCCTGCCCTCGACCCAGCACGCGGTCCGCGCGATCGCCGACCGCCTGGCCGGGCGGGAACCTCGCCCGCTGCGCTTCCGCTACCTCAACCAGTGCATCAGCCTCGGCCGCAAGGACGCCCTGGTCCAGTTCGTCCGAGCCGACGACACCCCGAAGGAGTCGGTCCTCACCGGCCGGAAGGCGGCCCTGTACAAGGAAGCGATCGTGCGAGGCACGGTCCTCTTCGAACGCCACCCCGTGATCCCCACGTCCCTGTGACACCGGCCGGTGGGCTCCCCCCCCCGAGCACGGCGGGAACCCACCTCGGTGCCCGGCGACCGGAGCTGCCGAGCTGGTCAACGTGGGCCCGCGGATGTGGGAGTGCGCCCGGCACGGGATGCCCGTAGTGGACGTCTGGCGCCGGGTCGGGGCGGGTTCGTGGCGGATTAGGATCGCTGCGTGGAGCTTTATCGCGGTGCGCTCGAAGTGGATGGGGACCAAGCCTCGGAGGTCGCGGTGGCGCACGCGATGCTGCGCCGGGTCAGCGCCGGCGAGGTCGGTGCCGGGATGCGGATCTACCGGCCCAGCGGGCGCGTCGTGGCCTTCGGTCGCCGGGACACCCTGCTGCCCGGGTTCCCGGATGCTGTCCGGGCCGTGCGCGGAGCCGGGTTCACCCCGGTTGTGCGCGCGCCCGGCGGCCGGGCGGTGGCCTACACCGAGCGTTCGCTGGTGGTCGACCACGTCGGCCCGGATCCCGGCTACCTGTCCGGGATGGAAGAGCGGTTCACCGGCTACGCCGAGCTGTGGGCCGACGTGCTGCGCAAGCACGGCGTCGAAGCGGAGATCGGTGCGGTGCCGGGCGAGTACTGCCCGGGCGCGCACAGCGTCAACGCGCGGGGCCGGGTGAAGCTGGTCGGCACCGCACAGCGGCTGGTGCGCGGCGCCTGGCTGTTCAGCGCCGTGGTGATCTTCGACGACACCGAAGTGCTGCGCCCGTTGCTCACCGACGTCTACCGGCTGCTGGACCTGCCCTTCGACGACGACTCCGTGGGATCGGTCGTCGACGAGATCCCGGGACTCGAGCTGGACGCGCTGGAGGCCGAGGTGATCACGGCCTACGACGACCGCTACGGCCTGGAACCCGCCGTGCTGCCCGCGGACCTGCTCACCCGCGCGCACGACCTGGCCGCCGACCACCGCGTCGACACCGGGCGCTGAGCTGCCGCGGGTGTCCACGCCCTGGGAGACGTCCCGAAGCGGTGCCCTGAGGATTCGTGGCGTGGTGATCGCGTTCTTCCCGTTCGGCGACTGGCGTCCGAGCCAGGCGTGCTGCCGCTCGCACCGCCACTCCGTCCTAAATGGACTACAGGTGCGGTTGGTGGGCCGCTGCGGAGGTGTGGTTTTCCAGCCGGGAATCCTGCACCAGGCAGCACGCAGCCGATCCCGGGTCACCTGGCGCCCGATTCCAGTGGAGGTCGGATCTACGCACCATTCGAGCCGAGTCTTCGGGTCGAGGGCCAGCGTGCCGCCGGTGGTGCTGAAGGGGCACCTCGGCCAGCCCGGAGGTGGTCCCGCCACTGGTGCGGCGATGACCTGCGGCGCGGGTAGCTCGACTTCGCCGCCGCGGTGTGATCCACTGCCCGGTGGGTAGTTCGCTCGGCGAAGGGTTTGGGGCGTGTCCGGTCGGGTCGCTGGTGGGGTTCTCGTGCGGTGAGTTCCCGGATCGCGCTGCACGTGGGTGGTCTGCTGGGGCCGTTCGGCGGTGGTGTGGTGGCAGCGATGCTGCCGGAGCTGGCGCGCAGCTTCGACATCCCGGAGGGGGCCGCGGCCACCTCGCTGACGGCCTACCTGGTGCCGTTCGCGGTCGTGATGCTGGTGTCCGGCAGCCTCGGCGAGCGCTGGGGGATGGCGCGCAGCATCCGGGTCGCCTACGTGGTCTACGTGCTGGCCGCGCTGCTCGCCGCGGTGGCACCGTGGTTCTGGCTGTTCCAGGTCAGCCGCGGGTTGCAGGGCGTCGCGAACGCCTTCACGACACCGCTGCTGCTGGCCAAGCTCGCGGCCGCGACACCGGAGGCACGGCTCGGCCGGGCGCTGGGCACCTACGGCTCGATGCAGGCGATCGGCCAGACCACCGCGCCGCTGGTCGGCGGAGTGGCCGCGGAAGGGGCCTGGCAGTGGGCCTTCGTCGGGCTGGCCGCGGTGGCGGCGGTGCTGGCGGTCAGCCCGCTGCCCGCTGACGACACCGGTGCCCAGCGGCGACGCCCGGCCGCCTTGCGCGAGGCCTGGCGCTCGCCGGTGCTGCTGGTGGGCGGGGTGGCGTTCGTCGCCTGGGCGGCGCTGGCCGGTCTGCCGTTCCTGGTCTCCTTCCGGCTCGACGACGCCTTCGCGCTGAGCCCGGGTGCCCGCGGCCTGGTGCTGACCGGCTTCGGCATCGCCGGGGCGGTCACCGCCCGGCTCACTGGTGGGGCGGTGGACCGGTTCGGCCCGCGCGCGGTGGTGGTCGCGGGACTGCTGGTCGCGGCGGTCGCGGTCGGGTCGATCGGGCTGGCCGGGTGGCTGCCGGTGGTGGCGGCGGCGTGGGCCGTCGGCGGGATCTGCGCGCAGCTGGTGCTGGTCGGCATCCACGCGACGGTGCTCGGCGGCGGGGCCTCCGGTGGCGGGGTCATCTCGGTGGTCACCGCGCTGCGCTTCCTGGGGATGTCGGCCTCCCCGGCGGCGTTCACCGGGCTCTACCGGTCCGATCCGGCGCTGGGCTTCCTGCTCCCCGCGCTGCTGCTGGCGCTGACTATTCCCGTTGTTTCCGTTTGGTGGCCGCGCCGAAACCGCGGGTGACGGCCCGGGTTCCCGGTGTTTTCCCAGTGTGCGGGGCGTTCGTCGGGGTGCCGGGCCATCCGGCGTTCGCCTACTTGATCACTGTCCGCCATCGGGCTCCCCCAATTGGTTCACCCAATGGTGATCGTCGGTGTGGCACGCTTCCCCCGGTTGCCCACGGGGAGAGGACCACACCGATGAAAACCACCCGATTGAAGTCGTTATCCCTGTTACTCGGCATCGCCCTGGTGGCGATCCCGGTACCGTCCGCGGCCGCGTCCACCGCCGACGACTACTACCAGGACGCGATCGGCAAGACCGGCCCGGAGCTTGAGGCCGCGCTGCACCAGATCATCAGCAGCGGCACCACCACGTTGAGCTACGACGAGGTGTGGGACGCGCTCAAGGTCACCGACGAGGACCCGGACAACACTGGGAACGTCGTCCTGCTCTACACCGGGCGGTCGCAGAGCAAGGACACCAACGGCGGCGACGCCGACAACTGGAACCGCGAGCACGTCTGGGCCAAGTCGCACGGCGACTTCGGCACCGCGCCCGGTCCCGGCACCGACGTCCACCACCTGCGCCCGACCGACGTCTCGGTCAACTCCGAGCGCGGCAACAAGGACTTCGACATGGGCGGTGGCGAGGTCACCGAGGCGCCCGGCAACTTCACCGACGGCGACTCGTGGGAACCGCGCGACGAGGTCAAGGGCGACGTCGCCCGGATGATCTTCTACATGTCGGTCCGCTACGAGGGCGAGGACGGCTTCGCCGACCTCGAGGTCAACGACGAGGTCGACAACGGCAGCGCCCCGCACATCGGCCGGGTCTCGGTGCTCAAGCAGTGGCACGAGCAGGACCCGCCGGACGCTGCGGAGCAGCGTCGCAACCAGGTCATCTTCGACCAGTTCCAGCACAACCGGAACCCGTTCATCGACCACCCGGAGTGGGTCGCCGAGATCTGGTGAAACCGGATGGCAGGGGCGTCCGCGATGCGTTCGCGGGCGCCCCTCGCGCCTGTCAGCTCAGGAAGTCGACCAACACCGCGTTGAGCCGGTCGGCGTCGTGCCAGGGCATCGCGTGGTGGCTGGTGCTCGGCAGCACCTCGGTCCGCGCACCCGGGACCGCGCGACGCACCTCCGCGATGAGGCGGTCGACGTCGTGCGCCTTCGACCGCCCCGCGCCCACGACGAGCGTGGGCACCGACAGCCGGGTGGGATCGGGCTTGGGGCTGGTGACCGGCTTCGACTCGAACGTCGCCGCGCGGACCAGCAGCTCCAGTTGCGCGGCGTCGAACACGATGGCACCGGTCTCCCACTGCAGGAAGTCGCGCGTGCGCCGGGGCTTCGGGCGCAGCAGCATCGGCGCGGCCCGCAGCAGGTAGCGGGGGCTGAACCTGGTGAAGCAGGCCGTCGGGTCCAGCAGGGCGAGGCGGCGCACGCGTGGTGAGCGGACGGCGTGGTGCAGGGCGATCCAGGCGCCGTGCGAATGTCCGCACAGGTCCGCCGATTCCAGGCCGAGCTGGTCGAACACCTCGTCCAGCCAGGACATCAGGTCGTCGAGGTCGCGCGCCGCGCGGGCTGTGCTGCGGCCCGCCTCCCCGAGCAGGTCGAGGGCGTGGATGCGGTGGGTCCGGCCGAGCGCCTCGACGTTGCCCGCCCAGATCGCCGAAGTCGCGCCGCCGCCGGGCAGCAGCACCAGCGGCCATCCGCCGGGGTTGCCGCAGAGGTGCACGCGGGTGGTTCCGCGGTCGGAGTCGAGGTCGCGCGCTTCGACCGGGATCGGCCAGCGCGCGAACGCGGCGTCGTAGGCGGTGGCGAAATCCACGGCGTCCGCCGGATTCCGGAACCCCATGTTCACCTCACTCATCGAGTATCTCGATTGTCGAGAGATTAACATGGTCGACGTGGAAGACGAACGGGAACTGGTCCACCTGCTGCGGGCGGTCACCGTCGAACTGGACCTGCTGGCCGCGGAGTTCGCCGGGGCCAACGACCTGCACCCCACCGACCTGCGCGCGCTGATCGCGCTGCTGGACGCGCACCGGGCCGGGCGGACCGCGACACCGGGGAAGCTGGGCGAGCAGCTCGGGCTGAACTCCGCCGCGGTCACCGCGCTGGTCGACCGCCTCGAGCAGCGCGGCCACGTCCGGCGGGAGAAGGACCCGGCGGACCGGCGGCGGGTGCGGCTGGTCGTGGCGGAGCAGGCCGTCGAACTCGGCTGGACCTTCTTCGGTCCGCTCATCGACCGAGCCGTGACCAGGATGCGCGGCTACCGCCCGGACGAGCGGGACGCGATCCGCCGCTTTCTGCGGGACATGAGCGGTTTGGTCGCCGAACAGCGCCGGGCGCAGGCGGATTAGGGGGTGCTGTCGTCCTGGAGCGCGCCGATGACCTCGTCGCACCACTCGACCATCGACTGCTCGGTGCGGATCCCGCCGCGCAGCACAAGGAACTGGTGCAGGGGCTGCCCGGACAGCCGGGCCGGGTCCGGGAAGTCGCGCCGCTCGATCGCCTGGTAGACCGCCAGGCGCTCGGCGTGCAGGCGGCGGTGGCGGCCGACCTCGGCCAGGACCTGGGCCACCTCGCCGTAGGAGGCGCCGCGGATCTTCACCGACAGCTCGTTGCGCACGGTCGGCGGGTCGGCGGGTTCGGCGAGCCAGCGGGCCAGTTCAGCGGCACCGTCCGCGCTGACCCGGTAGACCTTCTTGTCCGGCCGCTTCTCCTGGGCGACCGCGTCGCCGGTCACCCAGCCGAGCTCCACCATCCGCTTCAGGCTGCGGTAGATCTGCTGGTGGCTGGCGCCCCAGAAGTACCCGATCGACTTGTCGAACCGCCTGGCCAGCTCGTAGCCCGACCCCGCGCGCTCCTGCAGCGACACCAGGATCGCGTACTCCAACGACACCGGCGGCTCCTCAACTCGGGCGGGTGCTTGGCGGTGCCGACGATAGCCCGCGCCGCGATCACGCGGTCGGGGTGAGCAGGTTTCCGAGGCGGCCCCGGATGAGCTCGCCGGCCTCGCCGACGATGCGCCGCACCAGCTCGTCGACGGTGGGGATGTCGTTGATCAGCCCCTGCACCATGCCGACGCTCCAGATGCCCAGCTCGGTGTCGCCCTGCTCGTAGACCTGCCGACCGCGCGCGCCGGCGACCAGCTCGCGCACGTCCTCGAAGCTGCCGCCGTCGTCCAGCCGGGACACCACCTCCCGGCTGACGGAGTTGCTGGCCACCCGCGCGGTGTTGCGCAGCGGCCGGAAGATCAGCTCGGTGTCCAGCTCGCTGGCCGCGGCGATGCGCTTCTTGACCTCGTCGTGGATCGGCGACTCGGCGGTGCACATGAACCGGGTGCCCATGTTGATGCCGTCGGCGCCCAGCGCGAGCGCGGCGACCAGGCCGCGGGCGTCGGCGAACCCGCCGGAGGCGATGATCGGGATGTTCAGCTCGTCGGCGGCCCGCGGGATGAGCACCAGCCCGGGCACGTCGTCCTCGCCGGGGTGTCCGGCGCACTCGAAGCCGTCGATGCTGACCGCGTCGACCCCGAGCTGCTGCGCCTTGAGCGCGTGCCGGACGCTGGTGCACTTGTGCAGCACCTTCACCCCGGCCGGTTGGAAGGCGGCGACCTGCTCGGCCGGGTTGGACCCGGCGGTTTCCACGATCTTCACGCCGGACTCGATGATGGCCTGCCGGTACTCGGCGTAGGGCGGCGGTGCGATGGTCGGCAGGATCGTGATGTTGACACCGAAGGGCTTGTCGGTCAGCTCCCGGCAGCGCGCGATCTCCTCGGCCAGGTCCTCGGGGGTGGGCTGGGTGAGCGCGGTGATCATGCCCAGCGCCCCGGCCTCGGCGACGGCGGCGGCGAGCTCGGCCCGCCCGACCCACTGCATCCCGCCTTGCACGACGGGGTGCTCGACCCCGAACTCCTCGGTGAACCTGGTCCGGAACTCGCCCATGACTCGCCTCCTGCGCCGACCTGTCGGCAGGACCGTACTATGCACAAAGTTGCAATGCAACGAGTTGCATAGATGGCTGCGCCGTGAGCGCCGGGGGGTGCGTCACTCCTGGACGGTGAGCCGTCCCGCCGCGAGGTCAGCGCGCAGCTGGGTCTTGAGCACCTTGCCGCTGGGGTTGCGCGGGAGCTCGTCGACCACGGCGATCCGGCGCGGCCGCTTGTACCCGGCCAGCCGGTCGCGGCACCACTCCGCGACATCGCCGGGGGAGGGCGGGGCGGTGGGGTCGCGCGGTCCGATCACCGCCAGCGGGGTCTCGCCCCAGCGCTCGTCGGGCACGCCGATCAGGGCGACCTCGGCGACCTCGGGGTGCGCCGCCAGCGCGTCCTCGACCTCCGTGCAGTAGATGTTCTCCCCGCCGGAGATGATCATGTCCTTCTTGCGGTCCACCACGTAGAGGTAGCCGTCCTCGTCCTGGCGCACCAGGTCGCCGGAGTGGAACCAACCGCCGCGGAACGCCTCGGCGGTCTCGGCGGGTTTGCCCCAGTACTCCCGCATCACCGTCGGGCCCCGGTAGACGATCTCGCCGACCTCACCCGGCGGCACGTCGTTCATGTCGTCGTCGACGACGCGCACCTCGACGTTGAGCATCGGCTTGCCCACCGAGCCGATCTTGCGCAGCGCGTCCTCGGCGCGCAGGACGGTGGTCACCGGGCTGCACTCGGTCTGCCCGAACGCGGTGGTGATGTCGGCGTCCGGGAACGCCTCGAACATGGCCCGCAGCAGCGTGGTGGACGCGGGCGCGGCACCCCAGGTGATCCGGCGCAGCGCGGACAGGTCGTGCGCGCCGAGGTCGGGCAGGTCGCAGATCGCCTGCCACTGCGCGGGAACCAGGAAGCACGCGGTGATCCGCTCCCGCGCCAGCAGCTCGACGGTCTCCGCCGGGTCGAACCGCCCCGAGGGGGCGACCACGATCCGGCCGCCCTGCAGCAGGTACGGCAGCATCCCGGACAGCCCGGCGATGTGGAACAGCGGCACCCCGACCAGCCACACCTGGTCGGCACCGCTGATGCCGTGGTGCACCGCCGAGCTGAACGTGTGCATCAGCAGGTTGTGGTGGGTGAGCACCGCCCCCTTGGGGCGACCGGTGGTGCCGGAGGTGTACATGATGAACGCCGGGGACTGCTCGTCCACCGCGACCTCGGGGTGCGCGGGGGAGGCCGCGGCCAGCGCCGACTCGTAGTCGCCGGACCCCCCGACCACCAGCCGGACGTCCACATCGGACCCCGCCTTGTCCAGCACCTCGGTGAACGGCTCGTCGACGACCACCGCGCGGGCGCCGCTGTCGGCCAGCACGTGGGCCACCTCGTCGGCGACCAGCCGGAAGTTGATCGGCACGCAGATCGCGCCCAGCCGGGCCGCCGCGAGGTAGGACTCGATGACCTCCAGGCTGTTGCGGCCCAGCACCGCGATGCGGTCGCCGCGCGCCACACCGCGCCCGGCGAGCGCGTTGGCCAGCCTGGAGACGCGCTCGTCCAGTTCGCGGTAGCTGCGGCTGGTCCCCGCGAAGCGCAGCGCGATCTCGTCGGGGATCTTGCGGGCGTGGCGGGCGAGCTGGTCGCTGGTGGTCATGCCTCGGCCGGACTGCGCAGGTGCAGGCATCGCTACCTCGTCAGTGAGAGCGGCGTGACGTGGCTCATACTGCGTCGGCCGGCGACGGTGGTCAACCTCGACCGCTGGCCGTCCTCCTGCGGGACTGAGCTGCCGGTGACGGATCTCTCGGCTGGCGGGCGCGTCCGGTCTGGCAAGCTGTGCTGGTTCGGATTTCGGCGTGGAGTGCAACGGGTGCAGGTGGAGGAACGGCCTTTCGAGCTGCGGACCGTCGCGCTCGCGGCGTTCGGCCCGACCCTGCTGTTCGCCACCGGCGAGGGCGCCATCATCCCGATGATCCCGCTCATCGCCGCTGACCAGGGCGCCAACCTCGGCGTGCTCGGGCTGATCGCCGCGATGCTCATGGTCGGCGAGCTGGTCGGTGACGTGCCCAGCGGCGTGCTCGTGCACCGGCTCGGCGAGCGCACCGCGATGATCGGAGCCGCGGTCGTCTCGGTGCTGGGCCTGCTCGGCTGCTACTTCTCGACCAGCCCGTGGGCGCTCGGCGCGAGCGTGTTCGTCGTCGGCCTGGCCACCGCGGTCTTCGCGCTGGCCAGGCACGCCTTCATCACCACCACAGTGCCGCTGCGCTACCGGGCGAGGGCGTTGAGCGTGCTGGGCGGGCTGTTCCGCGCGGGCTACTTCGTCGGGCCCTTCCTCGCCGCGCTCCTGCTGCTGGTGACCCCGGACGAGCGCGCGGTCTTCCTGCTGCACATCGCTTTCGCCGCGGCTGCGGTCGTGCTGCTGCTGTGCACCAGGGACCTCGGGACGGCGGGACCGGAGGATGTCGAGCAGGCGCACCAGGGTCTGGTCGCCACGCTGGCCCGGCACCGGGGTGTGCTGCTGCGGATGGGCACCTGCGCGGCGATCATCGGCGGGCTGCGGGCGTCGCGGATGGTGGTGCTGCCGCTGGTGGCGGTGGCGGCCGGGCTGCCGCCGTCGACGACGGCCGTGATCATCGGTGTCGCCGGTGGGATCGACTTCGCGCTGTCCTACACCTCGGGCCAGATCATGGACCGGTTCGGGCGGATCTGGGCGGCGGTGCCGTCCATGGTCGGCCTGGCGGTCGGGCACCTCCTGCTGTTCGTGGTCACCGACGTGCCCACCTTCGCCGCCGTCGCGGTGCTGCTCGCGCTGGCCAACGGGACCAGCAGCGGCATCCTGATGACGCTCGGCGCCGACCTCGCCCCGCAGCCGGGACCGGCCCCGTTCCTCGGCGCCTGGCGCTTCACCGCCGACTTCGGCCAAGCGGTCGGCCCGGTCACCGTCTCCGGGCTCACCGCGCTCCTGGGTGTCGGCCTCGCGGGCGCGGGCATGGGAGCCCTGGGGCTCCTCGGCGCCGGTCTCCTGCTGCGCTACGTACCCCGCTACGTCCCGCGCCGACCAGCCCCGGCACCGCGCTGAACGCCCGTGCGCCACACCACATTCCCCACCTGGCGGAGTGAACCCGCGCCCCACCGGGTGATCGAATGATCCCGGAACGGCCACGGAGAACCCAGGGAGAGGCGGCCCAGTGAAGAAGTCGGCGTGGATGTCGGTCGTGGCGGCTGTGCTGCTCGGCCTGATGTGGGTGGTGTTCGAGTCCGGCCTGCTCGACGACGCCCGCGGCAGCCAGCCCACCGGGGCGGCCGCCGACCAGCTCGAACAGCTCCGGGTGGCCCCCTCCGGGAGCATGGACGGCTATTCGCGCGAGCGCTTCAAGCACTGGACGTCCCAGCCGGAGGCCGGGAAGAACTGCAACACCCGGGAAGCGGTGCTCGCCCGCGACGGGGTCGACGTCAAGACCAACAACGCCTGCGAGTCGCTGTCCGGCACCTGGACCTCGGAGTACACCGGTGAGCGGCTCACCGATGCCTCCGAGATCGACATCGACCACATGGTGCCGCTGGCCAACGCCTGGCGCAGCGGCGCGAACACCTGGGACGACGCGCGCCGGGAGGAGTTCGCCAACGACATGGACCTGCCGCAGCTGGTCGCGGTCGACGCCAGCTCCAACCGCAGCAAGGGCGACCAGGACCCGTCGCAGTGGAAGCCGGAGGAGGCCGCGTGGTGCGACTACGCGACCAAGTGGGTCACGGTCAAGCACGCCTACGAGCTGACCGTGACCCAGGCCGAGAAGCAGGCGCTGCAGGAGATGCTGGCCACCTGCTCCTGATCCTCACGCCGCGTCGAGCGCCTTGAACCACGGCGATTCGGCCGCCAGCCGCTCCAAAACGTCCGGGCTGACGTACCGGCCGAGCTGCGCGCGGGCTTCGGCGGCGGCCTGCCTGGCCGCGGCGTCCTGGCCCAGCTCCTGCTGGATCTGCCACGGCGTGCCGACCGGGATGGGCAGCGGCG
>NZ_JBEPDU010000086.1:0-15813 GCF_040300525.1 Saccharopolyspora sp. NPDC000359 | reverse complement strand
CCGCCCGGGAACTCCGGGAATCGATCTCCGACCTGCGCACACCCCGATGAACTGGAAGTACTAGGAGCCGGAGCGCGCGTGCACGTCTCCCACGTGCAGGCCGTCCTGCGGCGGTTGTGCGCCACCTTCGCCCCACCCGCGGACGCGCCACCACCCCGGGCCCGGTGGTTGCGGGAGCTGCTGGCCAGTGAGCAGGCGGCGTTCATCGCCACCCACCTCGCGCCCCTGCGCGAGACGATCCACCCGCACTCCGCCCGGCACTCCTACGCCACCCACGCCATCAACCGCGGCGCCGAACCCCGCCAGGTCCAACGCGACCTGGGGCATGCCTCCCTGACCACTACCGAGGGCTACCTGCACGACGCGCAGAACCTCGCGCTCTCCGCCGCCCACGACCTCTCCCCGGCACTGCACCGGGGATGGCTGCCCACGTCGTAGTGTCAGCGCGGTGTCGACTCGGCCAGCTCCGCTCGACTCGAACGCGCCGTGAGCTGCCCCAGCAGTGCGAGGGTGTCAGCTGAGCTGGAACCGGCCTCCGCCGTGACCACCACAATGGACTGCTCCGGTGAATGGGTGAGCTGCAGGCTCTGCTGAGTGATGGTGAGCTCGCCGACCAGCGGGTGGCGCAGCCGGAAGGAGTCGCCCACGCACGGCTTGACCCGGTGGTCGCCCCACATCGCCACGAAATCCGGGCACTTTACCGACAACTCGCCGACCAGCGAGGCCAGCAGCGCGTCGTCGGGGTGGCGCCCCGCCGCCAACCGGAGGCTGGCCACCAGGCCACGGGCCTTGCGCTCCCAGTCGACGTAGAGCTCGCGGGTGTGCGGGTCCAGGAACAGCATCCGCACCAGGTTCGGGCGCTCGCCGGGGCACTGCGGCGCAGCCGGGTCGACGTGCCCGGCCAGCAGGGCGTGGCCCAGCGGAGTCCACGCCAGCACATCGCAGCGCCGCCCGACGACCAGCGCGGGAACACCCTGCAACGACTCGAGCAGCTCGCGGGTGGGGCCCTTGACGCGCTCCACCGGTGGGCGCTCGCGCCGACGGGGCCGCTGCGCGGCCAGCTCCCGCAGGTGGGCGCGTTCGTGGTCGTCCAGGCGCAGTGCGGTGGCCAGCGCGTCGAGCACCGCATCGGAGGCGTTGACCGACTGGTGCTGCTCCAACCGCGTGTAGTACGAGACGCTCACCCCGGCCAGCTGCGCGAGCTCCTCGCGGCGCAACCCGGCGACCCGGCGACGCCCCGGTGGGGTGGTCAGCCCGACGTCTTCGGGCTTCAGCCGCGCTCGCCGCGCGCGCAGGAACTCGCCAAGGTGTCCAAAACCGCTCACACCCCCACTATGCCGATGCCGCGGCCAGCGAGCCTGCCCCTGCCAGTAGTAGGCACGGGTGCTTGGTCCCGGCGTCCGGGGACCGGGGTTGCCTGCCACTGGCAGTGGTACGCACGAGCGGGGCTGGTACACCGGCTGCGGGGGCTCGCACGCTAGGGGGTGTTCGGATGCGACAACCCCTGGAGCAGGCATGCGAGACATCGTGCTGGGTGATGTCACCCTCACCCGCGTCGTCGAGTACTACGGGCCGGTCGGGCTCTCGCCCGGCGAGTTCTTCCCCGAACTGCCCGCGCGGAGCTGGCGCGACCACGAGTCGTGGCTGGTCCCGGATTTCGTCGACCCCGCCGGGGAGGTGTGCGTGTGCGCGATCCAGACCTGGGTGCTGCGCAGCGGTGGCCGGACGATCCTGGTCGACACCGGCGTCGGCAACCACAAGGAGCGCCCGAACGCACCGGTGTGGCACCACCTCGACACCGACTTCCTCGGCAACCTCGCGCAGGCTGGTGTCCAGCCCGAGGACGTCGACGTGGTGGTCAACACCCACCTGCACGTCGACCACGTCGGCTGGAACACCCGGCTGGTGGACCGTGACTGGGTGCCGACCTTCCCCAACGCGACCTACCTGGTGCCGCGCGCGGACTTCGACTTCTGGAACCCCGCCGACGGGCACGACCCGGCGCGGGGTGGCGGCAGCGAGAACGTCTTCGCCGACAGCATCGCCCCCGTGCACCGCGCCGGGCAGGTCCAGTTGTGGGAGGACGATTACGTCATCGACGGCGACCTGCGCCTGCTGCCCGCGCCAGGGCACACCCCCGGCTCGTGCGTGCTGAGCCTGCAATCGGGCAGCGACCGGGCGTTGTTCGTCGGGGACCTGCTGCACACCGCCGCGCAGTTCGTCGAACCCGCCGCCAACAGCTGCTTCTGCGAGGACCCCGCCGCGGCCCGGGCCACCCGCCACCGGTTGCTGGGGCAGGCCGCCGACACCAACACCCTGGTGCTGCCCGCGCACCTCGGCGGGCACGGCGGCGCCGAGGTCGTGCGGGACGGCGAGAAGTTCGCCATCAAGTCGTGGGCACCGTTCGCCCGGATCTGACAGGAGACCCCATGGCCGACAACACCGTGGCCACCACGGGGGGAGCGGTGCGCGGCAGCTCCCCCGGCGGCGTGCGCCGCTTCCTGAACATCCCCTACGCCGCGCCGCTGGTCGGTTCCGGCCGGTTCGCCGCACCCGCCCCGCACCCGGGCTGGTCGGGAGTGCGGGACGCGACCCGGCCAGGACCGACCGCGCCCCAACCCCAGCGGGGCGGGTTCGCGGCACTGGACATGTCGCCGTTCTTCGGTCCCGGGTGGGTCCGGGGCGAGGAGTTCCGCACCGTCAACGTCTGGGCACCGCACCAGGCCCAGGACCGGCCGGTGATGGTGTTCGTGCACGGCGGCGGTTTCGTCTCCGGATCCAACCGCTCCCCGCTCTACGACGGCACCGCCTTCGCCCGCGACAACGTGGTCCTGGTGACGCTGAACTACCGGCTGGGCATCACCGGATTCCTGGACGTGCCCGGGGCGCCGCGCAACCGCGGGTTGCTCGACGTCATCGCCGCCCTGCAGTGGGTGCGCGACAACATCGCCGCGTTCGGCGGCGATCCCGGCAACGTCACGCTGTTCGGCCAGTCCGCCGGGGCCACGCTCGTCGCCGCGCTGCTGGCCACGCCCGAGGCCACCGGGTTGTTCCACCGCGCGATCGTGCAGAGCGGCAACGGTTGCGGCGCGTTCTCGCCGGAGCAGGCCCAGGTCGTGGCCCGCGCGGCGGCCACCGCGCTCGGCATCGAACCCACCGTGGCCGCCTTCAGCGCCGTGCCCGACGAGCAGCTGGTGGAGCTCGTGCCCGCGCTGAGCGGCCTGGACCTGCGGACGGCCGAGGACTTCGACCCGCTGATGGGACTCACGCCCTTCGACGTGGTGCTGGAGCGCCAACCTGCCGACAGCGACCTGGCCGAGGTGGAGCTGCTGGTGGGCTCCACCGCCGAGGAGGGCAACCTCTACCTCGCGCCGCAGGGCACCCTGGCCACCTCGACCGCCGCTGACGTGAAAGAACTCGCCGCCCGCGTGCACCGGGACCCCGAGGCGCTCCTCGCGGCCTACCGGGCGCAGCGACCCGAGGCCGGGCAGGGGGAGCTGCGCTCGGCGATCCTCGGGGACGCCATGTTCACCGCGGGTGGCCGCAAGCTGGCCCAAGCCCACGGCCGCGCGCACGTCTACGAGTTCGCCTGGCGTTCCTCCGCTGTGGACGGTGCGCTCGGCGCGGCGCACTCCGTCGAGCTGCCGTTCGTCTTCGACCTGCTCGACCTCGCGGTCCTGCGCGGACCGCAGGCGCTGCTGGGAGCGGGGGAGCCGCCTGCGGCGTTGGCGAAGGAGGTGCACGGGGCCTGGGTGTCGTTCGCGACCACCGGTGATCCCGGCTGGCCGCGGTTCGGCGCGGCACACCAGGTGCGGCGCTTGGACACCGTCTCGGTGACCACCACCGCCCGCGACCTGTCGATGTGGTGACCCGTTAGGACCGTCGCCGCAGGTGCCTTCCTGTCCCGGGCCGGTGCGCCGTCGGCACCGGCCACCGGCCCGGGACCACTCCTGGCTGCCCCTGGGAAAGCAGTTGCCCGCGGCGACGGTCCTGGGGTGCGAACCTCATCGTGGGGTGATCAGTGCCGCAAGTCCGAGTTAAGCGCTTGCGCAAGCGCTTACCTGCTATGGTTCACTGCGCTCGACCCAGTTCCGAGGAGTGGTGGCTGCGATGGCGACGATCGCCGATGTCGCGCGGGTAGCCGGGGTGTCCACCGCGACGGTCTCGCACGTCCTCAACGGCACGCGCACGGTGCGCGAGCAGACCCGCAAGGCGGTGGAGGCCGCCATCGAGTCCACCCAGTACAGCCCGAACACCCTCGCCCGCTCCCTGGCCACCGCCAGCACCCGCTCGATCGCGGTGGTGATGTCGGCGATCTCCAACCCCTACTTCGCCCAGGTGCTGCAGGGCATCGAGTCCGAAGTGGTGCGCCACGGGTACACGCTGCTGCTGGCCGACTCCCGCGACGACGTCGACCACGAGCTCACCGTGGTGCGCAACATGCACCAACGCCGGGTGGACGGGTTGATCCTGGCGCCCTCGTCGGCATCCGGCGCGGCGCTGGAGTACCTGCGGGCGCACTCGGTGCCCGTGGCGCTCGCCGACCGCCTCGTCGACGACCGCTACGACCAGGTCGGTCCCGAGAACGTCGAGCCCACCGCCCGCCTGGTCGACCACCTCGCCGAACTCGGCCACACCCGCATCGCGATGGTCGCCGGCCGCAGTGGCCTGTCGACCACCGACGAGCGGGTGCGGGGCTACCGGACCGCCCTGCGGCGCAACGGGCTGGACCCCGACCCGGACCTGCTCGTGGAAGGCCACTCCGAGACCGGCCGCGCCGCCCGCGCCGCGGCCAGCCTGCTCGAGCACCCCCGCCACCCGACGGCGATCATCGCGGCGAACAACAGCATGACGATCGGCGTCATGCAGGCCCTGCACGAAGCCGGGCTGCGCGTCCCCGACGACATCGCCCTGGTCGGCTTCGACGACTTCCCGTGGGCCGAGTGGTTCTCCCCGCGCCTGACGGTGATCGCCCAGCCCTGCGAGCAGATCGGTGCCACCGCGGCGAGACTGCTGCTGCGCCGCCTGGCCGATCGCCACGCCGAACCCGAGACCCACCGCCTGCCCTCCGTCCTGGTGCACCGCGCTTCCTGCGGCTGCGCCTGACCAAGCGCTGCGGGCGCGAGCACCGGCACCCCTGGAAAGAGAGGTCCCCGCATGAAGTACTGGGTCGAGTACCGGATGCCGGTATTCCTGCTCGTCGACAGCGACAAGCCCGTGGACCAGCGCATCAGCGGCGTCGTGCTGGCCACCGACCCCGAGCACGCCCACATCGCCCAGGACGCCCTGGGCAACGCCCGGATCTACGGCGAGGCACTCGAAGCCATCCCGCCGCGCCTGGCCGCCGAGGCCGAGGTGCTGGCGACCACCGAGCACCGCCCCAACTGGCCCCACCGGACGCGCTGGGCCGAAACCGCCTCCGGCAGCGACGAACTCAGCGCCTGACACCAGTTCTGCTGGCCTGAACGCCCGCCGAGGGCCGGACACTGCGGCCAGCTGCGCCCATGGCGAGGGCCTTCGGTCGGCACTGGCTGTCGGCGTTCCTCGTTGAGCTCGGCGACGGGGCCCAGCTGGTGACCTTCCCGCTGCTGACCACCGCGAGGACGGACTTCCCTGCCCTGATCACCAGGGGTGCGGTGTCCGGACCGCCGTGGCTGGTGCCGGGGCCGGTCATCGGTGCCGTGCTCGACCCACCCAACCCGGAGTCGGCTGAGCCGCTGCTTCGCGGGCCACGCACTGCTCGGGGCGCGGTAGTGGCGGTGGCCGCCACCCATCTCGCGCTCACCACCAACGTGGTGCTGGCGGCTGTGTCCCTGACGGGAAGCAGTGCCGGGCTTGCCACCTGTGCGGCACCTGCTGGACCTGCACCAGCGCATCCTGCCCGTCTTCGCCGGGTTGCTGGGCCAGCCCAAGGTGCTGGCCCGGTTCAACGGCTGGCCCCGGTCGAAGAAGGGCGACAACCTCCGGCAGACCCTCACCGGCTACCTCGACGCCGAGCGCCAGCACGGCCGGATCGCCGCGGGTGCCGACACCGAGGCGGCGGCGGCGCTGCTCGTCGGTGCCTGCTACGAGGTCGTGCTGCCCCGCTTGCTGCAGCCCGCGGGCGCCGGGGAACCGCTCGAGGTGGCCCCGAAGTTCCTGGAGCGCCTGGTCGCGACGGTCCTCGGCGGCATCCGCGCCTGAGCGGCGGGTGGTCAGGCGCGGTCGGCCTTGCGGCGGACCTTGATCTGGCGCATGTCGGTCACGGCCACGCGCAGGACCTGGTGCGGGTGGCCGTGGGCCTGCAGCGCGGCCAGGGCACGCCGGGTGGCGACCTTGTCGTCGTCGTCCTCGTCGTGGGCGGGCACCTGGCAGCGGAAGGTGAACGCCGAGACGCTCGAGTCGTAGGTGAAGGTGCCCGCTTCGGTGAAGGCGGGCCCTTCGGCGGCGCGCACCTGCTCGCGGCCCGCTTCGCTGATCCCGTCGAACTTGCCGCGGATGGTCACTCGGAACACGCTTGGTCCTCTCTTCTGGTGGCGTAGGTGAGCAGGTCGTCGCCGAGCGCGTGCTCGATGGCGTCGAGCAGCCGGGAGGCGGCCTCGGCCAGCTCCTCGGGGTCAGCGCCCTCGGCCAGGCGTGCGCCGAGCTCGGCGTAGACCAGCGAGTGCAGGCCGCCGAGCTGGTGGGCCACCACGCGCGGCAACGGGTCCTGGGGGTCGGCGCCGGTCTCCTCGGTGAGCACCGCGGCCAGGGCTTCGGTCATCTGCCCACCCAGGTCCTCCAGGCGGGCCAGCAGGGTGGGCGCGGCGCGCATCATGGCCAGCACCGGGCCGAAGCCAGGCGAGAGCCCCAGCTTGCGGTCCCGCCGGGCCACCTCCGCGCGCAGCTGCGCGAGCACCGCAGCGGCCGCGGACTGCCCGGCGGGGCGGGCTCGCACGATGTCGGCCAGCCGCTGCGGGGAGGCCTCCTCGGGTGGCAGGACGAGGTCTTCCTTGGTGGGGAAGTAGTTGTAGACGGTGTTGACCGAGACCTCGGCCGCGGCGGCGACCTCGGCGATGGTGACCTGGTCGAAGCCCCGCTGCACGAACAGCGAGGTCGCGACCTGGCTGATGTGCTGCCTCGTCCGGCGCTTCTTGCGCTCCCGCAACCCCTCGACCACGGTCGTGGACCCTACCCCATTTTTGGAGTCGACCCCAAAGTGGTCCTGGGTGCGCTTCGCCGCAGCCCGACTCACCGCGTTGGCGGCCACGATCGCCGCGATGCCCAGCCACGGCGACACTCGCAGGACCTCACCCGGCACCAGCACGCCCACCCGTGGCCAGCATGGGGTTGACGCTCATGAACGACCCGACCGCCGCATCGCCAGCAGGTCCACCCGCGCACACCGAGTACACCCACGATGTCGACGACTGGCTGACCATGATCGCCACCGGCCGCTGCGTGGGCATCACCGCGGAGAGCACCATCACCCAGTACCCCCGGCCCGGCGTAGTGGTCCGCCTGGTGCGCGACGCCGCCCGATCCCGGTGCGGCTGATCTGGTGGCCCGACGACCCGCACCCGCTGGCGGCCAAGGCCGCCCCACCGCTCACCGAGCTCTACGGGACACCGGAGCGGTGCGTGCCCAGTTCTTCGCGGACGAACCGCACCCGCTGCTCGACGCTGGCGCGCGGGAGGTGGACGAGCTGGTACCCGCAGTCGGTGTAGGCGGCGACCAGGTGCCGGTAGGTGCTCTCGGCTTCGGCGAAGGTCTGCCTGCGCTGGTCGTCCTGCCGGTAGATCTGCTCCCACGGTGGGGCGATGAGCACCCGCTGGCGGTAGCGGAAGCGGCGGACCGCGGTCTGGAGGCGCTCGGGCACGGCAAGCCCGCACAGCCGCAGGTAGCCGATGAGATCGGGCAACCCGCGGTCGAAGAGCACCGGCCCGGTGCCGCGTTGGGCCTGGCGGTGGGAACGCAGGTCATGGGCCAGCATCAGCTCGGCGAACAGCTCCCGGTCCTGCCACGGCAACCCGCGACCACCGATGGCCACCTGGTCGGTGATCACCGCGCGCCCGGCTTCGGGGGCGTGGGCGAACCCGGCGGCCGCCAGCCGTTCGACCAACGTCGTCTTGCCCGCTCCTGGGCCTCCCGTGATGACCACGAACCGTTCTGGCACAACACCCTCCCGGTGCACGTCCCGATCAGTGACGAGGAAGGGGATTGCTTCCGCCGGAAGTGGCGGGGAAACCGCGGGGCGGTCAGAGCCGACCAAGAGCGTCGTGCCGGAGCCCCAGCCTACCGCCTGTCAGCATCAGCGCCGAGATCGGCCGCACCGCGGGCCCTCGGGCAGGCCCTTCGGGCAAGGTCTGCTCGCGGGGCGCTCAGAATGGCAGCTGGATCCGGCACGAGACGAGAGGCCCAGCACGATGATCGACCGCGACACCAGCCCGCTCGAGGACCCGGTGGGTGAATCGCTGCGCGGTCACCACGCCCACCTCGGCCGCAGGCGGGGCGGGGCCGCGACCTACCTGCCCGAGGTGGCGACGTTCTGCGCGGTCCCCACCGGCGCCGGGCCGCAGGAGTGGGCCGACCTCGCCCGGTTGCTCGGGCGGGGCGAGTTCGCCGACATGTTCAGCAGCCCGCAGGACCCACCGTCGGACTGGGAGCTGGTGTTCACCCTCGAAGGACGCCAGATGGTCTACTGCGGCCAGCCACCCGCCGACCACGTCGACGGAGTGGTCGAGCTCGGCACGGACAGCACTGCGCAGATGCTCGACCTCGTCGAGCGGACCCGCCCGGGCCCGTTCTGGCCGCGCACCCCGGAACTGGGCACCTACCTCGGTGTGCGGGACGACGGCGCGCTGGTGGCGATGGCGGGTGAACGGCTGCGGCCACCGGGGTGGACCGAGATCAGCGCGGTGTGCACCGCGCCCGAGGCCCGCGGTCGAGGCCACGCCGCCCGGTTGATCAGGGCGCTGGTCGCGCGCATCACCGCCCGCGGCGAACGCCCCTTCCTGCACGTGGTCGAGGCCAACGCCGGTGCCATCGCGCTCTACGAGCGGCTGGGCTTCCGGACCCGCAAGGCGGTGACCTTCCGGGGATTCCGCACGCCCCGGCACTGCCGCGGTCAGCTCGGGCCGGGCAGGTAGTCGGCCAGCAGGTTGTCCACCGAGTACAGCAGCTCGCGGCGGCCACCGAAGAGCTCGTGCACGCGGGCGGCGTGATCACGCATCGCGGTGTCGAAGTCCAGGCCCGCCAGCAGCCTCGCCGCGCCGTCGAGGAGATCGGGCAGGTCGGCGTCGATGCGGGCGGCCGACATGCTCGGTGACCGGGGGCCGTCGTCGTCGACGGGGTCGGGGGTGTTACCCAGCATCAGGTAGCAGGGGAAGCGCTGCAGGTCGGGCAGCACCGAGTGGAACGGCACACCGGGGTTGAAGTAGTACTCGGCCCAGTCGTTGCCCGCCAGGGTCAGCCACGGGGTACCCGCGGCCATCGCGGCGAAGGCGAACCCGGTGTGCGGCGAGAGCAGCACCTCGCAGCGCTGCAGCGCGGCCAGCTGCCGCTCCAGCGGCACGTCGACCGCCCACACCACCTGCGGCGCCACCTCGGCTAGGGCCTCGAACTCCGCGCGGGTGAACCCGGTGCTGGTGCGGCCGTCTTCGGTGTGCTTGCCGGTCAGGCAGAACCGGACCCGCGGCCAGCGCTGCGCCAAGGCCTCCAGGATGCGCTGCCACGACGCCAGCGACGGGTAGCGCCAGCGTTCGGCGCTGCCGCCGGGCAGCACCGCGATCGTGGGGCCGTCGTGCTCGGGCAGCAGCTCGGCCGCCCAGTCCCGGCACTGCTGCGGCAGCGCCAGTTGCAGTGGGTTGCGCCGCTGGTAGGACGGGCGGGGCGCGCCGACCAGGGTGTGGCCGCGGGTCGGCGCGGAAGTGCTGTGCGGAGAGTTCGTAGTAGCGCTGCAGGCCGGGGAAGATCTGGTGCTGCCAGCTCTGGTGCCCGCGCGGGTCGTCGACCACCCAGTCCCACTCGGCCGGGACGTGCGCCAGCATCCCGGCGTCGCCGGGCTCGAACACGTCGATGTCCACTGCGTACACCTCGTCGATGGCGTCGCACCAGTCGGCCAGCTGCACCGCGGTCGCGGAGTTGAGCACCACGCCGATGCGCCGCTGCGGATCGGCCCGCCGGTACCCCAGGGCGTACTGCAGCGCCTCCACGGCGTGCCCGACGGGATGGCAGTAGACGAAGTTGACCAGCAGCGACTCACCCACGGTCACCAACCTAGTGGCTGGGACAACCGGTCCTCACAGCCCGCCCGCGACGCGCAGCACGGCGCCGCTGGTGTAGGTCGCCTCCGGCCCCAGCAGCCACCCGATGGCCGGGGCGATCTCCTCGGGTTCCCCGGCCCGTCCCACCGGCACCCGCGATGCGGCGGTCTCGACGCGCTCGGGGACCCCGGCCCCGGCGTGGATGTCGGTGCGCACCAAGCCGGGTGCCACCGCGTTGACCCGCACCCCGTCCTGGGCCAGTTCCTTGGCCAGCCCGGTGGTGAAGGACTCCACCGCGGCTTTCGCGCCCGCGTAGTGGACGTACTCGTGCGGCGCGCCCAGCGTCGCCGCGCTGGAGGAGACGTTGACGATCGCCCCGCCCGCGCCGCCGCGCCGGGTGGACATCACCTGCGCCGCGCGCCGCGCGCACAGCACGGTGCCGAGGTAGTTGACGTCGATGACCTGCCGGATCGCCGCCACCGGGGTGTCGGCCAGGTCGCCGAGGTGCGCGGTCAGCCCGGCGTTGTTGACCAGCCCGGTGACCGTCCCCAGCTCGGCGGCCTCGGCGAACAACCGCTCCATGTCGCAGGCCTGGCTGACGTCGGCGCGCACCGGCAGGCAGCGGACCCCGTGCGCGGCGGCTTCGGTGGCGACCTGCTCGGCGCCGTCGCGGTGGCCGCGGTAGCCGAGCACCAGGTCGTGCCCGGCGCGGGCCAGCCACCGCGCGGTGGCCGCTCCGATGCCCCGGCTGCCGCCGGTGATGATGGTGAGCGGAGACATCCGCAGATCATGTCACGCGGCCCGGCGTCGGATGATCTCGATACGGTGCGGGGGTGATCAACTCAGCGCCTTCGTGGGCCGATGGGCCGCTGCTGGCCTTCGACCTGGAGACCACCGGCACCGACACCACCCAGGACCGCATCGTCACCGCCACCGTGATCTCGATCGTGCCGGGTCGGGCCCCGGACGTGCGCACGTGGCTGGCCGACCCGGGTGTGGAGATCCCCGACGGGGCCACCGAGGTCCACGGCATCACCACCGAGCACGCCCGCCAGCACGGCCGCGACGCGGCCGAGGTGGTCACCGAGCTCGCCGAGGCGCTGGCCGAGCTGTGGTGCCCGACCACACCGCTGTGCGTGTTCAACGCGCCGTTCGACCTGTCGCTGCTGCACGCCGAGCTGCGCCGCCACCACGGCCGCGACCTCGACCTGGCCGGGCCGGTGGTCGACCCGCGCTGCCTGGACAAGCACCTGGACCGCTACCGCAGGGGCAAGCGCACCCTCGGTGACCTGTGCACCCACTACCGGGTGCGCCTGGAGGCCGCGCACGACTCGGCCAGCGACGCCCTGGCCTGCGCCCGCCTGGCGTGGCGGCTGGCCAAGGCCTACCCGGCCAAGATCGGCAGCCGCCCGCTGGCCGAGCTGCACCGCGACCAGGTCGGCTGGCACCGGGCCGACCAGCACGCCTTCGCCGACCACCTGGAACGCCTGGCGCGCCGTGTCGAGGATGCTGCCGAGGTCGACAAGCTGCACCGCCGGGCGGCCGAGGTGCGCGCCAAAGCCAAGGGGTGGCCGCTGCGCAGCCCGCAACCGGTGCCCGCTCCGCGCGTGTCCGGCCAGACCGGCTACTGGCCGAAGCTGGAGGAGCGCCTCAGCCGGGAGCTGGAGAACTGGATCGCGACCAACCCCACCACGTTCTGCGGTTCGGTGCGCCTGCCTGCGGGCGCCGACACCCGCACCGAGCACGCGCTGGCCTTCTACTCCGTGGACCACCGCACCCAGTGCCCGCAGACCTCCCAGTGCCGAGTCCTGCTGGAGCTGCTCGAGCACGGCAACGTCGCCGAGGCCCGGGCCCTGGCCGAGCACCTCGCCGCGGGCGCCTGAGGCCGGTAGGTCACAGCAGGGACAGCTGGGCCGGGCGCGGGCGGCGGGCGGGGCTGTCGGCGGCGGTCACGACCTCGCCGAGGGTGGCCAGGAACGGTGAGCGGGTGCGGTCCTGGGTGCTGCCCCGCTGGGTTCGGCGGGCCGCGTGGGTGAGGTAGAGGTGGTCTTGGGCGCGGGTCATGCCGACGAAGAACAGGCGGCGTTCCTCGGCGATGTCGTCGTCGGTGGGTTCGGTGCCGGGCCAGCGCAGCGGGAGCAGCCCGTTCTCGCAGCCGACCAGGAACACCACCGGGAATTCCAGGCCCTTGGCGGCGTGCAGGGTCAGCAGGGAGATCGCCTCGGCGCGCGGGTCGAGGGTGTCGACCTCGGCGCCCAGCAGCACTTCCCGGCAGAACCGCGGCAGGTCCTGGCCGCAGCGCCGCGCCAGCGGGGCGAGCAGTTCCACGGCGGTGTGGACCTCGGGGCGCTGCTGGTCGGGGACGAGGTCGGCGACGGTCTTGGCGGCCAGGCTCAGCTGCTCGGTGACCGGCCCGCCGCGCTCGGCGACGTGCTGGAGCTCGCGCACCAGCAGCTCGACGCCGGGGCGGGCGGAGAGGCGGTCGTGGGTGCGCTTGTGCGCGGGTAAGCCGCAGCGCGTCAGCTCGTCGAGGATCGCGTGGGACTGGGCGTCGGTGCGGTAGAGCACGGCGATGTCGTTGAACCCGATCCCGCCTGGCCCGTGGCCGGTGGCGCGGCCGCTGTCCAGCGAGTGGAACGACGCACCGCCGATGAGCTCGTCGATGGTGCGGGCCACGAACGCGGCTTCGGCGCGTTCGTCGACGGCCCGGTGGCTGACGATGCGGTGGGCCGGGCGCGCCGAGGCGGCGTGCAGCACACGGCCGGTGACCAGTGTGGACGGTGCGATGGCGCGCAGGGCGCCGTCGAGGATGTGCGCGCCGCTGCGGTAGTTGCGGGTCAGGGCCAGCACGGGGGCTCCGGCGTAGTCCTGCTCGAAGCGCAGGAAGAACCCGACGTCGGCGCCGCGGAAGGCGTAGATCGCCTGGTCGGGGTCGCCGATGGCGGTCAGGTTGGCCCCGTCCGGGGCGATCAACCGCAGCAGCCGGTACTGCAGCTCGTCGACGTCCTGGTACTCGTCGACGGTGATCCACCGGTAGCGCTGCTGGTAGTGCTCGGCGAGGTCGGGGCGGCTGGTGAGCAGTTCGACGGGCAGCGCCACCAGGTCGTCGAAGTCGACCAGGTCGGCCTGGCGCAGCGCGGCGAGGTAGTCGGCCAGCAGCGGGTCCTCGGTTGCGGTGCGGCGGGCCAGTGACAGCCGAGGGGCGACTTGGCGGGCGCTGCGCTCGTCGCCGGTGACGGTGGTGAGGACCTGGTGCTGGCGGGCGGCGTCGGCCAGCCCGAACTCGGCGCTGAGACCGAGGTGCGCGTGTTGTTCGCGCAGGACCTGCAGGCCGAAGGAGTGGAAGGTGGCCACGGTCATGCGTTGCGCGGCCTCGCCGATGAGGTGCTCGAGGCGTTCGGTCATCTCCTGGGCGGCGCGGCGGGTGAAGGTGATGGCCAGGCACGTGGCGGGGTCGACGTCGCGCTCGAGCACCAGGTGCGCCAGCCGGTGGGTGACGGTGCGGGTCTTGCCGGTGCCGGGCCCGGCCACGATCAGCAGCGGCCCACTGGGGATGGCCGCGGCGGCCCGCTGGTCGGGGTCCAGACCGGCCAGCACCCCGTCCCCGCTGGCGACCGGTGCCGTTGGTGGGGACGGTTGCGGTGCGGGGGCGGCTGGTTCTGGGGCGGGCGCTGCCGGTGGTGGGGGTTGCGGGGTGAACAGGGCGTCGTCGAACAACGCGGGGGTGTCACCGCTGCGCAGGCGGGCGAGCTCGGTGGGCTGGAAGAGCCGGATCGTGCCGTACTCGCCGTCGTAGCCGGGCTCGCGCAGCACCTGCCCGCCGCGCAGCCGCCCGATGGCCTCGGCCACCGCGGCGTCGGTGCGGCGCAGCTCCTCGAGCGCGACGTCCTGCAGGATCGCCAGTTCCGGGCCATGGGCGGCGACCAGGTCGCTGACGCGCCCGAAGACCCGCTTGCTCTTGGGGCCCACGCCCAAGACCTCGCCGACGACCTCGGGCAGCGGGATGAGGTTGCGGAACGGCGCCGCGCCGGGCGGGCGGAAGCCCTCGGGGCGGTCGGCCAGGGCCTCGACGCGGTGCAGCACACCGACGGTGAGCGGCTTGCCGCAGCTGGGGCAGGTGCCGCCGTGCGCGCGGGTGTCGCCGGGTTCCAGCCGCACCTGGCACTTGCGGTGCCCGTCGAGGTGGTACTTGCCCTCCTCCGGGAAGAACTCGACGGTGCCGGCGAAGCCCTGCCCGGTCTCCAGCGCGCGCTTGACGCCGAAGTAGTCCAGGTCGGTGTCGAAGACGCTGGCCTCGCGGCCCAGCATCGGCGGGGAGTGCGCGTCGGAGTGGCTGACCAGGGTGTAGTTGTCCAGCGCGGAGATCCGCCAGTTCATCTCCGGGTCGGAGGACAGCCCGGTCTCCAGGGCGAAGACGTGGTCGGCCAGGTCGCGGTAGCAGTCCTCGATGGCGTCGAAACCGGCTTTGGAGCCCAGCACCGCGAACCACGGGGTCCAGATGTGGGCGGGCACCAGGTAGGCACCGTCGCCGGACTCCAGGGTGATCTCCAGCAGGTCGCGGGAGTCCAGGCCCAGGATCGGGCGGCCGTCGGAGCCGAGGGTGCCGATGCGGCCCAGGCGCCGGTTGAACTTCTCGGCGGCGGCGAAGTCGGGCAGGTAGCACAGGTGGTGGACCTTGCGGGTGCGCTCGCCGTGCTTGTAGATGGTGGAGATCTCCACCGAGAGCATGAACCGCACCGTGCCCTCGCAGTTGGCGGGCTGGCTGCGGGTCATCTGCCGGTCCAGGTCCGGGCGCAGCCGGAACAGGCCGGGTTCGGCGGGTTCGAGGACCTCGCGCAGGTGGGCGAACCAGGCGGGGTGCGTGACGTCGCCGGTGCCGACCAGGGTGATGCCCTTGCGGCGCGCCCACCAGGTCAGGTGCTCGATGTCGCAGTCCTTGCTGCAGGCGCGGGAGAACTTCGAGTGGATGTGCAGATCGGCGTGGAAGCGCACTCGGCGATCTTGCCAGCCACCCCGCCGGCACCGCGTTGGGGGTGCGCCCCCGTCGCGGGTTCTCCGGTGTGCTGACCGGACGTGCCGGTGCGCGGGAGCGGGGCGGACTGGGGCCCGTCGCGGTCACACCGCTGGTGGCGGGCTGCGGTTGGTCACCAGTGCGCGGGGCGCTCCAACCCGGCCGGGATCGTGGTGGACGCATCGCCCTGGGCAGCGTTGACCTGGGCCTGGGTGAGGAACAGGGCGTCGGTGAGGTCAGCTCCACGCAGGTCGGTGTCGCGGAGGTCGGCGCCGATGACATCGGCCGAGCGCAGGTCCGCCCCGCGCAGGTCGGCGGCGATCAGCAGCGCCCCGCGCAGGTTCGCGCCCCGCAACCGCGCCTTGCACATCGCGGCGCCGACGAGGTCCGCGCCGCGGTGGTTCCTGGTGCGGCCGCCGACCTCGGCGCGGACCAGTTCACTGGTGCGCAGCAGGAGGGCGTTGACGTCCTGGCGCACGGCGGCGACCTCGACCTCGGCCACCTGCTCGGCCTCGCCGCGGGTGAGCGCCTCGGTGTCCCGCAGCGCCTGCCGCAGCTCGCCGTGCACCGGGGCGGCGG
>NZ_JBEPDU010000085.1:0-16213 GCF_040300525.1 Saccharopolyspora sp. NPDC000359 | reverse complement strand
GCTGACCGCGCTCGGGCTGCTCGCCGTGCCACCGGCCGTCGCCGCGGGGCTGGTGGACTTCGCGCACCTCGACACCCCGCAACGGCGGGTAGGTGCCCTGCACGCCATGGCCAACGTGGTGTCGGCCGCCTTCTTCGGCGCTTCGCTGCGCTACCCGCCGGGTGCCCGCGCCGCGCTGGTGTGCACGACGCTGGGAACGCTCACCATCGCGGTCGGAGGCGCGCTCGGTGGGCACCTCTCCTACGCGCAGGAAGCAGGTGTCCAGCGGTGGCAACGTCCCGCGGAGGAGCCCGAAACCCCGGCCTGAGCAGCGCAGGCCGGGGTGTCGCTCGCATGACGGTGGGTTCGGGTCACCGACCCCGGCACCGGCCACGTCAGGACCGGTGCCGGTGGTGGCTCAGTACGGGCAGGTGGACTGGTAGTCCGAGATCTCCGGGTCCTGCGGGTGCGGGCACAGGAACTGGTCGTAGCGGGTGTCGTCGTCCAGGAACCGCTTGAGCCAGGCGATGCTGGACCTGGCGATCGTCGTGTTGCTGAAGTTGGGCGCGAAGTGGCTCGCCCCGGCCAGTTCCAGGTACGCCTTGCCCGGGTCATCGGGCAGGCTCTCGTAGAACGGCTTGGCGTGCCGGGCCACCGGTGCGATGGTGTCGCGCTCCGCGCCGATGACCAGGGTCGGGGCTCCCACGCCGGAGAAGTCCTTGGTGGTGTGCCACGGAGTCATCGGGATGACGGCCTTCAGCGCCGGGTTGTCCAGCGCGGCCTTGAGCGAGCCACCGCCACCCATCGAATGGCCCACCACACCCAACCGCGCCGGGTCGATGCGGTCCTTCACACTGCTCTCCTCGACGAGGTAGTCCAGCGAGGCCTGCAGCTGGCGGGCGCGGGAGTCGGGTTGGTCGACGGTGGTCAGGGTGTCGATGGTGAACACCACGAAGCCCTGCGAGGCCAGCCTCGGGCCGAGCCACGCGATCGAGCTCTGGGTGCCGGTGTAGCCGGGGGAGATGGACACCGCCGAGAACAGCCCGTCGGTGGTGTCGGTGGGGTAGTAGATCGTGCCGCCGCCGAAACCGGTTACCCGCAGGCGGGAAACGGTCTCCTCGTCGATGTCGAACGGGCCGCGCGGCGCGGTGATGCTCTCCTCGGTCGGGTCCGGGCCGTGCCAGTCGGTGGTTTCGGCGGCCTGCGCCAACGCGGTGCCGCCGGTGAGCAGGCCGAGCACGCCGGCCAAGGCGACCAGTGTTCGGCGGAGTCGGGGGACGGGGACGGTGGAACGCGTCAATTCCATGCTTCGCCCTTCGCGGGAGGCGCCCGGGAACCCGGGCGCGCCGGATGAGTCCTCGCTGAGCTCCCCGGGCCTCGTGGGCCTTCGGGACATGTCCTGCCCGGGAGCGGGGTTCCGGAACGTGATCGACCCTAAAGTATCTCTACCAAGTGGTCAATCAATTTCCCGCGGTGACTAGGCTGGCGGCATGGACGAACGGGTCGACGGCCGGAAGCTGCGGTTCCAGCACCGGCGCGGCGAGGTGCTCGCCGCCGCGACGGAACACGCCCTGGAGCAGGGCATCGATGGCCTGTCGCTGCGCAAGGTCGCCCAGTCGGTCGGCGTCAGCCACGCGACGCTCGTGCACCACTTCGGCTCCCGGGACCGGCTCGTCGCCGAGATCGTCGAGCGCGTGCTGGCCGACACGCTGTCGGTCCCGGACCTGCCGCGCGACGACCCCGACCCGCTGCGCAGCCTCTGGCGGCGGGCCACCAGCGAGCGCGGGCGGCGCCACGTGCGGCTGTTCGTCGCGATCACCGGCCACGCCATGTACGGGGACCCGGCGCTGGCCAAGGCGGTCGCGGCCTCGATGCGGCAGCGCACGGACCTGCTGGCTGAGGGCCTGGTCCGCTACGGCTGCCCGGAGCCGCAGGCGCAGCCGGTGGCGACGTCACTGCTCGCGGGCCTGCGAGGGTTGTTCGCGGACCTGCTCATCAGCGGCGACGAGCAGCGCGTCACCGCAGCCTTCGAAGACCTGGTCGCCGAGGTGGAGCGACGTGTGGCCGGGTGGGGCTCGGGAACCGACAAGCCCCGCTGAGCCCTGGGCCCCCACGGCGGCCCGAGGACGCCGTGTGCCGGGAGCAGGGAGCGGGAACCCCCTGCTTGACGTGCTTCGCGGTGGGGGGTGTTGCAGGTGGGCGGACTACCCGACCTGGTGCTCGCCGAGGCGGCCACCCCGTCGGACCTGGTGGCGGCACGGCTGCAGATGGCGTTGTCGCTGGGTTGGCACATCGTGATCGCCTGCTTCGGCGTGGGGATGCCCGCGATCACCGTGTTCGCCGAGTGGCGCGCGATCCGGCGAGGTGACCGCACCTACCTGGCGCTGGCGCACCGGTGGGCGCAGGCCATGGGCGTGCTGTTCGCCGTGGGCGCGGTGTCGGGCACCATCCTCAGCTTCGAGATGGGGGTGCTCTGGCCGGGGTTGATGGACACCTACGGCCAGGTCATCGGGCTGCCGTTCGCCCTGGAGGGCTTCGCCTTCTTCATCGAGGCGATCTTCCTCGGCATCTACCTCTACGGCTGGAACCGGCTGCCACCGCGGGTGCACGTGCTCACCGGCATCCCGGTCTGCCTGGCCGGGGTCGCGTCGGCGTTCTTCGTCGTCGCGGCCAACGCGTGGATGAACCAGCCGCGCGGCTTCGACCTCGACACCGGGCGGGTGGTGGGGGTCCGGCCCTGGGTGGCGATGTTCAACCCCGCTACGCCGCCGCAGACAGTGCACATGATCCTCGCGGCGTTCATGGTGGCCGGTTTCGGCATGGCGGCGGTGTACGCGGTGGCGATGCTGCGCGGTCGCCGGGACCGGTACCACCGGCTCGGCTTCCTGGTGCCGTTCACCGCGGCGGCCGCGCTGACCCCGGTGCAGATCGGCGTGGGGGACTGGGCGGCGAAGTTCCTGGCCACCAACCAGCCCGCGAAGCTGGCCGCGATCGAAGGCGTGTTCACCACCTCGCACGCGGTGCCGCTGCACATCGGAGGTGTCTACCGGGACGACGAGATGCGCTACGCGCTGGAGATCCCGTACGGGTTGTCGCTGCTGGCGCACTGGGACCCGCAGGCGTTGATCATCGGCCTGGACCGGTTCGCGCCCCAGGACCGGCCACCGGTGAACGTGGTGCACTGGTCGTTCCAGGTGATGGTGGTCATCGGGGTCCTGCTGCTGCTGTTGGGCCTCTGGTTGGCCCTGGCGTGGTGGCGTCGGCGCGACCTGCCCACCTCCCGCTGGTTCCTGCGGGGCGCGGCGGCGGCCGGTGCGGCGGCGGCCATCGCGCTGGAAGCCGGGTGGATCACGACCGAGGTCGGGCGGCAGCCCTGGATCGTGTGGGGTGTGCAGCGCACGGCCGACGCGGTCACCCCGGTGCCCGGCCTGGTGGTGGGGCTGCTCGTGGTCGGGCTGGTGTACGTCCTGCTCACCGTGACGACCGTCGCCGTGCTCCGGAGGCTGACCCGCGCCCCGCTCGCCCCGCAGGAAGCTCCAGGGCAGGAGCAGGAGGAGCCATGACCGCAGCGGACTGGACCATCGGCGTCATGTGGGTCGGCGTGACCGCTTACGTGCTGCTCGCGGGGGCGGACTTCGGAGCGGGTACCTGGGACCTGCTGGCCGGTGGCAGCCGACGTGGCGCGGAGCAGCGCGCGCTCATCGAGCACTCGATCGGGCCGGTGTGGGAGGCCAACCACGTCTGGTTGATCTTCGTGATCGTGCTCTGCTGGGCCGGGTTCCCCGGCGTGTTCGCCTCCGTGGCGTCAACGATGTACATCCCGCTGACGCTCGTCGCGCTCGGCATCATCGCCCGCGGTGCCGCGTTCGCCTTCCGCAAGGCCTCGACCGAGCTCGGGCACCGGCGAGCGTACGGCGCCTGCTTCGCGCTCTCCTCGGTGCTCACCCCGTTCTTCCTGGGCACCGTCGCCGGTGGCATCGCCTCCGGGCGCGTCCCCCTGGGCATCGCAGCGGGTGACCTGGTCACCAGTTGGCTCAACCCCACCTCGGTCCTGGCGGGGGCGCTGGCCGTCGGCACGACCGCCTACCTGGCAGCCGTGTACTTGTGCGCGGACGCGCGGCGGGAGGGCGCTGGGCCGCTGGCCGAGCAGTTCCGGGTCCGGGCCATCGCGACCGGCGTGGTCACCGGTGCGATCGCGCTGGCCGGGATCGCGGTCCTGCTGCTCGACGCGCCAGTCCTGTACCGCGGTCTGATCGGGCCAGGGCTCCCGCTGGTCGCGCTCTCGGCAGCCGCCGGCCTGGCTTCCGCCGTGCTGCTGCTGCGCCGCAACTACATCCCGGCCAGGCTTTCGGCCGCGGTGGCGGTCGCGGCGCTGCCCTGGGGGTGGGCCGTCGCCCAGTACCCGTTGGTCCTGCTCCCGAACACGACCATCGAGGCCACCGCCGCGCAGCCGAGCGTGCTGCACGCGGTGCTGGGGACGACGCTCGTCGGCGCGGCCGTGCTGCTGCCCTCGCTGCTGTGGATGTTCGCGTTCTTCCAGCGGGAGGACTCCGGCGGCAGGACACCGGGTTAGCGGCTCACTGCCCGGTGACGGTGCGCTTCGCCTTCTGCAGCATCGTCTCCTCGTTCCACGTGGTGGCGTAGAGGTGCTCGGGAGGGGTCGGGGCGCTGGCCGGACCGCCGAGCGGTTCGGGGCGTTCGAGGAAGCTGAACTCGTGCTGCCCGTCGGGCGTGGTGCCGCGCGCCCACCGGCCTTCCTGGGAGGTCTCGCCGTCGGAGAGGTGCCACAGCGTCGAGGCGTGCTCGCGGTACTCCTCGTCGAGGAGGGCGTTGGGCGCGATGGTGTCCTCCATACCGTCCTCCTTGAGCTGCTCGATGGCTGCCAGCCACTGGTTCTGGTGCATGGTGTCGCGGGCCAGGTTGAACTTCAGCATGTCCTTGACGCCCGGGTCGTCGGTCATGTGGTACAGCCGCGCGGTCTGCAGCCGTCCCTGCGACTCGGCGGTGACGTTGGCCCGGAAGTCCGCGAGCAGGTTGCCGCTGGCGACGATGTAGCGGCCGTTCCACGGGTAGCCGTTGGCGTCCGCCGGGAGCGGCCCGCCGCCGCCGACGATGGCCTGCTGCGGGTCCATCCCACCGATGACCGCCCCGAGCACCGGGTCGTTCTCCGCGGCCCGCGCGGTCATCTCCGACGGCGCTCCCTCGAGGAGGCGGGCGACCATGGTCGCGAGCATCTCCACGTGCCCGATCTCCTCGGTCGCGATGTCCATGATCATGTCCTTGTACTTGCCCTCGATGCGGCAGTTCCAGCCCTGGAACAAGTACTGCATGGTCACGGTCATCTCACCCCAAGCGCCCCCGATCAACTCCTGGAGCTTGTGCGCGTAAACCGGGTCGGGGCGCTCCGGCTTGGCTTCGAACTGAAGTCGCTTGGTGTGGTAGAACATCAAATCCTCCAGCAGCTCGCCGTCCGCCAAAGGCTCTCCCAGCGCAGTGCTGATCGCCAATTCGCGTCGCCTCATCGGGGTCCGCGTACCCCGGGCTGGCGGTGCCAGCGGTCTCGGCTTCGCGAGGACAGCTGCGGCGTCGTCCACGACGTCCCCGCCGGGATGCTCGGAGGTGCCGCGCACCGAGCAGAAGGGCACAACGTCCCCGACTGCGGTCGCAGTGGGTGCGCACCCGTGTGCCGAGCGCGGGCAGTTATGTACTTTGGAACATAGCCACGACCGACCTTCGCCCGGGAGGAGCCACCATGAGCGACCCCCGCTCCCCTTCGCACTGCTGCACGCCCCCGGCGGCCGGTGTCCACAGCGGAAGCCTCGCGCCCCCGGAACCCGGGCGCGTCGCCGATGTGGACGGCATGGTCCTGCTGCCCGGTGGCGCGTTCCTCATGGGAGCCGAGGACGCCGAGGGCTTCCCGGACGACGGGGAGGGGCTGGTGCGGGAGGTGCGGCTCGACCCGTTCCGCATCGACGCCTGCGCGGTCAGCAACGACCAGTTCGCGGACTTCGTCGCCGACACCGGGCACCGCACCGACGCCGAGCGCTTCGGCTGGTCGTACGTGTTCGCCGCGTTCCTGCCCGGGCACCTGCGGCGCGGCGCCCCGCGCCCGGAGCGCACCCCGTGGTGGTGCGGTGTCGAGGGCGCCACCTGGAACTGCCCGGAGGGCCCTGGGAGCACGGTCGAGGGCCGGGGCGACCACCCGGTGGTGCACGTGTCCTGGCGCGACGCGGCGGCGTACGCGGCGTGGGCGGGCAAGCGGCTGCCCACCGAAGCCGAGTGGGAGTACGCGGCCCGCGGTGGCCTGGAGCAGCGGCGCTACCCGTGGGGTGACGTGCTGGACCCCGACGGCGAGTACCGCTGCAACATCTTCCGCGGTGTCTTCCCGGTGAAGAACACGGCGGAGGACGGTTTCCGGGGGACCGCCCCCGTCGATGCCTTCCCGCCCAACGGGTTCGGCCTGCACAACATGTCGGGCAACGTGTGGGAGTGGTGCGCCGACTGGTGGGGCACCGAGCACGACCGGACTCGACCGCTGGTCAACCCGACCGGCCCGGCCGACGGCGCCGACAAGGTGATCCGCGGGGGCTCGCACATGTGCCACCACTCGTACTGCAACCGCTACCGCGTCGCGGCGCGCACGGCCAGCAGTCCGGACAGCACCAGCGGGCACACGGGCTTCCGCTGCGCCGCCCCGGCATGACGACCTTGACACGACCCGGCTCCGGGGTGAACATCGGAATAGGTTCTCGGGAACATAGGTGACGCGGATGCAGCTCGACTACGTGATCCTCGGGGCGCTGGCCCTGCGGCCGGTCTCCGGCTACGACCTGCGCCGGTGGATGGAGGGCTCCGGCCGCTACATCGGCTACGGGGTGCAACTGCCGCAGATCTACCGCCGCCTCGGCAAGTTGGTGGAGCGCGACTGGGTCAACTTCGAGGTCGACCCGCGCGAGGGGCGGCCCGACGCGAAGGTGTACCGGCTGACCGAGGACGGGCGCGCGGCGCTGCTGGAGTGGGCCCGATCGCCCTTCGAACCCTCGTCACGCCCCAAGGACCCGGAGTTCACCCTCCGCTTCGTCTTCGCCGGGCAGCTCGACCCCGAGATCGCCCTCGACCTGGTGACCACCGAGCTGGAGCACCGGCTCGAGCACGACCTGAACCCGGCCCACCTGCCACTCGTCCACTCCTACGAAACGCAGATCCCCGAACTGGACCCCACCTGGGCCCGCGAGGTCCACACCATGGCCTTCGAGCACGGGTACGCCTTCATCGCCTCCTACGTCGCCTGGCTCCAGACGACGAAGGCCCGCCTCGAGGCCAAGCTCGGCCGCATCCCCACCGAACCCACCGACTGACCTGCGCCAACCCACGGGCCCCCGCCAGGGGTGACCGCGCTGACGTGCACCCCGGGCGCACCAGCACCGAGCCCTGGAGTTCTCCGCATGCGCATCATCTACATCGACGTGGACACCCTCCGCGCCGACCACACCACCCCCTACGGCTACCACCGGCCCACCACGCCCAACCTGCAGCGGCTGGCGGACAAGTCCGTCACGTTCGACCGCTACTACTGCTCCGACTCGCCCTGCCTGCCCTCCCGAACGGCCCTGACCAGCGGCCAGTTCGGCATCAGCAACGGCGTCATCGGGCACTTCGGCCCGGCCGCCCAGTTCCGGCTCGACGCGGGCCACGGGCCCGAACCCGACCGCCCGCTGCTCGGCCAGCGGCTCGGCTGGGGTGGCTACTACACCGCGGCGATCTCGGTGTTCGCCGAGCGCCACCTCGCCTACTTCTTCCACGGCAACTTCCGCGAGTCGATCCGGGCTACCGACCGCTTCGGTGACGAGGAGGCGCCGGACGTCACCCGGGCGGCGATCGACTGGCTGCGGCGCCACGCCGACGAGGACGACTGGTACCTGCACCTGACCTACTGGGACCCGCACACCAACTACACCCAGCCCGCCGAGTGGACCGAGCGGATGGCCGCGTCCGGCCCGGTGCAGGCCTGGCCCGACGAGGAGACGATCGCCGCGCACGCCGAGTTCTACGGCCCGCGCAGCGCACTCGACCTGCACTACTCGCTCATGGGGGCGGGCACGTCCCCGGTCCCGCACAACATGCCCGACGCGATCCGCTCCCGCGCCGACTTCGGTGGCTGGTGGAGACCGCCGACGTCATCCCCCCGGACCGGGACGCGCGCATCCCCCACGTGGCGCTGCCCGGCCCCGGGAGCCGCTGAGGCGACCGGGCCCGACCGCACCGATCAGTGCTCACGAGGGAGTCCACCGTGGAGATCACCGTGCCGGAGCGGGCCTTCCAGGACTGGGAGGAGACCGGGGCGCCTGGACCACCATCCCGGGCCCCAACCGGATCGAGGCTGGGTGCAGCGTGACCGCCCTGCGGGTCTCGGCTGTCGTCCAGGTGGGCGGTTGACCGCGCGCGGGGATGTCCGGTGGGCTGCGACCTGAGGTCGCGCCCGCGCAGTGCTGGAGGCTGGAGGAGACGAGGATGGGCACCTACGCCGTTACTGGAGCCGCGTCGGGCATGGGGCGGACGACCGCGGACAAGCTCCGCGCCGCCGGGCACACCGTCATCGGGGTGGACCTAGCGGAGTCCGACGTGGTCGCCGACCTGTCGACCCCGCAGGGCCGCGGAGCTGCCGCCGACGGTGTGCTGGACGCGGCTGGCGGGCGGCTCGACGGCGCCGTCCTGGCAGCGGGTCTGGGGCCGCTGCCGGGCAAGGAGGCCACCATCGCCCAGGTCAACTACTTCGGCGCGGTCGAACTGCTGCGGGCGTGGCGACCTGCGCTGGCTGCGGCGGACCGGGCCAAGGTCGTGGTGTTCTCCAGCAACTCGACCAGCACCACCCCGCTGGTGCCGCGCCGCGTGGTCCGGGCGATGCTGGCGGGGGACGCGCAGAAGGCGGTGCGCGGTGTGCGCCTGTTCGGCAGGGCGGCGCCCGCGATGCTCTACGCCGGGTCGAAGATCGCGATCAGCCACTGGGTGCGCGAGCACGCGGTGCGGCCGGAGTGGGCCGGTGCCGGGATCCGGCTCAACGCCATCGCCCCCGGCGCGATCCTGACACCGCTGCTCGAATCCCAGCTGGCCGACCCGAACCAGGCCAGGGCGGTCAAGTCCTTCCCGGTACCGATCGGTGGCTTCGGGGACGCCTCGCAGCTCGGCGACTGGGTGGTGTTCATGCTCTCCGACGCCGCCGACTTCATGGTGGGCAGCGTCGTCTTCGTGGACGGTGGTTCCGACGCCTACTTCCGACCCGACGCCTGGCCGCGCCCCGTCCCGCTGCGCGGGCTCGCGCGGTACATCCGCCGAATGCGCTCCCACGCCCGGAGGCGGTGACAGCCGTACCCCGGTGTTCGCCGCGGCGCACCCCGCGCGCCCGGCACCTGACAGGAGGCCGACATGCCCGAGGATTCCGCTCCCGATGTGCTCGCTCCCGCGACCCTCGGGCCGGTCCGGTTGCGCAACCGGACCATCAAGGCGGCGACGTACGAGAACATGGCCCGCGGCGGCCTGGTCACCGACGCACTGGTCGACTTCCACGTCCGGCACGCCGCGGGCGGTGTCGGGATGACGACCGTGGCCTACTGCGCGGTCACCCCGGACGGTCGCACCGACGGTGAGCAGATCGTGTGGCGGCCCGAAGCGGCGGCGGGCCTGCGCCGCCTCACCGAGGCCGTGCACGACCAGGGGGCGGCGGTCTCCGCGCAGATCGGCCACTCCGGGCCGGTCGCGAACTCGGTCAAGACGGGTCTGCCCGCGCTCGGGCCGAGCAGGTCCCGCAGCCTGGTGTCCCTGCGCACGGTCAAGGCGGCCACGACCGCGGACCTCGACCGCGTCGTGCGGGCCCACGGCGACGCGGCCCGGATGGCCGCGGAGGTGGGGTTCGACGCGGTCGAAGTCCACCTGGGACACAACTACCTGGCGAGCTCGTTCCTGAGCCCGAAGCTGAACAAGCGCCGCGACTCCTACGGCGGCAGCCTGGCCAACCGGGCCCGGCTGGCGCTGCGGATCATGCGCGCGGTTCGGGAGGCGGTCGGCGACCGGATCGCCGTGCTGGCCAAGCTCAACATGGACGACGGCGTGCCCGGCGGGTTCTGGTTGGACGAGGCGGTGACCGTCGCGCGGTGGCTGGAGCGCGACGGCACCGTGGACGCCCTGGAGATGACCGTCGGGAGTTCGCTGCTCAACCCGATGTACCTGTTCAAGGGGGACGCGCCGGTGCGGGAGTTCGCGGCGGTGATGCCGGAACCGCTGCACACCGGGGTGAAGCTCGTCGGCAACCGCTTCATCCGCGAGTACCCCTACCAGGACGGCTACCTGCTCGACGACGCGCGGCAGGTCCGGGCGGCGGTGGACCTGCCGATGGTGCTGCTCGGCGGGATCACCAACCGCCCCACGATGGACGCGGCGATGCGGGAGGGCTTCCAGTTCGTCGCGATGGGCCGCGCGCTGCTGCGCGAACCCGACCTGATCAACCGGGTCGCGGCCGACCCCGGCACCCGATCGCTGTGCAACCACAACAACAAGTGCATGGTCACCACCTTCACCGGCACCCGCTGCGTCCTCGCGCCGAGCGCCGACAGCTGAGGAGCAGGAGCGCCGGAAACCGTTGTGCCGTCGTGGTGTCCATAGTGGATCGCGAGACGCGCGGCGGGGGACCGGGAGAAAGCGACCCATTCCACTAGTGCCATGGTCCTGGTAGGGTGCTGGTGGATGGTCCGCCTCCGTCGAGGGAGATCGCGGATGAAGTTGGAACACCTGTTGCTCGGCGTGCTGGGCATGCGCCCGTCCACCGGGTACGACCTGAAGAAGTTCTTCGACACCAGCGGCCGGTACCTGCGGTCGAACACCCAGATGAGCCAGGTCTACCGGGTCCTGCACCGGATGGCCGACCAGGGCTGGGTCACCTACGACGTCGAGCCGCGCCAAGGTGCCCAGGACGCGAAGACCTACCGGGTGACCCCGGAGGGCATGACCGTCTTCCTCGACTGGCTCACCGGCCCCTACCTGCCGCCGTTCCGGGCCCGGGACCCCGAGTTCACCGCGCGGCTCAGCTTCTGCGGGTTCATGACCGAGGAGCAGCTCCTCCGGATCGTCGACGCCGAGCTGGCCGCCCGCCGCGACCAGCTCATCCAGCTCCACGACCACGAGCGGACGATCGTGTCCGAAGCCGGGTACTCGTTCGACGTGGAGCTGGCGGTCGCGGTCACCGGGCGGTTGGCCGAGTGGGGGAGCGACGACGTCGAGCGGCACATCCAGCGCCTGGAGCGGCTGCGCGAGGACATCCTCGCCGGGCGGCTGCGGAACCAGGCGTGACCAGAGCGAGGACAACCGCCTCCGGTGGGACGCGCACCGCCGGACGTGCACCTGTGTGAAACCCGAGCGAGAGGAGGCGTGCCATGCGTGCCATCGTGGTCATGTTCGACACGCTGAACCGGCGATTCCTGCCGCCCTACGGCGGAACCGGCGTCCACGCGCCCAACTTCGAGCGGCTCCAGCAGCGGACGGCGACCTTCGACAACTGCTACGGCGGCAGCATGCCGTGCATGCCCGCGAGGCGCGAGATGCACACCGGGCGGTACAACTTCCTGCACCGCTCGTGGGGTCCGCTGGAACCGTTCGACGACTCGGTGCCCGCCATGCTCTCCGCCGCTGGCGTGCACACCCACCTGGCCACCGACCACTACCACTACTGGGAGGACGGCGGCGCGACCTACCACAACCGGTTCGACACCTACGAGCTGTTCCGGGGCCAGGAGGGCGACCGGTGGAAGGGGCAGGTCGCCGATCCGGAGATGCCGCGCAGCACGCTCGGCCGGGCGGGGTCCCCGGACTGGCGGCAGGACTGGGTCAACCGGCAGCACATGCCGACCGCCGAGACCCACTCCCAGACCCGCACCGTCGACGCCGGGCTGGAGTTCATCGAGACCAACCGCGGCAGCGACCACTGGTTCCTGCAGATCGAGTGCTTCGACCCCCACGAACCGTTCTTCAGCTACCCCGAGCACCGCGCCCACTACGTGCACGAGTACCACGGCGAGCACTTCGACTGGCCCGCCTACGGGCGCGTCGTCGAGGACGAGCGGACCGCAGCCCACCTGCGTGCCGAGTACCTCTCGCTGCTGACGATGTGCGACGGGTCGCTGGGGCGGGTGCTGGACGCGATGGACGCCCACGACCTGTGGGACGACACCATGCTGATCGTCTGCACCGACCACGGCCTGCTGCTCGGCGAGCACGGGTGGTGGGGCAAGTCGGTGCAGCCGTGGTACGACGAGAACATCCACACCCCACTGTTCGTCTGGGACCCGCGCAGCGGGGTCCGCGGCGAGCGCCGGTCGAGCCTCGTGCAGACCGTCGACTTCGGGCCGACGCTGCTGGAGTTCTTCGGTGTCGAGCGGACCCCCGACATGCGGGGCGTGCCGCTGGCCGACACCGTTGCCGCCGACCGCCCGGTGCGGGAGGCCGGTCTGTTCGGCAACCACGGCGGTCACGTCAACGTGACCGACGGCCGCTACGTCTACATGCGCGCCTGCGCGTCGCCGTCGAACCGGCCGCTGGCGGAGTTCACCCTGATGCCGGTGCACATGACGGCCCGGTTCTCGCCGGACGAGCTCCGCGGCGCGGAACTGGCGGAGCCGTTCTCCTTCACCAAGGGCGTGCCGGTGCTGAGCGTGCCCGGCATGGGATGGGGGAACCCGCACCACTTCGGGACCCTGCTGTTCGACCTCGAAGAAGACCCGGAGCAGCACAACCCCCTGGTGGACGACGAGCTCGAACTGCGCATGGCCGAGCTGATGGTGGAGCTGATGCGGGAGAACGACGCCCCCGCCAGCCAGTTCGAGCGGATGGGGCTGCCGCGAACCGGGCCGGTGGGGCCTGAGCACCTGCTGGCCCGGGCGCAGCAGGAGCAGGTGGCCGGGTCGTCGGCCCCGCTGCCGCCCCCCTCGGACTTCCGCTCGGACGGGCTCGGCGTCCTGAGCGAGCTCGGCCAGCTGCTGGACGATCCGCGCGGACGCCAGGTGGTCGAAGCGCACCTGCCGCTGCTGGCGCACGAGAGCTTCCGGCCGAAGATCGCGCACCTCTCGCCCTACCGGCTCGCGGTCACCACGCCCACCATCAGCGTGGAACTGCTGCACGCGATCGAGGCCGACCTCGCTGCCGAGCCGGACCGTACCGCGGCCTCGGGCACGGGCTGACCGCGGTTGCGGTAGCACCCGGCCGCGTGGTGGAACGCTGCCTGCTTGGCCAGGCAGTGGTGTGGGCTCCGCTGCTTCAGCGGCTAGTCACGCGAACCCGCGGATGACGCGGGAAGGCAGCGCTACCGAGGTCCTTCGCGGGCACTCGGCGGACCTGTCCTGATGCACCAGCCATCCCCCGCTGGGCGCACGTGCCCCAGCGAATGGCTGGCGAACTCGCCGCACCTCTCCCACTCCCCGAGGAGCGCCAGATGCCCACCGAAGCCCAACCACCACCCGGCAGGAGCACTGAGAAGTCTGAAGTGGACGGAGTCGGCCAGCCCCGGCGGTGGCGCCAACTCGCCCTGCTGAGCGGCCTGATCACCGCCGACAACTCCGAGACCAGGGTCGTCGACAGCCTCTTCCCGACGATGCGCACCGCGCTCGGCCTGCCGATGTCGGCGCTGGGCCTGGTCATCAGCCTGAGCAAGCTGGTCGGCGTGGTGTGCGCACCACTGTGGACGGCGGCGGCCAGCCGCTTCGGCCGCAAGGGCGTGCTGGTGTTCTGCTCGGGTGCCTGGGGCGTGTGGACGGCCGCCATCGGCCTGGCCCAGGACCAGGTCCAGCTGGTCGTCCTCTCCGTGATCGCCGCCGCGGGCATCTGCGGCGGCGGGCCGCTGATCAACGGCATCCTCGCCGACCTCTTCCCCGACCGCGAGCGGGGCAAGGCCACCGGGATGCTCTACGGGATCGTCGCGCTGTGCGTGGCCGTGATGGCTCCGCTGCTCGGGCAGCTCTCCCGCATCCCCGACGGTTGGCGCTACGGGTTCTTCGCCGCGGGGGCGCTCCAGGTCGTGTTCGGCGTCCTGGTCCTGCTGTTCTTCCGGGATCCCGGGGTGGGCGCCGCGGACGGCCCGAGCAGCCGTCCGGCCGCCCGCCGACCGGTCAACGCGGCCCGGCTGCGCGAGCTCCTGCGCATCCGCTCCTTCCAGGTCATCCTCGGGCAGCGCCTGATCAACGGGCAGATGGTCATCCAGGGGTTCGGGGCGGTCCTGCTGACCGACGCCTACGGCTTCAGCAACGCCACCGCGGTGTTCGTGCTGCCCGCCGCCGCGCTCGGGTACCTGGCGGGCAGCTTCCTCGGCGGTCTGCTCGGCGACCGGGCCCACGCCCGCAACCCCCGCACCGGCCGCGCCGCCCTGCTGTCGTCCACCACCGTGCTCTACGCCGTCGTCGCGTTCTTCGCGACCCAGATCGCCTGGCCCTCGATCGCGGTCTTCGCCGCCTTCTTCACCCTGGTCGGCCTCCTGCAGGGCTTCGCCCCCGGCATCAACCGGCCCATCGTGATGAGCGTGACGCCACCCGACCTGCGGGGCGCCGCGTTCGCGCTGATGTTCTCGGCCGAGGCGCTGGGGTGGAGCGCGGCCACCCTCGTCGTCGGATACCTCGCCGACGCGGTCGGCCTCCAGCAGGCGCTCCTGCACATGGTCGTGCTGGCCACCCTGGTCGGCGGCCTGCTGCTCACCCTCCTGATGCGCACCTACCCCCGCGACGCCACCACCAGCTGATCCCTGCCAACACCGCGATGGACGAAGGAGTGCACCGTTGACCGACACCCACGAGCACGAGAACCCGACGGAGAAGTGGCGGGACCCGGGGGACCGCGACCCGAGCGAGGCCAAGTTCTTCTGGACCGGCGGTCCGGTCGAGGTGGCCTCCGACAGCTGGTTCACCTCCCTCGGGTCGGGGGTCACCGCGTTCGCCACCGACGAGGGGCTGGTCCTGGTCGACTCCGGGACGAAGCTGTTCTCCCCGGACCTGGCCCGGTTGGTCCGCGAACGCACGGACCTGCCGGTGCACACGGCCATCTACACCCACGGCCACATCGACCACGCCTTCGGGTTGAGCGCCTTCCTGCACGAGGACCAGCCGGTGCCGCGCATCATCGGGCAGGCTGCGATGGCCGAGCGCTTCGCCCGGTACCAGCGCACCCCCGAGCACAACGCGGTCATCAACAGCCGCCAGTTCGGCGGACGGCCGGATGACCCGAACTTCGAGGGGCTCGAGCTGCGGTTCGGCGTCCCCGAGCACCCGCCGAACGTCCACTACCAGGACGCGCTGGAGCTGTCGGTCGGTGGCGTGCACTTCGAACTGCACGCGTGCCGGGGTGAGACCGACGACCACACCTGGGTTTTCGTCCCCGAACGCGGGGTGCTCTGCACGGGCGACCTGATCATCTGGGGCGTCCCGAACGCGGGGAACCCGCAGAAGGCCCAGCGGTTCCCGTGGGACTGGGCGAAGGGGTTGCGGGCCATGGCGGCCACCGGTGCCCGCACGCTGTGCCCGGGACACGGGGGTCCGATCGTCGACGACGCCCCGCTGGTGCGCCGGGTCCTGCACGAGACCGCCGACCTGCTGGAGCAGATCGTGGACCGCACGCTGGCGGTGCTGGAGGACGGCTCGCCACCCCACGTCGACGTGGTCCGCCGGGTCGAGCTGCCGCAGTCGGACTCGCCGTGGCTGCAGCCGGTCTACGACGAGGCGGAGTTCATCGTCCGCAACGTCATCCGCCACTACGGGGGCTGGTGGAGCGGTCGTCCCAGCGAGCTGAAACCGGCGCCGCGCCAGGACGTCGCGGAGCAGATCGCCGACCTCGCCGGGGGCGCTCAGGCGCTCGTGCAGCGGGCGGCCGCCCTCGCGGACACCGATGTGCGGCTGGCCTGCCACCTCGCCGACTTCGCGCTGGAGGCGGCCCCGTCCGACCCCGGTGTCGCCGCCGAGGTGGCCCGGATCTACGCGCTGCGCGCCGAGGGCGAACCGGGGTTGATGGCCACCAACCTCTACCGCTCCGCCGCTGCCTACGCCGAGGCCGGTCGGCCGTTCGCCTGACCGGCAGCGGAGACGCCGTGGTCCTGGTGCCCGTCCCCGTCCCCCGCGGGCGGGGGGGACCACAGGAGCGTGATGGCCAGCGCGGGGGCGCCCGATCGGTAGAGGGGGGGGTTGGGGTAGAGGTGGAATAGGTGGGGGTTGAT
>NZ_JBEPDU010000084.1:0-17980 GCF_040300525.1 Saccharopolyspora sp. NPDC000359 | reverse complement strand
CGCGGCGACCGGCAGCGGGTGCGCCGACAGCGGCGCGCACACCCAGCTGGACCCGGCGTGCTCGACGTCGTGGAAGATGCTGCTGAGGCGCTCCTGCAGGAGCACCGGATCGGTCGGGGCGGGCATGGCCTCACCCCTCGGCGTCGCCGAAGCGGAGGCTGGACAGCGCCACCCCGTCGTAGCGCCACCACCGCTCGGTCGACAGGTCCAGGATCCAGGCGTCCTGGTCGCGCAGGACCAACCCGACCCGCAGCGCCCGGTGCCGGAACGTCGCTTCGTCGATGGAGCCGTTCTCCAGCTCGTCGAGCAGGGCACGGTAGTCCGCCATCGCCTTGCCGAGCGCTGGCGGGATGTCGACCTCGCCAGCGCCACCGGTCCGGTGCCGGAAGTTCATGGAGCCACCCCCCAGAGGCACGTGCACGTCCGTCCACGCGACCCCAGAATGGCCCGACCAGTGGCCGAGCGAAAGTCCAACCGGTGGGGTAACCCCTGATCAGGCGCGCTTGGTGACCCGGTCAGCGAGCCACTGGACCGACTCGCTGACCGCCGCCTCCAGCGGGCCGCGGCGGAAGAAGCGCCGCCAGGCCAGCGGGAACAGGACGGCGAAGACCAGGAACAACTCGGGCATGAAGGTGCAGATGAACGCCACCACGCCCTCGGGCACGTGGCCGTCGCGCGGGAACGCGGGCATGCCCGGCAGGTCGGGCAGGTCCGGGCCCATGGCCGACAGCTGCGCCAGCGGTTCCGGCACCCCGCTCAGCGCGTACCCGCCGACGACGATCAGCCAGGCCATCGCCGCCGCGTGCAGGGCGTACAGCGTCAGCGCCATCGACCCGGCGGTGGCCAGCGGCCTGAGGAACCGGCCCGCCCGGTCGGCTAGCACCAAGCACAGCGCCAGCACCACCACCGAGATGCCGCCGGAGTTGAGCAGCTCGAAGGTGGTGCCGCTGTGCGAGGTGGTGGCCAGCAGCCAGTGCGGGTGCTCCACCGGCACGGTGCCCTCGGTGGGCTGCGGCGGTTGCCCGCCGACGGCCTCCAGCAGCCACTCGGACACCCGCCACGAGGCGATCGCCACGGCCAGGCCCACGGCCGCCAGCCAGCACCGGACCTTCGTCGACCGCAGGTCCATGCGCCCGACGGCCATGCCGAGCAGCACCAGCGGCAGGTAGGAGGCCGCCGGGTAGAAGCCGAGCAGCAGCAGGTCGAAGACCCCGGCCTCGGCGACCAGGTGGCCCGGGTCGACCGCGTTGACCGCCGTGACCAGCCAGGACATCGGCGTGTCCCCGGCGGTCCAGGTGCGCAGCACGAACGACAGCTGTGGTCCCACCGCGGCCGCGATCGCCGCCGCGATCAGCAGACCGCGGGCCCGCAGCCGGACGAACGGCACCGCGAGCAGGAAGTACAGCCCGTAGTACGGGATGATCACGGTGAGCAGGAAGCCGGTCGCCTCGGTGGCCTTGGCCAGCACGATGCCCAGCACCAGCAGCAGCAACGCGCGGAAGGTGATCTTGAGCCGGACCTGCCGCAGGGCGTCGCCGGTCGGGGCAGTGGTGCGCCCGGACAGCAGCGCCAGCGACACCCCGGCCAGCAGCGTGAACAGCGCGGTGGACCGACCGCTGGAGAACTGCGCGACCCACACCTCCGGCAGGCCGTTCAGGAACGGCACCCCGAAGTGGATGCAGAACATGCCGAACACGGCGAAGAACCGGGCGACGTCAACCCCGACCAGTCGGCCGGTGCGTGGTTGCGTCCGGGCCGCGCTCGTCGATCCGGGCGCAACAGCAGTCATGACTTCCAGCGGGTCCATGGGCGCTTTTCGAACAACGTTACCCGGCTGGTAACGAGCCACTGCACCGCCCGTTGCGCCCAAGAGGCCGGGCTCACACCAGCCATGCGGCGGTACCCGGCGGCAGGTCCTCGCCCTGCAGCGGGCGCGAGGAGAGCAGCAGCTCACCCGGCGGCAGCGGCACCGGGGCCGGTGAGGTGTTCAGCGCGCAGATCAGGCTGGTGCCCACCCGGCGGAAGGCGAAGCAGTCCTCGGGCGCGCCGAACCACTCCACCTCGTCCCCGGTGAACGCCGGGTGGCTGCTCCGGGTCTCCAGCGCGTGCCGGTAGAGGGAGAGCGTGGAGCGCTCGTCCTCCAGCTGCGCCTCCACGGTGAAGGCGGCCCACTCCGCCGGGATCGCCGGCCAGTCGCCAGCGGCCTGGGAGAACCCGAACGGCGGACGGTCGCCCTCCCACGGCATCGGGATCCGCTCGGTGCCCGGCAGCCCCAGTTCCTCGCCGTGCCGCAGGCACACCGCCCCGGGCAGCGCCAGCTGCACCAGGGCCATCGAGCGGACCGGGGTCAGCGCGGCGTCGTCCCGGCTGCGCCGGGTGTCGCGGCTGGCCATCGCCCACGCGGTGCGCGGGCCGGGGGCGGTCAGCGCGCTGGTGATGACCTCGCGCAGCGGACCGGCGGCGAACCCTGCGATCGCCAGGTCCAGGTTGAACGACAGGTGCCAGTCACCGGTCCCGATCACCACGCGGTCCGGGTAGGACTCCAGCACCGACCGCACCGCGCCGGTCGGGTCCTCGCGCGGGGCGAGGTGGAACCCGTCCGCGCCGTGCGCCAGCCAGGGCTCGAGCACCGCGGCGGGGTCGCCGCGCGCCGGGTCCACGTCGAGCGCGAGCATCACCCGCATCCCGGCGCCGTGTGCCTCGGCCAGCAACTCGGCGAAGTCCGCCGACGCCGGGTCCAGCCCGGCGGCACCGGCCAGCACGACGGCGTCGACCCCGAGCAGCTCCAGGTAGCCGAACCGGTCGCGCAGGCCCGCGAGGTCGCCGACACCGTCACCGTCGCCATCGGCGAAGGCACCGACGTCGACCTGGTAGCACACCGCGTCCCACCACCACGGCCGCTCGCCGTGGACCGGCCCCGCTCCCGCCGCCCGCATCACCGGATCCTCCACTCGAAGCCCTCCACCGGCACCGCTCCTTCGCAGCGGTGCCGCCGCTCGGCCACGCCCGCCGCTGGCGCCGGCGCCGGGGTCCCGCGCTGGGCAGGGCGAGCACGGGAACCGTCCCGCGTCAGAACCAGGAGTTGACCATGCTCTGGGCGGCCATCTCCATGTACTGCCAGAGCTCGTCGCGGTGCTGCGGCGAGAGCGCCGCCTCGTCGACCGCGATCCGCATGCAGCGCAACCAGGCGTCCCGCTCGGCCGGACCGATCTTGAACGGGGCGTGCCGCATCCGCAACCGAGGGTGCCCGCGCCGGTCCGAGTAGGTGTGCGGGCCGCCCCAGTACTGGATCAGGAACAGCCGCAACCGCTCCTCCGCCGGCCCCAGGTCCTCCTCGGGGTAGAGCGGGCGCAACAGCTCGTCCTTGGCCACCTCCTCGTAGAACCGGGCCACGATGCGATGGAAGGTCGGTTCGCCGCCGACCTGCTCGTAGAAGCTCGTTGCGGAAGTCACGGCGTCCATCCTCTCAGGAGCGACCCCGGTGGTGTCACGGCTGCACCGGACTCGTCGGCGGCAGTGGCCTGCCGTACGGGTACGGCGGCTCGATGTCCTCCTCGTCGTAGGCCCGCTTGATCTCCGCCCGCAGGCGTCGCTGCACCGACCACTGGCGGCCGGGCCGGACCTTGACCGTCAGCCGCAGCGTCACGGTGTCGGCGGTGATCTTGTCCACGCCCAGCATCTCCGGCGGGTCCAGGACGTCCTTGGACAGCGGCTCGCGACTGGTGGCGTCGGTGGCCACCTTGGTGGCGACCGTGATCGCCTTCTCCACGTCGCTGGTGTGCGAGATCGGGAAGTCCACCACGGCGAACGCGAAGCCCTGGCTGGAGTTGCCGACCCGCAGGATCTCGCCGTTGCGGACGTACCAGACGGTGCCGTTGATGTCGCGCAGCGTGGTCACGCGCAGGCCGACGGCCTCCACGGTGCCGGTGGCCTCGCCGAGGTCAACCACGTCGCCGACCCCGTACTGGTCCTCGACCAGCATGAACATGCCGGACAGGAAGTCGCGCACCAGGTTCTGGGCGCCGAAGGCGACCGCGACACCGAGCACACCGGCCGAGGCCAGCACCGGCGCCACCTGGATGCTCAGCTCCTGCAGCACGTAGATCGCGGCCAGGCCGAAGATCACCAGCGAGGCGGTCGACTTGAGCACCGAGCCGATGGTGCGGGCGCGCTGCTGGCGCCGCTCCGAGAGCAGTTCGGCCGTCAGCGCGTCAGTGCGCTTCTCCCGCAGCGGGTTCAGCAGCTTCGGGGGCTTGCCGTTGCCGCGGGTCAGCCGGTTGATCGTGCGGTGCACCAGCCAGCGCAGGATGAACGCGACGATCAGGATGATCGCGATGTGCAGCGGTTTCGCGATGAGCAGTTCGGAGTACGAGGCCAACCACTCGTTGCCGGTCCAGTTGAAGATGGTGTTGCACCAGCCGGGTTCGTTGACACACTCCGGTTGGGTCAAAAGCGGCAGTTCCATGGGTTCGGGGGTTCTCCATGCTGTCGTTCAAGATCCCGCGGCGTGTTCCGCACCGCCGCGCGCGCGAACCGCACCGCCCCGAGCATCGTGCGCGCCCCGCCGCGCACGAGACTCGACCTCCTCGGCTGCTGGACCGAGTTCGGGGCTCAGTCCAAGGTCAGCCCGGTGGCCTCCGCGAGGAAGGCGAGCTGGTCGGTCGCCAGACCCACAGTACGGGAGACCGAGCGCGCGGCATGCCCCACCTCGGTCTCGCGGCGCAGCAGAACCGGACGTTTCGCCGGGTCCGAGCTGGTGGCGTGCTGCAACGCCGCGCACATTTTGCGGGCGTGATTCGGGTCAACCCGGGAGTCCGACTCGAAGACCGTGAACAGCACCGACGGGTAGTCGGTCTGCTCGACCACGTTGTGGTAGGGCGAGTAGGACAGCAGCCAGCCCAGCTCCTCCGGGTCCTCGGCGGTGCCGTACTCGTCGTTCCAGGTGCGGCCCAGCAGGAACTGCTCGTAGCGGACCATGTCCAGCAGCGGCGCCGAGCACACCACGGCCCGGTAGAGGTCCGGGCGCTGGGTCAGCGCCGCGCCGACCAGCAGGCCGCCGTTGGACCCGCCGGAGATCGCCAGCTGGTCCGAGGTGGTCCAGCCCTCGTCGACCAGGTGCTGCGCGGCGGCGTGGAAGTCGTCGAAGGTGTGCTGCTTCTGCTCGCGCATCCCGGCTTCGTGCCACTCCTCGCCCTCCTCGCCGCCACCGCGCAGCGACGGCAGCGCCCACACGCCACCGGCGGCCACCCAGGCCAGCGCGGACGGGGTGTAGCCGGGCTCGCGGGACAGCGAGAACCCGCCGTAGCCGGTCATGAACACCGGGCGCGGGCGGTCCGGCTCGGCCGCCGGGCTGAGCAGGAACATCCGCACCGGGGTGCCGTCCAGCGACCGGTAGGTGACCTGCTGGGTGTGCACCGCGGGCAGCTCCACGGCGCCCGGCGCGCGCTGCTCCAGCGCGACCTGCCCGGTGCGGTGCGAGTAGGCGTGCACGCAGGGCGGGGTGGCGAAGTCGGTCCAGCCGATCCACAGCCGGTCCCGGTCGTGGTCGGTGTCCTCGTCTACCGAGGTCAGCGCGGTCACCTGGCCGGTGCCGGGCAGCGGCACCTCGCCGGTCCGGCGCCCGGTGGCCGGGTCGTGCAACGTCATTTCCGACACTGCGTGCCGGGTGCGCAGCACCACCAGTTGCGGGTCGCCGTCCCCGGTGTCGAACCAGCGCACCGCCTCCAGCACCGAGTCCGGCTGCTCGGCGATCAGCTCCACCCAGTGCTCCGGCTCCGGCCGCTGCGGGTCGGCCACGCACAGCCGCCAGCGCGGCGCGTCCAGCGTCGTCATCACGTACAACCGGCCGTCGCGTTCGACCCAGGCGCCGACGCGGAAGCCGTCCGAGGTGTCCACAACCTGCTTCAGCTCGGGCACCGCACCGCCCGCGGCCAGGTCGGCGATCCACACCGAGTCCCGCCGCGCGGTGCCGGGGCTGCCCTCGACCACCAGCCAGCGGCCGTCCCGGGACACCCGGGTGCCGTAGTAGTAGGTCGGGTCCAGGCCCTCGCCGTGCACCAGCAGGTCCTCGGCGTCCGGGTCGGTGCCCACCCGGTGCCGCCACACCCGGCGGTGGAACTGCTCCTCGCCGTCGGGCACCAGCTCCGGCGCGAGCCGCCGGATGTAGAAGTACTCCTCGCCGCCGGGCAGCCAGGAGATCGTCGAGTAGCGGCAGCGGTCGATCGGGCCCTCGACCAGCTCGCCGGTGGCCACGTCCAGCACGTGCAGCAGCGACTCCTCGTCGCCGCCGACCGAGACCTGGTACGCCAGCCGGTCGCCCTCCAAGCTTGGCGACCAGCTGTCCAGCGTGGTCAGCCCGGACGGGTCCAGCGCCGCGACGTCGAGCAGCACCCGCTCGCTGCCGTCGCGCTCGCGCACCAGCAGCACCGGGAACTCCTGGTCGGGCTCGCGGCGGGTGAAGAACGCGCGCCCACCGCGCCACGCGGGGGCCGACACCGAACCAGCGGCCAACAGCGAGCGCATCCGCTCGGCGACGGCCTCCCGGCCCGGCAGCGCGTCCAGCCAGGTGCGGGCGAGCTGGTCCTGTGCCGCCGACCACGCCTCGGTGCGCGGGTCGGCCGGGTCCTCCAACCACCGGTAGGGATCGGCCACCTGGTGGCCGTGCAGGTCCTCGACGATGTCGTCGCGATCGGGGGTGGGGTAGCGCAGCTGGGCTCGAGCGTCGGTCACGTCCGCGACGATACGTGCCCTGGGCACCGGGGAGTTGATCTCGGCATGCTGGATTCACCGGAATCGAGCACCCGGGGGCGAGCTCCGTTGCCGGAGGAGGTGTTGATCGAGAATGATTGTGTCTTTCACCGCCGCACCGGCGCGGCGTGTCGAATCACACGTGCGTTCGGACGGGGTTCTGTGCTGAACTTTGGCCGACACCGGTGGAGGTGGTCGCGTGCCTGACCGACAACCGACCCGACAACCGGCGCTGAAGGCGACCAGCCTCGCGTCGCGGGCCCCGCTGTGCCCGCCGAGCCGTGGCGCCACGCCGCAGCTCGACCGCCCTCCCGGTCACGCGCCGTCCTGGCGCAAGCGTCGGGTCCTGCTGCTCAACACCACGTTCGAACCGCTGACAGCGCTCCCGCTGCGCCGCGCGATCGTGCTGCTGGTCTGCGGCAAGGCCGAAGTCGTGCACGGTGACTCGGCCGGCATGGTGCTGCACTCGGCGAGCGCTGCCGTCGAAGTCCCGTCCGTGATCCGGCTGAGCAACTTCGTGCGAGTCCCGTACCGCGGCCGGACCCCGTTGACCCGCGCGGCGCTGATGCTGCGGGACAACCACCGGTGCGTGTACTGCGGTGCTCGCGCCGAAACGATAGATCATGTCGTGCCGCGCAGTCGCGGCGGCCCCCACACGTGGGAGAACTGCGTCGCCTGCTGCACCAAGTGCAACCACCGGAAGGCGGACAAGACGCTGAGCGAGCTGGGCTGGCGCCTGCCGGTGGCGCCGCGCGCGCCGCGGGGACGGCACTGGCGGCTGCTGGCCGGGCTGTCCGAGACGGACCCGCTCTGGTTGCCGTACCTGGGCGAACCAGCGGCCTGAGGCACCGGTGACGACCGGGCCGTGACGCGGTGCGAACTGCGCCACGCCCGGTCAGCTGATCCGGACGCCGCGCTGCGCGCTGATCCGGACGCCGTGCTCGGCACTGATGCGCACGCCCTGGCGCCCGCTGATGCGCACTCCGCTCCTACCGCTGATGCGCACGCCGCGCTGGCTGCTGATGCGCACCCCGCGGTTCTGGCCGCTGATGCGGACACCCTGCTGGCCGCTGATGCGCACACCCTGCTGCCCGCTGATCCGCACGCCCTGCTGACGCCCGCTGATGCGAGCACCGTGCTGGCAGCTGATGCGCACGCCGCGCTGGCCGCTGATCCGGACTCCGCTCCGGCCGCTGATGCGGACTCCCTGCTCGCCGCTGATCCGCACGCCCTGCTGGCTGCTGATCCGCACGCCCTGCTGGCTGCTGATGCGGACTCCCTGCTGCCCGCTGATGCGAACTCCCTGCTGCCCGCTGATTCGGACGCCGCGCTGGCCGCTGATCCGGACACCCCGGTGTCCGGAGATCCGCACGCCGCGCTGGCTGCGGGTGTCCTGCTGTCGATCGCTGATCCGCACACCCTCGGCGAGGCCGCTGATGCGCACCCCGCGGTGCTGGCCGCTGATGCGGACGCCGTGTTCGCGCAGTGTTCGGCGCGCGGTCAGAAGAGTGAGGGCGCTGCTCTGAGTGGCGGTTTCGAAGATCGACATTGTGTGCCTCCCGCATTCAAATGAGGTTTTGAGCGCGTGTGATCAAATATGCAAGACCCATACAGGTGAAAAACTATGATCAGAGATCCCCTGGAACAAGCCGCCAAGTCGCCGCGCATTGCAACCGTCTGGTTGGACTCCATTCGGTGGCACTGATTAACCCGAACGAGTTACTTTAAGTGAGTTAAGACACCCTTGACTAGTAACCCGGGGTAGTTTTTCGGCTGCTCAAGTGGTCTCAACCAGTGCAAACCCGGATGTGGACGCGCGAACCCCCACTTCGCGGCGGCCTGTCCCGCGGCGGGTGCGCGGGTGCGCCGGGGCGTGATCGACGACGCCGATCATGCGCCGCACGAGGTCGTGGCGCATCGAGCGGTGGTCATCGGATACCGTACTGGCGTGACTGTCGTGGAGACTGTGCTCGCTCTGGCGGTGATCCCAACGGCCATCTACGGCCTGATCGTGCTCATCACGATGTGGCCGAGGCTCACCCGCCCGCGTTACCGCGCCGGGCAGAAGTGGGACTTCGCGCCGGTGTTGTGGGTGGCCAACCCGGCCGGTGTGAACAACGCCGCTCCGATGGCGGACGTGGAATCCGAGGGCGCGCCGGAGGGCGCGCGGCCCAGCACTGCTCGGGGAGGCGCACGTGGCAACTGGTGAGGTCGCGGGGCGGACCGCGGAGGCGCGGGAGCTCGGCACCGGGGAGGCCGTCACGGCCACCGGTCGGCTGTCGATCGCCCGCCGCGTGGAGCCCGATCGCCCGGCGCTGCCGTTCAGCCCCGGCCAGCTCGCCCGGCTCGACGAGGCGTTGACGCTGTCCAGCCGCAGCACCGGGCTGGAGTTCGGCATCTACCTCGGCGACCTCGGCGAGGACACCCGCCAGCAGGCCGAGGAGCTGCACGCCAACATGGGCGAGCGCGCGGCGGACGGCGTGCTGATCGCGGTGTCGCCGGGGCAGCGCAGGTTCGAGATCGTCACCGGCGAGGAGGCGTACCGCCGGATCCCGGACCGCAGCTGCCAGCTGGCCGCGATGAGCATGGTGGCGTCGTTCAAGGAGGGCGAGCTGATCGACGGCCTGATCGGCGCGCTGCGCATGCTCTCCGACGCCGCGGGCACGTCCTACCCGGAGTCCCGAGCGCGCCACTGAGAACCCGCAGCTGTGCCGAACGGCCCGCCCACCCGACCGGGGTGCGCGGGCCGTTCGCGCTGGTGCTCCCGCGTTGCTGGGGCATCGCTCAGAGCAGGCCGAAGCTCTGGAAGTTCTGGAACATCTCGTAGGTCGACGAGGTGGTGCCGACCGCGCCGGAGCGCCGCGCCTGCTCGCCGTACTGCTGCTGGAGCTGCTGGCTGCTGAACACGATCACCGGGGTGTCCACGCCGAGGTCGCGGAGCTCGCGCAGCAGGGCGAGCCCGGCGTCCGGTCGCCACCGGCCGTTCTCCTTGCGGCCCATGTCCTCCACGACCAGCCGGTAGGGGCGCTGGGAGAGCTCGGCCAGCGCCGCGTCGGTGGTGGTGACCATGGTGACCCGCACCCCGTTGTCGCGGAGCTGCTCGGCCAGGATCGCGTGCGCCTGCGGCTTCTCGGCTACCCAGAGCACCGCGAAGGGCTCCGGGCCCACCGGCTCCCGCACCGGCGGCATCTCGCCGTGCCCGTTGCCGTTGCCGGACGGTTCGCCGTCGAGGACCAGCTCGCCGTGCCCGTCGGTGGGGAAGTCCGGCACGTCGGGCAGGGCGGGGACCGGGGTGGCGGTCATCGCCGGTTCCCCGGCGGCGCGGGTGCGGTCGCGCTCGGCCAGCTCCCTGGTGAGCGCGCTGAGCTGGCGCTGCAGGTCCTGGATCATCTCGTTCTGCTGGTCGTTGACCTGGTGCATGGTGAGCTTCTGGCCGCCGATCTCGAACTCCAGCTCGCGCTTCTCGGCGGTGCGCAGGACCCGGCCGATGGCGCGCCGGAACACGACGATCGCCAGCAGCGCCATCAGCGGCCACATCAACTCGGCGACCGCGGAGATCAGCTCGGGCATCACCGCTCCCACCCCTCACACCCCGCTGACCACTCGGGCCTGACGCGTTGCACCTGCGTGATTACGATGCGTGCCCGAGGTGCGCCTCGCAAAGGCCCAGGCGCCAACCTCGCCCGGCCGAGTGGTCGACGACGCGATCGCCTCCGGAACGAGGCGAGGGGCGCCTCCGACCGGGCCGGTCGGAGGCGCCCCTCAGCGGGAGCAGGTCAGGAGCGGTCGAACTCCCGGGCCGCCAGGGCGCGCACGATTCCCGCGCGGCCCTCCGAGACCAGGCGGCGCAGCGCCGGGGCGTGGTCACCGCCCAGCCAGGCGTCCGCCGCCGAGACCGTCTCGTCGGCCACCGCCCACGACGGGAACAGGCCGATCACCGTCGGCTGCGCGCGCTCGCTGGAGCGGCGCTGCCAGACCTCGTCGATCTCCTCGAAGTAGCGCCGCACGTACGAGGTCAGCAGCTCGCGCTGGGCCGGGTGCTGGAAGCCCGCGATGATCGCGTCGCTGACCGCGTTCGGCAGCTGGTCGTCGTGCACCGCCCGCTGCCACGCCTTCTCCTTGGACTCCGGCGTCGGGATCAGCGCCCGGGCCCGCTCCGCGCGGCGGCGACCGGTCGCGGTCTGGTCCTGCGCCAGCTCCGCGTCGATCTCGGCCTCCCCGGCCGCGCCGTGCGCGACCAGCGCCTGCAGCAGCGCCCAGCGCAGGTCGGTGTCCACGGTCAGGCCGGGCAGCGGGGCCGACCCGTCCAGCCAGCCGCGCAGCTCGCCGAGCTGCGCGTCGGACAGCACCGACCCGGCCAGCGAGTTGACGAACGCCAGCTGGTGGTCCGAGCCGGGCTCGGCGGCGCGGGCCAGCTCGAAGAGCCGGGAGCTGAACCGGCGCCAGCCCTCCGCCTGCCACGACAGGTCCACGTAGGACGCCAGCGCGGTCTGGGTCTGCAGCAGGACCCGCTGCACGACGCCGATCTGGCTCTCCGCGCCGATGCCGCCCTCGGCGGAGGCACCCAGCACCAGGGTCACGAAGTCGCGCGCCTTCAGCTCGGCCTCGCGGGTCATCTCCCACGCGGTGGACCAGCACAGCGCGCGCGGCAGCGACTCGTCGATGTCGCCGATCCGGTCGATCAGCGTCGCCAGCGAGTCGGGGTCGAAGCGCAGCGAGCAGTAGGTCAGGTCGTCGTCGTTGACCAGCACCAGCTTGCCGCGGTGCACACCGACCAGGTCCGGCACCTCGGTGACCTCACCGGTCACGTCGAGCTCGACGCGGTGCTCGCGCACCAGCTTGCCGCCCTCGTCGTCGTAGATGCCGATGGCCAACCGGTGCGTGCGCAGCTCACCGGCACCGGGCCGGGCCCCGTTCTGCACCACCGAGAACGAGGTGAACCGGCCCTCGTCGTCGGTGCTGAACCGCGGCCGCAGCATGTTCAGGCCGGTGGTCTCCAGCCACTGCGCGCTCCACCACGACAGGTCGCGGCCGGAGGCCTCCTCCAGCGCCCTGAGCAGGTCGTCGAGGGTGGCGTTGCCCCAGGCGTGCCGGTCGAAGTAGACCCGCAGCCCGGCCAGGAAGTTCTCCAGCCCGACGTAGGCCACCAGCTGCTTGAGCACCGAGGCACCCTTGGCGTAGGTGATGCCGTCGAAGTTGACCTCCACGGCCTGCAGGTCCGGAATGTCGGCGGCCACCGGGTGGGTGGAGGGCAGCTGGTCCTGCCGGTAGGCCCAGGACTTCTCCACGCTGGCGAAGGTCGTCCACGCGTGGTCGTACTGGGTGCCGCCGACCTGCGCGAGCACGCTGGCCCAGGTGGCGAACGACTCGTTGAGCCACAGGTCGTTCCACCAGCGCATGGTCACCAGGTCGCCGAACCACATGTGCGCCATCTCGTGCAGCACCGTCTCGCAGCGCCGCTCGTAGAGGTAGCCGGTGACCTTCGACCGGAAGACGTAGTCCTCCAGGAACGTCACGCAGCCGGCGTTCTCCATCGCACCGGCGTTGAACTCCGGCACGAAGCACTGGTCGTACTTGCCGAACGGATAGGGGACCCCGAACGCCTTGTGGTAGAAGCTGAAGCCCTGCTTGGTCTCGGTGAACAGCCGCTCCGCGTCGAGGTGCTCGGCCAGCGAGGCGCGGCAGTAGATGCCCAGCGGGATCTCGCCCTGGCCGTCCTCGCCGGGGAAGACGTCGCGCCACTCGGCGTAGGGCCCGGCCACCAGCGCGACCAGGTAGGTCGACATCTTCTCGGTGGTGGCGAAGCTGTGCCGCCGGACGCCCTCACCCGCGTCGGTGACCTCGGCGGTGGCGTTGGAGATGACCTTCCACGAGGCCGGGGCGTCCACCGTGATCCGGTAGGTCGCCTTCAGGTCCGGCTGGTCGAAGCAGGTGAACATCCGCTTGGCGTCGGCAGTTTCGAACTGGCTGTAGAGGTAGACGCCGCCGTCGACCGGGTCGATGAACCGGTGCAGGCCCTCGCCGGTGTTGGTGTAGGCGCAGTCGGCACGCACCACGAGCTCGTTCTCGGCGGCCAGGTCGGGCAGCCGGATGCCGGTGGACTCGTCGTAGTCGGAGACGTCGAGCTCGACGCCGTTGAGCACGGCGCTGCGCACCCGGTCGGCGACCAGGTCGATCCAGCTGTCGACCCCCGCCTGGGTGGTGCGGAACCGCACCGTGGTGGTGGAACCGAACGTCTCCACGTCCGGCCCACCCGCGCCCGCGGACAGATCCAGTTCGATGTCGTAGGACTGGACCTCCAGCAGCGCCGCGCGCTGCTCGGCCTGTTCGCGGGTGAGGTTCGGCGGGGCCACGGATCACCTCGTTGCTCGTCGGGACTGGTTGGTCCAGGTTCGCCCGGCGGCGACCTGGCGCAGGAATCAAATCACGTCCGCGCACGGGCGCGCGCCCCGGCGTGCGCCAGGCGCGGGCGCTCGGCGTGTCGGGAAGATAATCGACCTCACCGGGGTTGGTGCTCACAGCGGGTCGTGCCCGAACGTTGCCCGCGATCGAATCTTTGAGCACCTGGAGGCTGCATGACTGCCACCGCACGCCCCCGCGTCGACTTCTACTTCGACCCGGCCTGCCCGTTCGCCTGGGTGTCCTCGCGCTGGATCCTCGAGGTCGAGAAGGAGCGCGACATCGACCTGCACTTCCGGGTGATGAGTCTGGCAGTGCTCAACGAGGGCCGCGACCTGCCGGACGACTACCGCGAGCTGCTGGACAAGGCGTGGGGCCCGGTGCGGGTGGCCATCGCCGCGGCCAAGCACCACGGCGACGAGGTGCTGGCGCCGCTCTACACGGCGATGGGGACCCGCCTGCACGACCGGGGGGAGAAGGACTTCGAGCAGGTCGTCCGCGACTCGCTGGCGGAGGTGGGGCTGCCCGCGTCGCTGGCCGAGGCGGCCACCAGCACCGACTACGACGAGGAGCTGTGGGCCAGCCACCACGCGGGCATGGACCCGGTCGGCGACGAGGTCGGGACGCCGACGATCCACGTCGACGGGGTGGCCTTCTTCGGGCCGGTCATCACCCGCATCCCGCGCGGTGAGGACGCGGTGAAGCTGTTCGACGGGGCGGTGGCGATGGCCAGCTACCCGTACTTCTTCGAGCTGAAGCGCAGCCGCACCGAGTCGCCCCGCTTCGACTGAGTTTTCCCGGTGTTCCCAGACGGTGTTCCGGTCCACCGGAGCGGGAGCGCCGGGCGTGGCAGGTGTGACGCCTGCGGTGCTGGGGAGGGATGGTGGCGGCGCGAGTACGGCCGCCACGGCCTTGCGGAGTTCCTCGCGGCCAGGCCGTCCCAGCGCTGGCTACGATCGGCGGTGTGACCCGCGACCTACACCCGTGGCCGAGGACGGAGGCCGAAGCCGTCGCGATCCAGGAGCGGCTGCGGTCGGCGGTCCGCGTCGAGGACCCGCCGCAGATCCGCACGGCGGCGGGGTTGGACGTGGCGTACCGCGACGCGGACGAGGTCGTCGCCGTGGTGACCGTCCTGGACGTGGCGACGTTGTCCGTTGTGGACAGTTCGGTGGTGCGGGGGGAGGCGGGATTCCCCTACGTCCCGGGCCTGTTCGCGTTCCGCGAGGCGCCGCCGCTGCTCACCGCGCTGGACGAGCTGTCGGTGCGGCCGGACGTGCTGGTGTGCGACGGCCAGGGCTTGGCGCACCCGCGCCGCTTCGGCCTGGCCTGCCACCTGGGTGTGCTGACCGGCCTCCCGAGCATCGGGGTCGGCAAGACCGCGATGGGCCGCTGCGAACCGCCGGGCGAGGAACGGGGCGACTGGTCGCCACTGCACCTGGACGGTGAAGTCGTCGGCCGAGCCCTGCGCACGCAGCGCGGCGTGAAGCCGGTGTTCGTCTCGGTCGGCCACCGCTTCACCCTCGACGCGGCCTGCGACCTGGTCCTGCGCCTGGCCCCGGAGTACCGCCTCCCAGAAACCACCCGCACCGCCGACCACCTCGGCCGGGTGCAGGACTGACCGGGCTGCTCCTGGGTGGAGCTCTCCGCGGGTGCCTGCCACGGCGGCTCCCAGGAGATCAGCTGACGATCGGTCCGCTCGTATCGTTTCGTGAGCGGCGGTGGTGGTTTGCGCGACCATCGCCACTCACGACCCCACGCAACCGCCTCGTGAGACGTTCGCGCTCGTCGTTGAAGCTCCGCGATCGAGCAACGCACCGTGCGCAGCTTCGCGAGGATGACGTTGAACTCGTCGCTGAGGCCACCTCGAGGCTCGACCCATCGTCCATGATCACGGTCAGCGCCAGGTCCTGCACCGGCGCCGTCATCTTGCTCACCAGGTCGATGCGCAGCCAGCCCTCCTCCGGCCGGTGGCTGGCCAGCTCCGACCGAGCTGCAGCGGAGAGATCATGTCGAGTTCCTCGGCGACGGCGGGTGCGGGGCTGAGCGCCGGGGCGGATGCTCGGCGCCGGTTCAGACGGCGGAGCGGCGGCGGACGTCGACGGTTGAGGCGGGCACCTCGGACGCCGCGGTCGGAGGTCTGTCAGGCCCCCGCGAGGCGCTGGCGGAACCAGTCAGGCGTGTGCTGGTCGTCCCGGGGGAAGAGCTCCTGCTCCTTGGCGAAGGCTTCGGCCGGGGGGTTCCACGGGGGCTCGTTGTCCCGGTTGTACAGGACTTCGTAGGTGTTGGGCGGGCTGATGCGGAACAAGGACGTGTACCAGGTCCCGAGCCCTTCCTGGTACATGCCGACCCGCAGTCGCCAGAAGAGCTCGTCGACCGCTGCCGGGGGTTCCCAGGAAACCTGGTCGCCGTTCGAGTCGCGCACGCCGACCCGCACCTCCACGTGGCGCCCGACGGAGAGGTACTCCAGGGCGATCAGCTGCCAGTTCGCCGGGGCGGCGGCGGTCACCACCTCGGCCAGCTCGTCGAGTAGTTCCTTCTGCTCCTCCGGTCCCAGACCGCCGCGCTCCGCCATCGATGTCCTCCCGTGTCCGTCAAGGTCGTCGCCGCTGCTCGAGCCCGTGTTCCGGCAAACCCTACCGGCTGGTCCAGCACAGGTCAGGCGTCCCCGGTGCCCGCCTCGCGCTGCTGGAAGTCGCGCTCCATCGCGGCGCCTGCCGCCAGGCGTTCGCGCAACCAGTCCGGGATGTACTGGTCGTCGCGGGGAAATCGCTCCTGGTCCAAGGTGAACACGGTTGGGGCCACCGGCGGTCGCCAGTGCGGGTCGTCGGTGTAGTTGAACCGGTACTGCGGACTTCCGCCGCGTTGGACACCGAGGTGCAGCGAGAACCAAGTACCGCGTCCGGGCTCGAACATGACCGCCCGGAGGGCTTTGAGCCGACCAGTGGTGCCGTCTGGGGGAGGCATGAGCAGCGGCGAGCCGGACAGCACCGAACCGCTCACCTCCGCCTGGCAGATCGTGCTGCTCGCGCGGAAGTCCAGCTGGATCTCCGCCCAGTCGGAGGGTGCGTTCGCCAGCAGTGAGTCGACGACCTGCTGGCGGATCTCGTCCGCCTCGGGGGCGCTGTTGTCCGGAGGGGTGCTCATTCCTCGTCCTCGCCGTAGTCCTTCCACGGACCGTAGTGGAAGTCCGGGTCCGGGCGGTTGGGGAAGTCCGCTTGCACGTACCGGGTCACCCCGTGCTCGTCGGTCTCCAGCCAACGGTACGTCACCGTGGTCGGGATGCCGTCCGGATCGCGCGGCGCGTGGACCTCGATCCGATCGATGGTGGCGTTGCGCTGGTGGGCGCTGGACAGGTAGTCCTCGAGGTTGCGCCAGGACGCCTCGTTGGTCATGCCTTCCCGGTTGTGCCCGCTGTTGGACGCTGCCATCTGCGGGAACATGTTGATGTACTCGCCGGGCCCGCCAGCTTCGTGCGCGGCCATGTGCCCGCCAGCCCAGTGCCGCTCCGGGTACACGGCCCTGCCCTCGTCACCAGCCCGGTCCTGCGACGACTGGTCGCGGCCGTAGCGGTCGTCGGACAGCGCGCCGGGGGAGTCCTTGTAGTGCGGGGTTCCGGACATCCGTTCGGTCTGGCCGTTCTCGTTGGTGTTGAACGTCCAGTTGTTGTCCACCCGGTAGGCGGCGTTGGGTGCTGGGTAGCGGAGTTCGGGGTTCTTGTGGTTCTTGTACCCGTCCGCGGTGGTGTCGATCTCCGCCCACTTGATCCTGCCGCTGCCGTCGGTGAAGAAGCTGCCTCGACCGGGCACGTCGTACCGGGTGTTGGCGGCCAGCTGCCCCCGCTCCGACAGCGAGCTCAGCGTGGTGCGGGATCCGAGCTTGTTGAGCGGTTTCGGGTTCGACGGGTCTGGAACGGTGATCGGGCTCCTGCCCTCTGGATGACCACCGGGACGGGTGAAGGTCGCGTCGTCCGGGCGGTTCCAGCTGGTGATCGGATCGGGCACCTTCGGACGGCCGCCGCCAGGTGTTCCGTAGTGGTCCGGCGTGTCGGCGGGGTCGAAGGTCTGCAGCACGACGCGCTGCGGCGGCGGGTCGAAGCCGCCGTCCTGGCCGTGCGGATCCTCGTCGCCCCTCGCTTCGGCGTCGTCGGGGTGTTGGCCCGGGTCGGCGCCGTCGCGGGTGGGGTGGAAGCCGTCGTTGCTGGCCGGGGTGCGGGTGCCGTCCGGGTGGTGGGTGTCCCAGCCGCCGTTCGGGGGCCAGCCCGGGCGGCCGTCGGGGCCCATGTCCGAGGCGAAGACGCGGCCGCTGCCGTCGGTCCAGGCCAGGCCGCGCGGGGCCGTCACCGGGACGCCGAGCTCGCGGGACAGGTCGCGGGCCAGTCCGCTGGTCCCCGCGTCGCAGGAGAGCAGGCGGATCGGCTTGCCGTCCCAGTTCGGGTCGCGGCGGAGCATGTCCGCGAACTCCTGCGGGCTGAACGTGCGGTCCCCGACGCGGACGCGGCCGTCGGGCAGGGCGTGCACGTCGACCGTGTGGTGTACGCCGTCGTCGGGCACCCGCTGCGCGAGGTCGCGCATGTTCGGGTCGGTGTGGAACGACGAGCCGCCCGGCGTGGTGTCGCGGTGGGCTTCGGCCTCGTCGATCTGCCGCTGGCGCTCCGGCGTGCCCGGGTCGGCGTCGCCGTCGCGGTGCGGGTCCGGGCGGTCCGGAGCGAAGTCCTTCGGGTGGGTCGGGTCCGATCCGTCCGGACCCTTCGGGTCGTGCGGGCCACCGGTGTCCGGGCGGGCGCCGGGCGCGCGGAAGATGCAGGAACTCATGCCGACCGATGCGCTGGGCGACA
>NZ_JBEPDU010000083.1:0-19419 GCF_040300525.1 Saccharopolyspora sp. NPDC000359 | reverse complement strand
CTCCCGCAGCGCACGCCGGAGGCGGACCTGCCCCAGCGGGCACCCGAGCCCGACCTCCCGCAGCGCACGCCGGAGGCGGACCTGCCCCAGCGGGCCCCGGAACCCGAGCTCCCGCAGCGGGCGGCGGTGGATTCCGGGCTGCCGCAGCGCACGCCCGAGACCGGGCTGCCGCAGCGCACGCCCGAGACCGACCTGCCGCAGCGGGCACCGGAAACCGACCTGCCGCAGCGGGCACCGGAGGCCGGGCTGCCGCAGCGCACGCCGGGTTCCGACCTGCCGCAGCGGCCCGCGCCCGAGCCGGAAGCGCCCCAGCGCACGCCGGAACCGGCCGGTGGCAACCCGCTGTTCACCGCGAACCAGGATCCGGCGGCCGCCCCGAGCGCGCCGCCGGAGCCGCCGATCCAGCACGACGCGCCCCAGCCGGGCGAGGAGGCGACCCGCCTCCAGCAGGCACCGCAGCTGGACCGACCTGCTCCGCCGACGGCACCGCCGTCGCCGCCGGTCGGCCAGCCCGTGCAGCAGCAGCCGCCGGTCGGCGGCCCCGGCGGTGTGCCGCCGCTGCCGAAGCGCCAGCCCCGCCGCGAGAGCGGTGCCCCGGCACCGCAGGGCGGTCCCGGCCCGGTGGGCGGTGCGGAACGCCGCCCGGGCCCTGGTGGCCCCGGCATGGCCGGTCCGCACCGGCAGGGCCCGCCGCCCGGGCCGCCGCGCCCGCCGCAGGGCGGCCAGCAGCAGCCCGGCCAGCAGCCTGGTGGTCAGCAGCCCGGTGGCCAGCAGATCCAGCCGCTCAACGGCGAGCCGCCGCTGACGCTGTACCGCGACCGGCGCGTGATCATGCTCCAGCCCGGTACCGAGCTGGACCGCTTCGGTGAGCCGAACGGCAACGTGGTCTACACGATGCGCACGCCGTACACGCACCGCTCGCTCCCGCCGCAGTGGTCGAACCGCTCGTACTTCGCCTACCGCGTCCAGCGCCCGCTCCAGGCGTTGCGCGGCACGGCGGTCCCGTGGTTCGAGCAGCCGGGCGGCGGCACCGCGTTCGTGCTCCCGGCGGCGATCAGCGACCTCCTGGCCGACGGCACCCTGGCGGAGATGCCCGCCACGGAACGCCCACCCATGGAGTGACAGAGCTCGTGATGCGAAGGGCACCCGCGACAGTCGCGGGTGCTCTTCGCTCGTTCTCGGGCCGCCGACGCTCCGGCGTCGCCTGGGTAAGTTCGGATTCGAAACGCTTGCTCCGCGATGATGTGCCGCACCTGATCGAGCGTCACGCATGCGGATCGAAGTCAGGTACCGGGATTCGGGGTCGGTGCCGTGGCAGGCACCGGGCGGGAGATCGCACGATGGTGCGGACCACTCCGGATCAGCGGTGCGGGTTCCCCCTGCGCACCAGCGAGGAGTGGATCACGAGCGGGGCGTTGGCACACCGGCCAGTTCGCCCGCGCGCAACGCGCGCTCAACAGCGGCGGGGCCACCGACCACGGTGAACTCCACGTCGCGGTGCGGGGCGTAGGCCCGGGCGGCGCTGATCAGCGCCACGCCCTCGACGCCGAGGAAGGTGACTCCGCTGAGGTCCAGCACGACGGACGACAGCTTGGTCAGCAGGCGCGGCCACAGGAGGGCGGCGACCCGCGGGGTCGTGGCGGTGTCGATGTCGCCGACCGCGGTCACGACGACCGCGCCCCGGCTCGGGTAGGTGAGGTGAAGTCGCAGCGCAGAGGCCAGTTCGAGGGTCTCCCGGTGGCGCGCGGGGCCTCGCGGCTCCGGCGTTCCGGTGTGGTTCCGAGACCCCGTGCGCGCCTGCACCGGCGGCATTCGGGTTGTCATGCAGAAGGTCCAATCCCAGCCGAGCGGCAATAACGGCTCGGCTTCCTAGAAGCTGTGGAAGGAGCGGCCCTGCGCCGTGTCGACGAGCGGCGGAGGCCCTGTCGGTTGCGGGAGCAACCGGCTCAACCAGCTGCCTCCACCGTACGCGCCGCTCCCGGAACGGGAAAGCGATCGTCGCCACCCCACCTGCCCCCTGACCGCGCTGCACCAGCTCAGACGGGGCGGATGAGCAGAATGAGCTGCCCAGCGGGCACGGCTGGGCCACCCTGGACCGGTGCTGACCGACCACTTCCCACCGGCCGGGCTCAGGCTCACGACGCCTCGCCTGGAGCTGCGCCTGCCCACGCCCGGAGAACTCGCCGAGCTGGCCTCGCTGGCCGCCGGAGGCGTGCACGACCCGGACGTCATGCCGTTCTCCGTGCCGTGGACCGACCACCCGCCGGAGCAAGTCGCGCGGAACGTGCTCCAGCACCACTGGCGGGTGCTGGGCAGCTGGACGCCGCAGGACTGGACGCTCGACCTCACCGCGTTCCACGGCGGAGTCGTCGTTGGTCAGCAGAGCATCAGCGCCCGGGACCTGGCCATCACCCGCCAGGTGCGCACCGGCTCGTGGCTCGGGCAGCGCTACCAGGGACGGGGCATCGGCACCGAGATGCGCGCCGCCGTGCTGCACCTCGCCTTCGCCTGCCTCGGCGCGGAGGAAGCCGTGTCCGCGGCGGTCGAGGGCAACGAGGCTTCCCTGGCCGTTTCCCGGAAACTCGGTTACCAGCTCGACGGTCAGCAGCGCGGAGCAGTGCGCGGACGCTTGACCGTCGAGCACCGGCTGCGGCTCACCCGCGAGGACTGGGAGCGGCACCGCACCGTCCCCGTCGAGGTCGAGGACCTCGAACCCTGCCTGCCCATGCTGGGGCTCAGCGGGGCGTGAGCAGCGGCGGCGCTCAGGAGGTAATGATGGTGGTGACGGTGACCGCGGCGGTGGAGGCGGCGATCGCCGCAGCGCTGCGGACCACCGCGGTGCTCACGGCTTCAGCGCCCCAGTTGCCCTGCTCGAACTCCTTCGCGCGCTGCTGGATCTCGTCCGACCACGGGAGCAGCGGTGGCCGCAGGTAGCGGAGGGCACCGCTCGCGGAGACCAGCGCGATCAGCGCGCCGGTGCGGGAGTCCGGGCTCGCGCCGTCCTCCAGCACGGCGCGCATCGTCCGCCGTAGCTCCGCTTCGTGACCGGTGTCCTCCGCGGGCAGCCTGGTCGTCCGGAACAGGCCCAGGAAACGCCGTTGCTCGGAGCGGATGAGGCCGCGCTCCAACAGCCGGTCGATCACCGGTTCCTTGAGGCCGCCGCCGATTTCGAGCAGGAGTTGCTGGATGTGCTGTGGCCGCTCGGTGATCTTGTCGTAGGCCGAGCGCAGCAGCGGATCCGACGGCGGATCGCCCTCGACCGCGTGGACGCTCGGATCATCTGCCGAACTGCCGTCGGTTTCGACGTTCCCGCGCAGCGCCAACTCCACGAGCACGGCGCCGCCGAGGCTGTGCTGGAGCGCGCCCGGTACCGCCGGATCCCCCGTCTCGTCGTCGAGCAGCAGCATCATCAGGTCCTCGACGAGGAGCATGTCCTCCACTGTTCTTCCCTTCCTGCTCGGTGCTAGCAGCCAGTCGTTCTTGCGGTTTCTGAGTGGTGTTGGGCAGGTGGTTGCCGCGCAGTGCGCTGGGCGGTTGAGCGAAGTTCACCGGGCACGCGCCCGTCTCGGGTCCGGGGGTCTGTCGGCAGGCGCCGATGCGTGTTGCTCGCGGGCGAGGTGGGATCACCGGCATGGGCGCAGGTTCGTGCGCGCCTCGGCAACGGCATGCCAGGCCCTTCTCGTCCCCGAGCTTCGAATCCCCGTCATGGGCGCACGTTTCCGCTGCCAAAACGATTCGAGGTCGAAGAGTCCGTGCAGTGGCCCCCGGCGGACACGGTGCTTTACGGGAGGACGCCGCTCCTCCTGCACGCGAGAGGACGATGCTGTGCAGGACCGGCACCGTGCCAACGCGGAACATCGTGCCGACCATACCTTTTCGAACCGCGTCCTTCCTGGACGTCTCGGCTGGGCAAGGCGGCATGCGTCGTCGGGGCACCTCGTGGCTGCTGCTCCGCAAGTTCCACGCGGGGCGTTTCATCCTGCCGGGCCGCGCGGGAGGGCGGCCTCAGTCGACGCGGAGGCCGTGGGCTGCGGCGAAGGCGAGAGCGAGCATCGTGTCGACCCGGGCTCCCTTGAGGTTCGCCTGGACCAGGGCGTCCGCGTCGATCCGGGCCTCCCGGAGGTCCGCTTCGGCCAGCCGGGCGCCGAGCAGGCGGGCGCCGGTCAGGTCCGCCTCGCGGAGGTCGCAGCGGCGCAGGTCGCAGTCGGTCAGATTGGCTTCGCGGAAGCGGGTTCCGCGCAGGTCCAGCCCACGCAGGTCGGCTCGGCCCATGCCCACCAGCGTCAGGTCCGTCTCGCGCAGCCGCAGGGAGCGCAGGCGGCAGTCCACGAAGCTGGACCCCAGCAGGCTGCAACCATCCAATGTGGACTTGCCGAGGACGGTGCGCTCGAACTTGCAGGACCGGAACGCGGTGGCGACGTGCCGCGAGGCGTTGAGGTCCGCGCCGGTGAAGACGCATTCGGTGAACACGCAGCTGCGGGTGCTCAGACCGGTCAGGTCGGCGTCGGTGAAGTCGCAGTGCTCGAAGGTGCGGCCCTCCCACTCCTGATCCGTCAGCACCGCGTCCTGGAAGTCCTCGCCCACCACGTTCGTCATCCGCTCAGCCTGTCACGCGCACCGGACCGGACGGCGCCGCACCCACCAGTGCGGGGCTGCCGGGACGCGGCGGATCACGGCACCACGACGACCGGGCGGACCGCCTCGACCACCAGCGTCGCGGGCACCGTGCCGAGCAGCCCACCGCGCCGCCGGGACCGGCCCACCACGATCAGGTCCGCCCGGTACTGCTCGGCGACCTGCTCCAGCCCCACCGCCGGGTCGCCCCGGTGGTGGACGAAGTCCCAGTCGATGTCCAGCCACTTCAGGTGTGACACGACCTCCTTCTTCAACTCCTCCACCAGGCTCTCGGCCGCCTCGCTGGCGACCGCGACGCCCATCGGCGACCAGTAGGCGACGCCGCCCACCGCCTCGACGTAGACGAGGACCAGGCGGGCGCGCTCGCGCCGCGCCAGGCCAGCGGCCCACGCCGCGGCGTGGAAGCTCGCCGGGCTGCCGTCCATGCCCACGACGATGCCGCCCAGACCGTCCTTGCCGATCTCGAATCCCCGCTCGGTGTTGTCGCCTTCGGCCACGCGGAGATGGTAGTGGGCGCGGGCCGGGCCGTTGGACGCATGCGACACACTCGACACGTGAACAGCCGCCAGACCCCCTCCGACCTCGAACGTCGTGTCCTCGACGCGCTGGATGCCGACGGCATCCTGGACGACCTGCGTGAACTCGTCGCGATCCCCAGCGTGGGCGGCACCAGCGGGGAGCACGACGCCCAGCAGTGGTGCGCCGACCGGCTGGCCGCGCTCGGGCACCGGGTGGACCACTGGCGCATCGACGTCCGCGAACTGGCCGAGCAGGAGGGCTTCCCCGGCCAGGAGGCCGAGCGCGACACCGCCTACGGCTGCGTGGGCGTGCGGGGCCACGGCCCGGAGCCCGCGCTGGTGTTCTGCGGGCACACCGACGTCGTGCCGCCCGGCGACCTCGACCGCTGGCCAGGCCGCGACCCGTACGCCCTGCGCGTCCAGGACGGCATCGCCGCTGGTCGGGGCACCTGCGACATGAAGGGTGGGCTGGCCGCGATCTTCGGCGCGTTGCACGCCCTGCGCACCGCCGGGGTCGAGCTCGCCCGGCCGGTGGCCGTGCACACCGTCGTCGGTGAGGAGGACGGCGGGCTCGGCGCGTTCGCCACGCTGCGGCGCGGGCACCGCGGCGAGGCGTGCGTGCTGGCCGAGCCGAGCTCGGGCACGATCGTGGCCGCCAATGGCGGATCGCTCACGTTCCGGATCGAGGTCGCAGGTCAGAGCACCCACGGATCCACCCGTTACCGCGGCGTGAACGCGCTGGACAAGCTCGCCGGGCTGCTGCCCGCGCTGCGCGAGCTGGAGGCCCGCCGCAACGCCGACCCCGATCCGCTGGTCAAGCACCTGGAGGTGCCGTACCCGCTGTCCATCGGCATGGCGCGGGTCGGCGACTGGGCCAGCACGGTGCCGGACCTGGCCGTCGCTGAGGGGCGCTACGGCGTCCGGATCGGGGAGTCGATCGAGGACGCCAAGGCCGAGTTCACCGCCGCCATCGCCGAGGCCTGCGCCGCGGACCCCTGGCTGGCGGAGCACCCGGTCCAGGTCAGCTGGCCCGGCGGGATCTTCGCCAGCGGGCGACTGCCCGAGGGGCACCCGCTGCTGCCCGAGACCCAGGACGCCGTCGTCGCGGCGGGCGCGCCCAGACCAGTGGCGCTGGGCGCGCCTTACGGCACCGACCTGCGGCTCTACTCGGGTGCCGGAATCCCGACCCTGCAGTACGGCCCCGGCGACATCCAGTACGCGCACGCCCACGACGAGCACGTCTCGATCAGCGAACTGGAGCAGGCCGCCCGCACCTACGCCCTGCTGGCGATCCGCCGCTGCGGCGTGGCCTGACGCCCGGGCGACGGCTAGCGCAGGGCCGAAACAAGTCCCGGATGTCGCGCACCAGCAAGTCCGGGGCTTGGAGCGAGGCGAAGTGGCCGCCCGCGGCGAAGTTGGTCCAGCGGGTGATCTCGAGGAACCGCTCCGCCAAACCGCGGACGGCACCGTCACCGGCGAAGTTCGCCACGCCGACCGGAACCGGCGGCCGCTCCGGGCACCGCCCCACGCACCGGCGGACTCCAGGTAGAGGCGCGCCGCTGATCCGGCTGTTCCGGTCAGCCAGAAGATCGTGACGTCGGTGAGAATCGCATCCCGGTCGATCGGGGCCTGCGCGGTGTGCTCGGGATCCCAGTCCACGAACCACTCCAGGTTCCACGCCAGCTGACCGGCCGGGGAGTCGTTGAGCGCGTAAGCCAGCGTCTGCGGCCGGGTGGACATCTGGACCGCGTACCCGGAGTGCGCGTACCAGAGCTCCTGGTTGCGCACGGCTCGCTCGCGCTCCTCCGCCGACAACCGCTCCAGCTCGCTGGCCACCGAGGCGTTCACCAGGGCGTTCACGTGCACGCCGAGGACGTTCTCCGGCGCGCCCCGGCCGATCTCCGGCGACACGATGCTGCCGAAGTCACCGCCCTGCGCCCCGTACCAGTCATACCCCAGGCGGCGCATCAGCTCCGCCCAGGCGCGCGCGATCCGGTGCACGCCCCAGCCCGTCCGCGTGGTCGGCCCAGAGAAGGCGAACCCTGGCAGTGACGGAACGACCACGTGGAACGCGTCTCCCGGGCCCCGCCGTGCGCGCGCGGGTCGGTCAACGGCCCGAGCAGCGCCACGAAGTCGTGGACCGTGCTCGGCCAGCCGTGCGTGATGATCAGCGGCGTCGCGTCCGGCTCCGGCGAGCGGACGTGCAGGAAGTGCACTCGCTGGTCGTCGATGACCGTCGTGTGCTGCGGAACGAGTTGAGGCGGGCCTCGTGCGCACGCCAGTCGTACCCCGCGCGCCAGTACTCGACCAGCTCGGCCAAGTAGTCCTGGCGCACGCCGTGCGACCAGCCGGCGCCGGGGGCCTCGCCCGGCCAGCGGGTGCGGGCCAGGCGCTCCCGCAAGTCGTCCAGGGCTTCCTGCGGGACATCGATCCGGTACGGGTCAAGTGCGTTCATGCGCGCAGGCTCGCGCCCGAGTAGGACAGATCCGGTCCTGCTCGGCTGCCAGGGGGACGAATGCTCGCAACACCCGCCCGGCTGCTCCGGCTGCTGTCGCTGCTGCAGATGGGCCGCGACGGTCGGGCACGGAACTGGCCGAACGCCTGGAGGTCACCACCCGGACCGTGCGGCGCGACGTCGAGCGGCTGCGCGACCTCGGCTACCCCGTGCAACCACGATCGGACCGAACGGCGGGTACCGGCTCGGCCCCGGTGCCGCGCTGCCCCCGCTCCTGCTCGACGACGATGAGGCGGTCGCCGTCGCGGTCGGCCTGCACACCGCGGCAGCCGGTCACGTCACCGAGGCCGAGGAAGCCTCGCTGCGGGCCCTGAGCAAGCTCGAACAGGTCCTGCCGTCCAGGCTGCGCCACCGGGTCACCACGTTGACGAACGCGGTCGTGACCATGCCGCCCGGCAGGGGGCCGGGTGTGCAGGCGACGGCGCTCACCGCGATCTCGACCACCATCCGGGCCGCGGAAGCGCTGCGGTTCGACTACCTCGACCACCACGGCACCGCAACGCGGCGCAACGTCGAACCACACCGCCTCGTCTGTTGGGGGCGGAAGTGGTACCTGGTCGGCTGGGACGTCGAGCGAACCGCCTGGCGCACCTTCCGGGTGGACCGGATGACGCTGCGCGCCCCCAACGGCCCGCGCTTCACGCACCGGGAACCGCCGGACGGCGACGTCGCAACCTACCTGCGCAGGACCATGGGTTTCGAGATGTGGCCGCAGCGCTCGCAGCTGCTCCTGCACGCACCCGCAGCGGACGTCGACGGCCGGGTCGAGGGCATCGTGACACCGGTGGACGAGACCACCTGCCGGGTGGAACTCGCCTCGGACTCCTACGACCTCGTCGCGCTCGTGGTGGGCATGCTCGATGTCGACTTCGAAGTGGAATCACCTCCGGAACTAGCTGAACACCTGCGGAAACCGGGCAACAGGTTCACCAGCGCGAGCACGCAGGACCACGGCGAGCGCGCCGGAGCGAACGAGCCCCGGGTGGGCCCGGACGCGGCGCCGGTGGGGTTCGCCGCACCCGGGCCCCGGCGCACCTGGACCGCCCGCACGATGGCCGGAAGCAACACCCTGGGAGGGAGTGGTGTTCATCCGCTGCCGGTCGGGCCGGTCGACGCCGAATCGGGTTGGCCGCTAATGGAAGTCGCGAGAGGTCGAGGGGATGCGCACCTCCAACTTCTGCAGCCGGTCAGCTCTGAGATTGATCACCCCCTCCGCTCGCTCGACGATTCCGCGCACCAGCAGTGCCGCGCTGGAGCGCCCGACCTTGCGGTACTTCGCCCACAGGCCCGGCGAGCACATGACGTTGACCATGCCCGTCTCGTCCTCCAGGTTCAGGAACGTGACCCCGCCCGCGGTGGCCGGTCGCTGCCGGTGCGTCACCGCACCACCGACCAGCACCCTGGTCCCGTGCTCCACTTCGGACAGCCGGTCCGCGGGCAACGCGCCGATCGAGTCCAACTTGGACCGCACGAACTGGAGCGGGAAGCTGTCCGGGGACATCCCGGTGGCCCAGACATCCGCCGCAGCCACGTCCACGCCGTCCATCCCCGGCAGGGCCGGAGCCGCCGCCGAGGCCGTGGTCCCCGGCAGCCGGTTCGAACGATCACCGGCTGCGGCAGCGGCGTTCCACAGCGCCTCGCGCCGGGACAGCCCGAAGCAGCCGAACGCCCCGGCCGTCGCCAACGCCTCCATCTGCGCCGCGGTCAACTCCGTGCGCCGAGCCACGTCGGCCATGCCGGTGTACGGGCCGTTCGCCGCCCGTTCGGCGACCAGCCGCTCGGCGCCGTCGCCCAACCCGCGCACCGAAGCCAACCCGAGCCGCACCGCCTGCCGCCCCTCGCTGGCGGCATCCGGCTCCAGGTCGGCCTTCACCCGACTCGCGTTGACGTCCGGTCCGTGCACCCGCACCCCGTGCCGCCGGGCGTCCGCGACCAGCGACTGCGGCGAGTAGAATCCCATCGGTTGCGCCTTGAGCAGGGCTGCGCAGAACGCCGCCGGGTAGTAGTGCTTGAACCACGCGCTGGCGAACACCAGCAGCGCGAAGCTCAACGCGTGGCTTTCCGGGAAGCCGTAGTTGGCGAAGGCCAGCATCCGCTGGTAGACCTGCTCGGCCAGCTCGCCGGAGATGCCGTTGGCCGCCATCCCCTCGAACATCCGCCCCTTGAGCCGGGCCATCCGCTCCTCGGAGCGCTTGGCCCCCATCGCCCGCCGCAGCTGGTCGGCCTCCGCCGGGGAGAACCCCGCCACGTCCACCGCCAGCTGCATCAGCTGCTCCTGGAACAGCGGGACCCCGTAGGTCTTCGCCAACGCCCCGGACATCAACTCGTGCTCGAAGTCCCACTCCTCCTCCCCGTTGCGGCGCCGGATGTAGGGGTGCACCGAGCCGCCCTGGATCGGCCCCGGCCGAATCAGCGCGACCTCGACGACCAGGTCGTAGAACTCCCGAGGCTTCAGCCGCGGCAGCGTGGCCAGCTGCGCCCGGCTCTCCACCTGGAACACCCCGATCGCGTCGGCCCGGCGCAACATCTCGTAGACCGCGTCGTCGGCGAGGTCCAGCTCACCGAGGTCGACCTCCCTGCCGTGGTGCTCGCGGACCATCTCGATGGCGTAGCGCAGCGCCGAGAGCATGCCCAGCCCCAGCAGGTCGAACTTGACCAGGCCGGCCTCCGCGCAGTCGTCCTTGTCCCACTGCAGGACGGTGCGGCCGGGCATCCGCGCCCACTCCACCGGGCAGACCTCGCTGACCGGCTGGTGGCAGATCACCATCCCGCCGGAGTGGATGCCCAGGTGCCGCGGGAACCCCATCAGCTCCCCGGCCAGCTCCCGCACCGGGCCGGGGATCTCGGAGTCCTCCGGCAGCGGGCCCCAGTTCTCGATCTCCTTGCTCCAGGCGTCCTGCTGCCCGGGCGAGTAGCCGAGGGCGCGGGCGACATCGCGCACCGCGGAGCGCGGCCGGTAGCTGATCACGTTCGCCACCTGGGCGGCGTGCATCCGGCCGTACTTGCGGTAGACGTACTGGATCACCTCCTCGCGGCGGTCCGACTCGATGTCCAGGTCGATGTCCGGCGGGCCGTCCCGCTCCGGGGCCAGGAACCGCTCGAAGAGCAGCTGGTAGCGGACCGGGTCGGCGTTGGTGATCCGCAGCGCGAAGCACACCGCCGAGTTCGCCGCCGACCCCCTGCCCTGGCACAGGATCTGGTGGTTGCGGCAGAACTCCACGATGTCCTGCACGATCAGGAAGTAGCCGGGAAAGTCCAGCTCCTCGATCACCGCCAGCTCGTGCTCGATCTGCCGGTAGGCGTCGGGGGCCTGCTGCGGCAGGCCGTACCGCTGCAGCGCGCCCTGGTAGGTCAGCTCGCGCAACCAGCTCACCTCCGTCCGCCCCTGCGGCACCGGGAACGGCGGCAGCTGCGGCGCCACCAGGTCCAGGTCGAAGGCGCACTCCCCACCGAGCTCGGCGGCTCGCCGCACGGCTCCCGGGTAGCGCGCGAACAACTCCGCCATCTCGGCACCGGAACGCAGGTAGTTGCCCGCCCAGGCGGGCAGCCAGCCATCCACCTCGTCCAGGCTGCGGCGGGCCCGGATCGCCGCGACCACCCCGGCCAACCTGGCCTGCTGCGGCCGGGCCAGGTGCGCCCCGGTGCTGGCCACCGCGGACACCCCGGCGCGGGCCGCCAGCTCGGCCAGCGCATCGTTGCGCTCGGAGTCCTCCGGCAGGCCGTGGTCGGTCAGCTCCACCGCGACGTGGTCCACGCCGAACAGCGCGACCAGCCTGTCCAGCTCCGCCGCGGCGGCGTCGAACCCGCCCGCCGCGAGCGCGGCTGGCACCGCCCCCTTCCGGCAGCCGGTGAGCACCTGCCACCGCCCCGCAGCCGCGGCGGCGAGCTCCTCCAGCTCGTAGACCGGGCGCCCCTTCTCCGCCCCGGCCAGCTGCGCCTCGCTGATCGCCCGGCACAGGCTCGCGTAACCACCGGGGTCCCGGGCCAGCACCAGCAGGTGCTGACCTTCCGGGTCGGCCACCCCGTTCTGCGGCGCGGTGAGCCCCAGGCTCAGCTCCGCGCCGAAGACCGTGCGCACCCCGTGCTCGGCGGCGGCCTCCGCGAAGCGCACCGCCCCGTACAGCCCGTCGTGGTCGGTGAGCGCGATCGCCTCCAGACCCAGCCGCGCCGCCTCCGCCACCAGCTCCGCCGGATCGCTCGCCCCGTCGAGGAAGCTGAAGTTGGAGTGCGCGTGCAGCTCCGCGTACGGCACCGACGGCTCGGGCGCGGCGCCGAACCGGCGCTCGGCACCCCGCCGAGTCCACTTCGGACCGCCGCTCCCACCGCCGGGGCGCCGCTCGTCGCGGTCCCCTCGCCCATCGGCGGAAGGGACCCGGCCGGACAGCGCGGTCTCCAGTTCCGACCAGCTCTGGGGAGGGTTGAACCAACTCATGACAACCAGTGAACTCCAGTTCGAAACGACCATGCCACCGAAAAACCGACAAACAACTCGAACGAGTGTTCGTGCCTACCGGTAGGCCCCCTGCACCCACCAACGCCCCTGCTCGTGCACCAGCAGCAGGGCCACCTCGCCGGGGTCGAGGTCGCCCTCCCCGGGGTCCGCTTCCAGCACCACCTGGATCCGCACCGACGACCGCGGCGGCACCTGCGACGCCGGAGCCGTCTGCCCAGCGGAGACGGCCAGCAGCTCCACCCACCAGCGCTCGGCCACCGGCCACGGCCCGGCCCAGCGCGACACCGCGCGGGACCGGCCGCCCGCCACCTCGACACGGTGCGGCGCGGCGGTGAGCCGGTCCCGGTCGGTGACCCCCACCGGCCGCCCCTCGGCATCGAGGACCTCCGCCAGCCACGGCGAATCCGGGACCACCGAGGGCGACGGGGACGGGATCCGCCCCGGCCACGGGCGATCCGGCGCCAGCACCGGGCGCCGCTCGTCGCCCCACGGCACGAACCGCACCCGGTCGCGCAGGTCCCGACCACCGTCGAGGACCCCGGTCAGCACCGCCTCCGGCCCGAGCATGCCCTGCACCCGGGCGAACGCGCGGCCAGCGCGGGCATCCGCCTCGCCGGTCGCCGCGCTGAGCAGGTCGAGCTGCAGCCCACCCGCCCCGACGAGCTCCTCCGGGCGGAGGCCCAGCACGCTCACCCCGGCCGTCGGGCGCGGCGATCCGCTGCGCCCGTTCAACCAACCGTCGAGCTGCCACCGCACCCGGTCGGCGGTGGCCGCCGGGGTCAGCGGCTCCGCGCACCGCCACACCCGGTCGAGCTCCTCGCCGTGCTCGGTGCGCGCCGAGATCCCCAGGCGGGTGCACGCCAGGCCGAGCTCGGCGAGCCGGGCGTGCAGCAGGTCCGCCAGCGCCTTGGCCGCGAACGCGGCCCGGTCCACCCGGTCCACCGGCGGGTCCAGCTGCTCGGACACCACCAGGTCCGGTGGGGGTTGGCGGCGGAGCACCGGCCGCTCCTCCTGCCCGGCGGCCGCGCGGTGCACCGCCAGCGCGGACCGGCCGAACCTCGTCGCGACGTCCGCCGGGTCCAGCGCGGCGAACTGGCCCAGCGTGCGGATCCCCAAGCGGCGCAACAGGTCCACCAGCTCGGCCCGGTCCGCCGCCTGCCGCCCGCTGGGCTGGTCGACTAGCTGGTCGATCTCGTCGACGGCCAGCGGCGCCAGGAACTCCGGGCTCAACCCGGGCGCGACCAGCTGACCGCGCCGAGCCGCCAGCACCGCCGCGAACAACCCGTCCGCGATGCCCACCTGGCACTCCACCCCGACCTGCGCGTCGACCTTGTCGACGACCCGCTCGGCGGCGCCCTCCTCGGACCCGAAGTAGCGCGCCGGGCCCCGCGCCGGAACGGCCACCAGCCCCGGGCGGACGACCTCCACGCCCGGCATCATGTCCTCGACCGCGGCCACGACCGGCTCGAACAACCGCGCGTCCCGGTCCGGGTCGTGCTCGCAGACCACCAGGTCCGGGCAGCGGCTCTGCGACTCGCGGCGGCGCATGCCGCGCCGCACCCCGCTGTCGCGGGCCGACGCCGAGCAGGCCACCACCCGGTTGGCCGCGAACACCGCGGTGGGCACCAGCGGACCGAGTTCGGCCGCGCGAGCCGCGGCGACCACCGGCCAGTCCGGGCACCACACGACGAGTCGACGAGTCGACATCGCTAGCACCCCACCGAGCGCAGCCGGGGGCGCGCGATCTCCGCGGGTTCGTCCGCGGGAACCCCGACAGCGCCGTCGCGCGCCGGGAGCAGGAGTCGGCACGAACGCGGGCGGGACGCCGCACCGCGTCCGCCGGCATGCACCGTGACAGCGCGTTCCCGCAGGTAGCCATGGCCCTGCCCGAGTCCGCGCCAGCTGGCACCAGCGCAGCGCAGCTGTACCTCGGCGCCCGGCCACGGGCCGAACGGCAGCAGCACCGAACCCCGGTTGCGCGCCCGCGCGGACAGCCGCCGAGCATCCGGGTCGGCGATCCGCCGAGTGCCCCCGACGACGACCAGGTCCACGCCGTCGAGCAGCGCGGCGACCACCCCGGCCGGGTCGCTGCCCGGCCGCGGGACCACCGCGAGCCTGGCCAGCTCCACACCGGCCTCCGCCGCGGCCACCAGGCTGATCCCGGACAACCCCACCACCGCGGCCCACGAGCCGTTGGCGGTCGCCTCGGCGAGCAGCGCGAAGAGCAGCGAGACAGATCCGTGCACCGCCACCGTGCTGCCACGGCGCAAACCTGGCCATGGCAGCACGGCGGCGAGTTCCGCCCGCGTGGGCAGCACCCGGCCCGCTCCGGGAACGCCACCCGCTTCGACCACCGGCACACCCGTGGACACCCCGTACGCCACGGACGCGCCCGGAGCCGTCGAAGACGTCATCGCGGACATCGCTGCCTCCCCACATCGCGCACGTGGATGCCCGACCCCGGAGCGGGCACCCACCAAGCCGCTGTGGGGAAGACAGCGGTGGAACCAGCACTGCGCCTGCACCCGAACGCAGCGCCGGAACCAGCGGACCAGTCGACCCCGACACCGACTGCTCCAACTCGAACCTCAGTTCGAACAAGACAAGTAAACCCCGCCCAGCGCCCCCTCGTCAAGGCCCGTCGCCAGATTGGGTGAACATTTGTTCGATCGCCCGAAATTCGGCTGAGCCAGCGGAAAACAGCCGCTACAACTGGATCAGCGACCGCGCTCCCAGACCCTGCCCGAACCGCCTCTGCGACGGCTCGGGCAGGGCCCGCCGGACCACCGGGGCACCGAGGCCTCGACGCCCCGGTGGTCCGCCCCGGCGGAACTGCGCGGCGACCGACCACCCCACCCCACCGCCGAGGAGACCTCCCATGCGCGCGAACCAACTCCCCAGCACCGCGACCGAACGCCTCCCACACGCCACACCCGCCGCTCCCGGGGCACCGCGCGCTGAGCGGCTGGCGCGGACTCGGCGCCTCGGTCGATCAAGACCAGGGGTGCGCAACGACCAGGCGCGCGGGCTCGACCGTTCCGCCCGGGAAAAGCAAGCGGTGCGGACGGCCGAGGCCGCCCGCACCGCTCGGAGTGCTCTTGGGTCAGTGCGCGAAGTGGCGCGTCCCGGTGAAGTAGAGCGGCACACCGGCCGCCTCCGCCGCCGCGATGGTCTCGGCGTCCCGGACCGAACCGCCGGGCTGCACGATGGCGCGCACCCCGGCGTCCAGCAGCACCTGCGGGCCGTCGGCGAACGGGAAGAACGCGTCGGACGCGGCCACCGAGCCCTTGGCCCGGTCACCGGCCCGGGAGACCGCCAGCCGCGCCGAGTCGACCCGGTTCACCTGGCCCATGCCCACGCCCACCGTGGCCCCGTCGTTGGCCAGCAGGATCGCGTTGGACTTCACCGCGCGGCAGGCGCGCCAGGCGAACTCCAGGTCCGCCAGGGTCGCGTCGTCCGCCGGGGAGCCCGCGGCCAGCGTCCAGTTGGCCGGGTCGTCGCCCTCGGCGTCGATGGCGTCGGAGCCCTGGACCAGCATGCCGCCGGAGATGGCCCGCATCTCGACCCGGCCGCTCCGGGGCGGCTGCGCGGTCAGGATCCGGATGTTCTTCTTGCGGCTCAGCACGTCCACCGCACCGTCGGCGTAGCCGGGGGCCACGATGACCTCGGTGAAGATCTCGGCGACCTGCTCGGCCATCGCCACCGTGACCTCGCGGTTCGTCGCGATGACGCCGCCGTAGGCGCTGACCGGGTCGCACTCGTGCGCCTTGCGGTGCGCCGCCGCGAGGTCCTCGGCCACCGCGATGCCGCACGGGTTGGCGTGCTTGATGATCGCCACGCACGGCTGGCTGTGGTCGTGCGCCGCGCGCCAGGCCGCGTCGGCGTCGACGTAGTTGTTGTAGGACATCTCCTTGCCGTGCAGCTGCGCAGCGGCCGCGAGGCCGGTCGCCTCACCGCCGGAGACGTACAGCGCGGCGGGCTGGTGCGGGTTCTCGCCGTAGCGCAGCGCGGAGCGGCGCTCCCAGGTCTCGCCGATCCAGCCGGGGAACACCGAGTCGTCCCCGGTCGGCACCTTGCTCATCCAGGACGCCACCGCGACGTCGTAGGAGGCGGTGTGCCGGAACGCGGCGGCCGCCAGCTCGACCCGGTCAGCCAGCGTGAAGCCGCCCTCCCGGACCTCCTCCAGCACCCACTCGTAGCGGTTCGGGTCGACGACGACCGCGACGTTCGCGTGGTTCTTGGCGGAGGCGCGCACCATCGCCGGGCCCCCGATGTCGATCTGCTCGATCACCTCGTCCGGAGCGGCGCCCGAGGCCACCGTCTGCACGAACGGGTACAGGTTCACCACCAGCAGGTCGAACGGCGCGATGTCCAGCTCGCGCAGCTGGTCGACGTGCGCCGGGCGGCGCAGGTCGGCGAGCAGGCCCGCGTGCACCCGCGGGTGCAGCGTCTTGACCCGGCCGTCGAGCGCCTCCGGGAAGCCGGTGAGCTCCTCGACCGGGGTCACCGGCACGCCCGCGTCCGCGATGGTGCGGGCGGTGCCGCCGGTGGACACGATCTCCACGCCAGCGGCGTGCAGGCCGGTCGCCAGCTCCAGCAGCCCCGACTTGTCCGACACGCCGATCAGCGCGCGGCGAACTGCGCGCCGCTCCTGCGAGTTCGCGGTCACGGGATACTCACCTTCCGTCCCTGCACGGTCCAACCGTGCAACGCCAGCTGTTCCAGGGTGTCGACGAGCAACCGCCGCTCAACGGCCTTGATCCGCTCGTGCAAGCTCGACTCGTCGTCGTCGGGCCGCACCTCGACCGCCTCCTGCGCGAGGATCGGTCCGGTGTCCACGCCCGCATCGACCACGAACAACGTGCACCCGGTGACCCGCACCCCGTACTCCAGCGCATCGCGCACGCCGTGCATGCCGGGGAACGAGGGCAGCAGGGCCGGGTGGCTGTTGAGGTACCGGCCGTCGAAGCGCGACAGGAAGTCCGCACCGACGAGCTTCATGAACCCGGCGGAGACCACCAGGTCCGGCTCGTGCTCGGCGCAGGCCTCGGTCAGCGCGCGGTCCCAGTCGGCCCGGCTCGGGTGGTCCTTGACCCGGCGGACGAAGGTCGGCACCCCCGCCCGCTCGGCCCGGGCGAGCCCTTCGATGCCGTCGCGGTCCGCACCGACCGCGACCACCCGCACCGGGTGGTCGGGCGAGCTGGTCGCGTCGAGCAGGGCCTGCAGCAGGGTGCCGGAGCCGGACACCAGCACGACCACGCGCGCCGGATCGGCGGTGGTGAACCGGGTGGGCGACGCGGTGGCGTCCGACTGGTCGGTCGTACTCGGGTTCAGCGTTCGCTCCTGACATGCCTGGGCACGATCTCTCCCTGAGCGTAAGCGCTGATCGCAGGGCGGACGCGGCCAGGGCCCGGGCGAGTGGCGCAGCCCTCACCTCGGGCGGAGCCCGCGCCGGACCAGCTGCCCGATGCGTCCGGATCCCCGGCGGGGCGCGGGTGGGTGCTAGTCGCGCCAGACCTCGCTGCCGTTGCTGGTCCCGGTCGTGCGCCAGGGTTCGCCGGGGGTCCAGGACTCGACGTCACCGTCGAACTCGCTGGGGTCGATCTCGGACCACGCGGTCCTGGTCGGGGTGAGGGGTTCGCGTGCGTGCGGGATCGCCGGTTCGGGGTCCGCGGGTTCGAGCGCGTCCTCCGTCGGCGCAGCCTCCTCCGAGGTGGGCTGCTCTGCGGGGTCGGCTTCGGCCGGGGAGCCGTCGGGCTCGGCAGTGTCCCCGCTCGCTTCGGCGCCCTCCGGGGTGGCGGCCGCATCCGGCTCGTCCTGGGCCGTGGCACCGGTGCTCTCGGCGGTGTCGGGTGTGGTCGCGGGTTCTTCGAAGACGAGTGGACCGGCCAGCCAGGTCACGGCGGCTGCCGGGACGGCGATCCAGCACATCGTCGCCGCGGCCAGCGCGAGCGGCCGCAACGTGATCGGGCTGAACGCGCCACCACCGAGGTCACCACCGGCCAGGTGCGCGAGGACCAGCGTGCCCACCGCCGCGACGCAGGCCGCCACGCCGATCACCAGCAGCCTGCGGGTCGCGCTGCCCGGGACCCGGCGGCAGGCGAGGCCGACCAGCACACCGACGGCGAGGGGCAGCACCAGCGCCAGGACCGACCAGCTCGCCCCCGCCTGCGACGGCAGGACCGCGAGCAGCGGCAGGTCGGGCACCGGTCCGGGGCCCGGCGCGATGTGCAGGGGCTGGGCCGTCATCTCGCCCAGCGACAGGCCGGTACCGGCGGCGAAGGCCCACCCCGCGAGCACCCCGTTCGGCAGGTACAGGAGCGACAGGAGGGAGGTGCCGATCGCGTCACCGGCACCGTCGTACCGCGACATCGAGGCGACCATCTCCGGTGCCGACGCGCAGATCCCCACCAGCAGCACCACGCCGCCACCGGCGACCACCGCGGCGAGCGCGAGCAGGCCGATGCGCAGCCCCGACCACACCTCGGCCCCGACCCGCTCCCAGACCAGGTAGATCAGGCCGCAGCGGTTCGCCACGCCCGCCGTCGCGGCGGCGGTGGCGGTCAGGCCGCAGCTCAGGAAGGCGTCGACCGGGACAGCGCGGAACGGTCCGGCCAGCACGAGGGCGGCGGCCGCGCCCGCGAAGGCGTGCGCCAGCCCCATCGTCGCGATGACCGGCCAGGCCTGGTCCGGTCGGCGCAACCTGGAGCGCCGTGCCACCCAGGCCGAGGCGGCCGCGGTCACCAGCACCACGGCTGCGGTCGGGAGCAGCGGCAGCACGCTCATCGGTGCGCCCGTGATCGTCAGCGCGGTCTGGTGCAGTGCCAGCCACCCCGGGAGCGCGGCCAGCAGCACCACGACGGGGTTGAACTCGGCGCTGGTGGCGGTGGCCGTCACCAGGGCGATCAACCCGGCCGACAGCAGGTAGCCGAGGAGCAGGACGGTGCAGGTCGCGCCGATGAGCAGCCACCAGCGGAGGCCGAGCCGGCGCTCGTGGGGGCCGTCGGCGATGGCGTGGGGGATCGACTCGAGCACGGACACGCAGCCGAATGTCGCACCGCAATTCCGCCGAACGGGTCACAACACGCCGCCGCCTCCACCCATCGGGCGACAACGAGCGTCCACTGTGGATGACTGTGTGGGTTCCGATCCGGCCTTCGGGTCGAACCGGCGCGCCGCATGAGGAGAAGAAGCGCGGGCGGCCGAGGCCGCCCGCGCGCAAAAGGAGATAGGGATAAGAAAACCCGCGGGGTTGGCCCCGGGTGGGTGATATTGAGGGTGTTATAGGAAGAGCGTCG